>CAZROJ010000138.1:5433-9807 GCA_964601665.1 uncultured Pirellulaceae bacterium
TTCGCACAACGATCGCTTTTTGAAAACTTGCATCCCCAGCCAATTCGGTCATGATACTGGTCAGCCATTCAACGCCATTCCAGCAATCACATTTTGCCTACTTAAAAAACTTTCCCTTCGCGTACCTATGAGAATCCAGCAAGCCGTCTACGTTATTGCCACCGCAACCGTTTTCCTTTTGATGTCCGGCTCGTCCGTATACGTTTCAACCTGTTGCGGCCAAGCCGTTACATCGGCGACTTCAACAAAGACACAACAGACCACTGAAGCGCAGCCAACCAAGAGCACAAAATCGATGGCGCGCGGGGTTGTTTTCGTCGACCAAAACAACAACGGAAAGCTCGACGCTTCCGACGCCCTCTTTTCGGGAGTCCGCGTCTCCAACGGCTTGGACATCACCACCACCGACGCAAGCGGCCGCTACGAATTGCCAATTAAAAACGAAGATGCGATTTTCGTAATCAAGCCCAACAACTTCCGCAGCCGCTTGGACGAAAACAATCTGCCCAAGTTTTTCTACCTTCACAAACCCAATGGCTCGCCCGCTTTAAAATTCCCCGGCACCCAACCCACCGGCCCGCTGCCCCAGTCGATCAACTTTCCGCTCTATCCAAGCCAAGAATCCGAACGCTTCAAAATTCTTTTGTTTGGCGATCCTCAACCTCGCAACGACAAAGAAGTCGACTACATCGCTCAAGACGTCGTCAAAGATCTTATCGGCCGCGACGATCATGCATTCGGCGTCACGCTCGGCGACATTGCCTTCGACAATTTGTCGACCTTCAAATCGCTCAACCAAACCATCGCGTTAATCGGAATCCCTTGGTACAACGTGATTGGCAACCACGACATCAATTTAGACGCCCAACATCGCCGACACATCAATGAGACCTTTGAAGAAACTTATGGACCCTCGTATTATTCTTTCGACCATGGGCAAGTTCACTTTATCGTGTTGGACACGATCGGCTGGTCCGAACCGACCGAACGAATTGCTCGCCGGCATTACACGCCCGTTCTGGGCGAACGACAACTTGAATTTATCAAACGCGACTTGGACCTGACTCCAAAATCTCAAATGGTCGTGCTGTTGATGCACGTGCCCATCATGGGGCTCCAGGACAAAGACAAACTTTTTCGGCTGATTGAAAACCGCCCGTACTGTATTTCCATCTCCGGTCACACCCACGACCATCGCCATTTATTTTTAGACAAGCAAGACGGCTTCAACGGCGACAAGCCTCATCATCATATCGTGAACGTAACCGTCAGCGGCAGTTGGTGGTCGGGCGCGAAAAATGAAAATGGAGTTCCGCACACGACGATGTCCGACGGCGCACCCAACGGCTATTCGATCATGAATTTCGACCGCGACGGTTACCGATTGGACTTCCGAGCCGCCGGACGTCCGGCGACGGATCAACTTCGCATCGAACTCCCGACCCAAGTTGCGTCATCGAAATCCAAAGGCACCGAGATTTGGGTCAACGTTTATAACGGCTCCGAAAAATCCAAAGTCAAGATCCAGATCGACGGTGCTCAACGATGGCTTGAACTGGAAAAGAAACAAGTCGTCGATCCATACTACTTGCGACTCCGCGAGCGTGACAAGGACGAAGACGCTCCGCTGGCTCGACCCGTCGTCAGCCAACACCTTTGGCACGGCAAGCTTCCTGAACTTGAGCCCGGCGTTCACGTGATAGCCGCCGAGACAACCGACCGCCACGGCCGCGTTTACTCCAGCCAGCGCAGCTTGCGTGTCACGCCAGAGTAGTCCTTGAATAAATGTCAACACCGACGGCAACGCGGATGAAGGCGACTTGATCCCATGCCGATGAACGTGACTCGATGACCTGCTGACCAGATTAAATTCGCCCCGCAACATTGCCTGGCCGTTTCGTCGCCGCATCTTCTTCGATTCTGCCCTGCACAAATCGGCCCGCAGGATCTAGAATTATGACTCGTTTTTTGCTTGATCCTGCCGATCTTTGCCAACTCAATTTACGCCCGGCCATTCGAATCTTAATTTTGATTTCGGATATATTTTTCCGCCCGATTTGGAACTAAAGCTTTGACACACCAACCACTCGAAACTGAAATCGACTTTCCAAAAATCAAGGCGGCCGTCCGATCAATCTTGGAAGCCATCGGCGAAGACCCCGATCGCGATGGCTTATTGGAAACGCCGCGGCGAGTCGCCAGCATGTACGCGGAAATGTTTGCCGGCCTTCGCTTGGACCCATCGCGGCATCTGAAAGTCACGTTTCCCGAGCACTACAACGAGATGGTTTTGATCCGCGACATCAGCTTCACCAGCATGTGCGAGCATCACTTGTTACCGTTTTACGGCGTGGCTCACGTGGCCTACATTCCCAAAGGCAAGGTCACGGGGCTAAGCAAAATCGCGCGCGTGGTGGAAGAAGTTTCTCGCAAGCCTCAAGTCCAAGAACGGATGACCAAGACCATCGCGACACTGGTCAACGAACACCTGCAATCCTCCGGCACGGCGGTTGTTGTCAGCGCCGAACATTCGTGCATGTCCATTCGCGGCGTTCGCAAAGCCGGAGCGAAAACCATTACCAGTGCCTTGACCGGTGAATTTAAAACCAACCAATCGACTCGGCAAGAATTCATGTCGCTGATCCGGGGCGACTGATAAAACGCCCGGCAGGCAATCGGCAATTGAAATTCGAACGCGTTCAAGCGACATCGGCAATCGCTTGCCAACCTGCGGAGGCTCGATTGAATCGTCAATCAGCTCAACAGCGATTCGTAGACTTCAGCGACGCCCCGCGCCATGCTCAGATCCGAAAGCTCGGTTCTTTGACGTTCGACCGCACTCGCACTCATCGCCTTCCATCGCTCACAATCGCCAATCATTGACCGCAGCTTGTTCGCCAGATCCTGCGCGTCGCCGGGTTCAAAAATGAGCCCATCCATGCCGTCTCGTACCGCTTCGGGAATGCCTTCGACTCGACTGGCCACCACCGGAATTGCGTTGGCCATCGACTCCAGCACAACCATCGGCAAGCCTTCGCCGTAAAGGCTCGGCAAGACAAACAAATCCATGTTGCGCAGTTGCTGGTTGACGTCCGTTTGGAACCCCATCCAGTCGATCATATCTCCCACACCCAGTTGCTGCACCTGTCGCATGATATCGTTTTCGTACTCGGGCGTTTCAAACGGACCGACGGCACGCAATCGTACGCTGACGTTTTCTTGTTTCAAAATTGCCAACGCATTCAGTAAGACTTCGGTCCCCTTTCGTGGCCGGAACAACGCCATCGTGCCAATCGTCCATGGTTCGGTCGGCTGTTCTGGTTTTGGTAAATCTTGAATGGCTTGAACACCATTTGAAACCACCACAATCTTTGATTTGGGATGGCCCAGCTCGGCCATGTAACCGGCCAAGCTACTGGAAACGCAAATCATCCGATCGACTTTTTTGAGGCTCCACTTTTCGATCATCGTATTGATTCGATTGCTAAAACCACGCTCGCTATCGCGTCCGACTGGACTGTGAACGTGGTACACCAGCGGGCAGCCAAGCTTCTTCGCCGCCAATTGACCGATCAGCAAAGTCCGAGGCGTATGGGCGTGAATGAGCCGATAATCGTTATCTCTCGCGACTTTTGCGACGCGACCGGCACAGCCAAAATCAAGCTTCGATTTCATTTCGGTATTGAAGAGTTCACACTCGACCGCGTTGCGAACTTCGGGGAATTTTTTCGGCTTCACACAAGCAAAACCTGCCTCGAATCCAAATTCCGGCAGCGCCATGCCTAACAAATCTTGGACTCGTTCAGCCCCCGAAAAATGCTCGCCATTGATCAGATGCAAGACTTTCACGAGGCCCGCACCTTTGCCCGCACCTTTTGGTGAAAATGAATTGGTTATGCGAGAATCGGCCAGTGCCGGCGATGCCGTTGCAGCTGGCGAATGAGAAGACGACGAGGGTGTTTGTGGGGACACGAGGCTGGACTTTGTAAAACAAGAATGACAAACGGACCTTTTCGTTTGAAATTTAGATTACGCAGTCGAAACGGCGCGCCTCAAAGCAAAAAAGGGCGGGACGTACCGCTGGCCGCCGGACGCTTAATTGCCATGATCGCTACAACCCAAACGCGGTTACCATCTCGATCAAGACGATCAGCTCAACCCATCAAGGTCGATGAGCCGTTTTGCTGGTAGGTGCTGGTTGGTTCAAGCGATTCTTTTCTGGCGATGTGAGAAACAAGTCGCTAGTACAGGAAACTGGAATTGCGTATGAGTTAAAGATGCCAGCATGATCGTTCGTGAATTAATTAGCCCGTTTGGCGACAGCCACGGTTTCCCAAGCCACTGAACCGGCGCGATCGCCTAACCACTGAACCG
>CAZROJ010000138.1:9907-11436 GCA_964601665.1 uncultured Pirellulaceae bacterium
TCGACATCCCGAAAATTCACAACCTAGGAGTGATCGGCTGCACGAGTGAACAGCCTGAATCGTAACCGATTGGAAACGAAACTTTTGTCGTGACCGTTATTTAGTTAAGCCGCGCGATGAATTCTTAGACCAAAATCCTGCTGACCGCCTTCCTTGGGTTTGCGAATCGATATTCCGCTGACCGATTCGCAAACATCGATCATCTTTTCCGCGTAGTCGACAAAACGGTACTGCTCTTGGACTCGTCGCAACGATCGCTCTCGCAGCCCAACCGTCACCGCTGGATGATCTCGCATTAACCCAATCATATCGGCGACTCGACGAAAGTCCGCGTAGGGCACAACGAACCCCGCACCACCGCTTAACGCCTCAGGGGCGCCACCGGCATCTTCAAAAGCAATCACCGGCAAACTCGCCGCCATCGCTTCGTGAATCACGCACGGAAACGGGTCCACACGTGAACACATCAGGAAACAGTCAGCCCCCATAAAATAGGGTTCGACATTTTCTCGGTCGCCGATGAAGTGCACGCGACCATCCGCATTGCACTTGGCCAAATCCAGTTTCACATAGTGGTACAACGAATGAGACCAACGCGGTCCTTCACCAACCCAAACAAAATGAATCGGACGACCAGGCCCAGCCGAATCCACGACACGACGAGCGATATTGGCGAAGTGATCGATACCCTTCCGCAAGTCCAGCGTGCCGCAACCTAAAACGATAAATGCATCGTCAGGCAAACCCAATTCCGCCCTGATACTCGCGTACGCTTCTTGCCGAGCAATCCCTTTGCCGAACTGGGGATTCAACAATCCCTGCGACAGCACCAGCGTTTTGTCCATGGGCAAAGGCGCGACCGCTCGAGCAGCATCGCGAACAAAGTTGACCGGAAAAACAACCTTCCGTGACACATCGAAAACCTCGCCGTATTCTTGTTTGCCGTATCCAGACGGCAATTCGTGAACCAACGAGACACAGGGGATTCCCATTTCATTTAAATCTTGGGTAATGAAACGCGACTCCATGCTATTGCAAATCGCCACTACCGGTCGGCTGTCGACACCATGCCTACCGACAAACCCCTTCGTCCGACTGCGGAGTTCGTCGCGTTGACTATTGGCCAGATTGAAACAATCGACAATCGAATCCTTTTGAAAGTCTTTGGCGATATGTCCACCTTTGAGCAAAATCGTTTCGCAGGCGACATCACAGGTGCTGGAAAAATGCTTCAGCAAATTCAAAATGATTTTTGGAGCACCCGTTCGCGTCGCCTCATGCGAAACAAAAAGTACCCGAGGCTTCTCCGGCGGCGTCTGTTTCCGATGGCGAAACTTGATTTTTCGAAGCGACTTTTGAAAAAGTCTCATAGTGATTCCGAGAGCTGGAACGCCCAGCTTTTCAGCTGGACTTTGAGGTGGGGGGGAACTGCCCCATCGTCATGGCTCACACGACCAGCCAAATCAATGTTGTTCAGGGCTTGGCGAGCCTATCAGGCTATTTTGGTTTTCGAAAGATCACTGCTCGAG
>CAZROJ010000138.1:11536-13906 GCA_964601665.1 uncultured Pirellulaceae bacterium
ATCGCTAGCGATTGCTTATGAACAATCGCTATCAACCTGCCCCAAGTTCCACGAACAATTACGCGGCTGAATGAAACAATTCTTGAAACTGCGGCGAGCTTTCCGCGGCTTCAGCCACGCAACTATCATGAGCCACCTCGCCCAGTTCCATCACGATCACTCGATCGGCCAGCCTTAGCGAGGTTGGTCGATGAGTCACGATGAAAGTCGTTCGTTGCTTCAAAAAGTCGGCCAACGAATCCAAAATTTGTGCTTCCGACTGCCCATCAATCTGGCTGGTCGCTTCATCCAAAATTAAGATCTTCGGATTGGCCAAAACCGCTCTGGCGATCGCCACGCGTTGCCGCTGGCCCGCCGACAAGCTCGTCCCGTCATCGCCAACATTTGTTTGATACCCGTCGTTCAACGAATCCACAAAACGATCCACATGGGCGACTTTAATCGCCGCCATGATTTCGTCCTCGGACGCATCCGATTTCCCGTACGCCACATTCTCCCACAGCGTACCGTTAAACAGCACCGAATCTTGAGTCACCCAAGCGATTTGCTTTCTCACCTGCTTCGGGCTCATCTGGCGGATGTCCAGCCCATCCACCAAGACTCGGCCTTGGTGCGGATCGTAGAACCGCGCCAGCAAATTCATCAAAGTCGACTTTCCGCTGCCATTGCCACCCACAATCGCCACCGTCTGACCGAACGGCACATCCAACGACACCTTTTTTAGGACCGGCTGCTTCGGCAAATAGGCAAACCAAACATCCTCGAACGTGATACCCTGGCAATGCGTTGGGACCGCGATTGGATTCTCCGGTGCACTGACAAACGGCTTGGGATCAAACGCTTTAAACAGCCCCTCGCAAGCCGTGCCCGCTCGAACAATCACATTAACGATCTCGCTCATCTTCCGCGCCGGGTCCGCCGCGCCCGCCAACAACGAATAAAACAGCAACAACATCGTCGGCGAAATGGGCGTTTCGCTGATTTTGATATAGCCGAACAGATGCGTCTCTTGGTTCAAAACCAAATAAGCCCCGACCAGCATCGAAGACGAAATCGCGATAATACTCAGCACTTCCGTGATCGGTCGCAACAGTGAATCGTACAACGCAATTCGAATTTGCATCCGATACAGCGATTCGACGTTATCCTTGAACCGGTGTCGTTCGGTGCGTTCGCGATTAAAAATCCGGACCGTCTTGACCGCCTTAAACGTCTCGATCAACGTCTGAAAGATCTCGCCAATCCCCGCCAACTCGGTCATCGTCGACTGTTTCATTCTTCGCGAAACCCCGTGAATCAAAAACGCACCGGCCGGGACAATGATCAGCGAAATCAACAGCAATTGCCACGAGATCAAAGCCGCACAAAACAGGCAGCTGATCATTTTTAGCGGTTCGCGAAAGCACTTGCCATAAAACATTCGCAACCCGCCACTGATCATGACCATATTAAATGAAAGATGCGTCATCATGTTCGACGTGCCGATGCCATCAATCCGGCGTTGGTCCAATTCAAGCGCTTTGCGATAGAAAATACGCCGCATGTCGGCAACCGTTTTTTCAGCCACACGCGCATCCAAAATGGCACTCACCACCAGCAAGCTCCCCTTCACAACCGACACGCCAAGCAGCCAAGCGAGCGCCCAAACCAACGTCTGAAAAGGACTCGTTGGCGCCCATTGATTGACGTAGGGCTGCATTTCGCGAAACCACTGAGCCGACTTTCGTTCGGCCTCGATTCGGTTTTGTTTTAGTTCGATTTTATTGGCGGTCAGCGGATTGGCCGTGGTCTCGAAATCTTCCGTTAGGCTGGCAATGTCTTTGCCGAGCGCCTCAATATTGGCTTCCCCCGACTCCAAACTTCGCTCGACCCATGTGACTGCCGTTTCACCTTCGAGCACGATTTTGACGATGGGAAACACCGTCGTGATACTGGCGCTCCAGATAATCGCGATCAAAAACGAGCTTAAAAACGCGCCTGCGATGGACCATTTGTATTTCAGCGAGTGTTGTACAGCGCGAAAGAAGGGTTTCATTCGTCGAACTTATTAAAGTCAAATTGCTCGATTGGCTTCATCGATTTGGACCATCGTCCCATCGTCGTATCGACCGTTACAGCTTATCCAATCCGTCATTTTTAACATGAACCAAAAAAACGGAGGTAATTCGTGCTCAACGCAGCCGAACTTAGGAAGCCGAGGCAGCCTAGAAAGGCCAGGCACAATAAGAGGCTTTCTTGGCTCGACCGCGATCGCTCTTGGTGAAATTCCGTTGCCCCACGCCCTTCAAAACAGTAGACTGGGCACAATAGACAAGCCTGCATTTCGCCTATTGCGCAATAAGCGACATGCTTGTCGTATATAATTCCGTT
>CAZROJ010000139.1:0-13867 GCA_964601665.1 uncultured Pirellulaceae bacterium
GGCTGAACGAAGTTGTTCCCGATCGCGACCGATCTGTCAATGCTGATCAGCTCGCATTTTTTGATAAGTGCCTTTAAGACGCTCAAATGCGGTCGGCTGAAACCGAGGAAAAGCCCAAGGCTCGGCGAGGCCTTGCTTACGAACCACGCGTCAAACGAACACTAAACCGACTGCCCTGCCCCAGTTTGCTCTGAACCGAAATTTCACCGCGATTCTTTTCGATAATCGTTTTTGATATGCTCAAGCCTAACCCCATGCCGCGTGCCTTGGTCGAAAACAACGGCTCCATGATCTCGGTTTGATGCTGTTCGGAAATGCCGCAGCCAGTGTCGGTTACGTGGAAGGTAACCGAGTCGTGATGCGTATCGGCAGACAGGGTAAGCGTTCCGCCATCGGGGGTCATCGCGTCACGAGCATTGCGAATCAGATTTTTAAAAGCGATCACAATTTGGTTTTCGTCAGCCAAAACTAAAGGGACGTCCGACGGGAACTGGCAGGACGTCTCTATTGGATCTGACAACTGCATGCCACGAACCATTTGGGTCAGCAGGGCAGCCAGATCGATGCTTTGCAAATTCGCTTCCGGAAGTTTCGCCACATCGGAAAGTGCGGTCACGACGTTGTCGATCATCGAAACTTGCCGGTCGATTCGTTCGAGGTGTTCGCGAACCTTTTCCGGCGTTGCCTGGTTTGCGTTTAAAAGAAAATAGGCAGACGTTTTCACGGCGTTTAAAGGGTTGCGAATCTCATGAGCGATCCCGCCGGAGACCTTGCCCAGTGTTGAATATTTTTCGGCTTGGACGAGCTCGCTTTGAGTCCGTTCTAGCTCAGCCGTCCGAGTCGCGACGAGCTGTTCTAGTTCCGCCTGCATGGAAGCACGTTGTCGCTCAACGGATCGCTGGGCTTCGCGGCGCTGAGTAATATCCAGGGCGGTGGCGACGAAAACATCGCGGTTGCCAAAAATGGTGGTTTGCAGGTGAATCTGGATTTCGTAAGTCGACCCATCGCTACGTTGATGAAGCGTTTCGTATTCAACTCGATCTGCCTGGGCTGAGAGCAGCGGTTGAATCAAATCTTGAAATTCTTCGGCAGTCCGTTCGGGTTCGAGGTCCAGCGGAGTCATCGTCTGAAGTTGCGGCAGCGAATAACCCAAGTTTTGGCGTGCGCCGTTGTTGACTTGGACGAATCGTAACGACTTGATGTCGATGATATAAATTTCGTTCAGCGAATTTTCTACGATTCTTCCCAGGGCCGACTCTTGAGCCTCCAATCGTCTCAGTTCCGTTAAATCTCGAATCACTCCAGCGAACATTTGCGTCTCACCATGACTGATTTCGCTGACGGCCAAATGGACGGGAATGGCACTCCCGTCTTTGCGCCGACCGACAACTTCTCGCCCCACGCCAATGATTTTTTTTTCGCCCGTTGCTTGAAAGTTTTTGATGTAGCTATCGTGCTTGTTGCGATGCGGCTGCGGCATCAAGACATGGACATTTTGCCCCAGCAATTCGTCTGACGAATAACCAAATAGCGTTTCGGTCGCCGGGTTGATCGAGGTGACTTTACCGTGGGCGTCAATCGTGATGATCGCGTCTACCGCCTCCCGATAAATCGCTTCTAAAGTCTTGATCCACTGCTGCTGCGTATCCGACATCGATCTTGTTACAATTCATTTAAAATTTAAATAGGTAGTCGCAAATTTTGGTTATTCTTTAGCATCCCGGCAAGGCAACCAAAGACGCTGTGCGGCGGGCTAGACTGTTTGGCGTGGGTTTTTGTTACCCCAATTTTAAAGGTGGTAAACCCAACTTCGATATTTTGGCGAAGCTCAGTTAAAAAATGTTAAACTGCGGTTTCAATTTCGCTTGAAAAAGAAAAGGTCTTGCAGCTATAGTTTGTTTGGATATTGAAATTTTATTTTCGAGCACGGCCGATCGATGCAAAATAAACCGCAACGGATTTTAATCGTCGATGACGATCAAGACATCTTATCCAATCTGTCGGACATCCTTTCTGACCTCGGGTACGTTACCGATACGGCGCCCTCGGGTGAAGACGCGATCGACAAGATCTATTCAAAAAATTCCAATGACTCGATTTACGATCTGTGTTTGCTGGATTTTAAAATGCCGGGAATCGACGGCGTTGAGCTATACGAGCGAATTCAGCAGCGACATCCTCTGATGCGTGCCATCATGATCACGGCTTACGCGGGAGACGACGGTATCAAACGAGCGATTGCGGCTGGTGCTTGGCAAGTGTTGCGGAAGCCCGTCGATGTCCCCGTTTTGTTGGGAGCGATTCGGCGTGCTATGACGTAAAACGAAGAACTTCGGTTCCGATGCCTTTGCGTGAACCTTTCCAGCGGTGAAATGGTGAAACCGTGAAGCGGTCAGTGAGTCAGTTCTTGGCTTGTGGGTGTTAAAGGCGATCGGCCGTTGAATTTCTACCGCTGATGTTTGCAACGATCGCGAATCTTGGGCCAATTGGTTGGTAGTTTCTCAATCGTCTTTTGCCTAACGTGGTACGTGGCAGTTTTTGGCATGACGTTTGCTGCGGCTATCCGCAGGAAACACGAGCTGTTCAGTTGAGAATTGAAATTGTGCACTGAAATTGTGCGCTGGAATTGTGCGCTGGAATTGAGCACCGATCCATTGTGGCTGCGTCGTTTCCGGCTCGGGGCACGGCGAAATGTTTCCCAGCTGAATTTATCAAACTCGCAAAGCACACTCGCAAAAGTATCGTGATGCCAGAAGAATTCTCAGTCCTGATTGTCGAAGACGACGCCGATGCCCGCTCGAATATGCAAGACATTTTGTCTTTAGACGGGTATCAGATTGCCACCGCGGCTCATTGTATGCCCGCCATCGCGTTGGTTGAATCGCAGCACTTTGACGCGGTCATCGTCGACTGGCGTTTGCCTGATGGAAATGGCGGCGACCTGATTCCAATCTTTAAAAGGAAACTGCCAGATTCGCCAGTGATTGTCGTGACCGGTTTGCGAGAGTTTGATACCGCGGTGACCGCGCTCCGCATCGGTGCTTACGATTTCCTGACCAAACCGATCAATCCAGATGCAATGCGAGGATTGTTGGGGCGATTGGTAGAACGAAAAAAGCACCTGCAGGAAATCGCGCTGGCCGAAGAGCGAATGATGGCCAACGAGCGACTGGCGGCGGTGGGGCAAATGGTTGCGGGACTGGCTCATGAGAGCCGAAATGCGTTTCAACGAAGCCACGCCTGCTTGGCCGAACTTTCGCTGGATCTTCAAGCAATGCCTGACAGTCTGATGCTGGTTCAAAAAGTCCAAAAGGCCTTGGACGACGTAAATTGCCTGCTCGAAGAAGTGCGACAGTATTCGGCTCCAATTAATCTTGAACGCCGCGAATGCAATTTGGCGGAATTGGTTCAGGAGAGCTGGCAGCAAATCGAAGAAGCAAAAACAAACCCAAATCAAGTTCCAATTTCATTCGATGTGGATAACGCAATTCCGAATTCGATCTATGTCGACCCGCGAAAATTGGTGCAAGTGTTTCGGAATCTTCTCGAGAACGCCATTTTTGCCAATGAAGGATCCAGGCCGATCGACGTCACGCTAAAACTGGCAAGGCCCAAACGTCGGCTCTCGGGTGCCATCATTTCCGTAGCTGTGTCTGATAACGGCCAAGGTGTTCCAGAAAACAAGCGCGAAGAAATTTTTACGCCCTTCTTCACTACCAAAACCAAAGGCACAGGCCTCGGGCTGGCAATCTGCCGCCGAATCGTTGACGCTCATCATGGCGAGATTTCGGTGGAAGATTCCGATTCCGGCGGAGCGAATTTCCTGGTTCACTTGCCGGTGGTCGAGCGATAAATTGTTCGGGGGGCACGGTCCGCTCGATTCAATTGCTTGAATTTGACTGTGCGTATCCGCACGGCAGGTGCACGGTCGGTGCTCGTTTAACTTGTTTTTTTATCGCGAGGTTGTAAAAAAAATTGACTGCCCAACCATAATGAATTCAGGATGGTCCCAAGGCTTGAATAAATTTTTGACCGCCGGTCGACTTGAGAAGCGTCGCCAAGTTGATTTTGTTATTTGCCGAACCATCAGAAAGTGGCATATGAGTTGCATTCAAAGGCCGCACGAACGCCTTTGCCTCGTTGATTCTTTGAGTTTCTCTGACAGGCGGCTCGATTCGCGGCTCGATTCTAAAAGTACTCGCTAACTACTAAATTCAACTCAAGCTGATATGAACGGTTCGACTGAAATCAATCTTTTGCTCGTTGACGACGAAGCTGATTTTCGCGAGTCGGCCGGGCGTTACTTGCGCCGTTTGGGTTTTCTCGTCGATGAAGCTGAAGACGGCGAAGAGGCGTTAAACGTAACTGTCAACAAACAATTCGATGTGGCGGTGCTGGACATTCATATGCCGGGAATGAGCGGCATGGATGTCCTGAAAAAATTGATGCGGCGCGATTCACCGCCCAAAGTCATCATGTTAACCGGTGGTGGAACGATCGAGGATGCCGTTCAAGCGATCAAGCTGGGAGCGTACGATTTTCTGACCAAACCCGTCAAACTGGACTCGCTGGCTCGGCTTGTCCAGCGCGCCTGCCAGACGCAGGAATTAGAAAAAGAAAATCAACAACTCAAAGAAGTCATTCGTCGGCAGTCGCCCGCGGAAGAGATGATCGGCGAATCGGCGGCGATGCAGGAAGTCTTTCGCTTGATCGAACGGACCGCGGTTTCCAGCAAACCCGTTTTGATTCAAGGCGAAAGCGGCACCGGTAAAGAATTGGTCTCGCGGGCGATCCATCGCATGAGCCCGCTCGCCGATAAACCATTGGTCGTCGTCAATTGTGCCGCCTTGCCTGACCAGTTGCTCGAAAGTGAATTGTTTGGCCACGAAAAAGGTGCGTTTACAGGAGCGATCGCGGCCAAGCCAGGGCTGTTTGAAATCGCCGACGGTGGGACGCTGTTCATTGACGAATTCGGCGAAATGAGCGGTGCTTTGCAGGCTAAGCTACTGCGTGTTTTGGAGGACGGTTCGATGCGACGCGTCGGTTCGGTGGCCGAGCGGAAGGTTAAGGTCCGTGTGATCGCAGCAACCAACCGCGATCTCGAACATGCCGTCGCCAACAAAGCTTTCCGCGAAGATCTTTACTACCGCATCAATGTGCTGGGCATTGAATTGCCACCGCTGCGGCGTCGCACGGGCGATATCGAATTGCTGGCTCGGAAATTTGCCAGCAACCCGTGGAAAATCGACCCCGATGTCATGGCCCGAATCAATGCCTACAGTTGGCCAGGAAACGTTCGCCAGTTGCAAAACGCGATTGAACGAGCCAAGGTGCTGGCTGAGGAAGATCGGATCGAGATGAAGAACTTGCCGTCGGCGATTTTTGAAGCAAATACGCTTCCCGAAGCCAACGTCAATGCGACCGACGTTGATTTGGAAACGCTGAATAAATTGCACGTCAGTCAGACTTACCAACGCTGCGGTCGAAACAAAACCAAGACCGCTAAGGCACTCGGCATCAACCGACGATCTTTCTATCGGTTGCTCGAAAAATTCGGAATTGAGTAAGCATGGCATCGGTGAAAACAAACATTAGCTTGGCGAAGATGTTTATCGCTATTGTCGCCCTGCTACTGCTTGGCTCGCATGAAAATTCTCTACTGGCGCAGAGTGACAAAAACGACGCGCCGATTCAATACGCCGCCAGTCCAGCCAAAGATCGAGTCGCCAAGTTGATGGACCAGTTGAAGTCTGGCCAGGTCAAGATTGAATGGGACCAAACGCACGGTTGGCTGCCGTCTTTGCTGCAGCAACTGGAAATCCCGAGTGCTTCTCAAACGCTCGTATTTTCCAAAACCAGCCAGCAAAATCGAAAAATTGGCCCGTCCACGCCGCGAGCGATTTACTTCAGTGATGATGTCTACGTCGGCTATGTGATCAACGGCGACTTCCTCGAAATCGGCGCCGTGGACCCCGTTCAAGGGGCTCGGTTTTATGCTCTCGATCAAGCCAAAGCCATTCACCCATCGCTAGATAAAGCCTCCGATCAGTGCATGTCCTGTCACGAGACCCGGAAAACTCAAGATGTACCTGGTTTCCTCGTTCGTTCCGTGTTCCCAAAAAAGTCTGGGCATCCCGACTTCACCAAGGGCACGGTATCGACCGACCATTCGACGCCGCTGGCAAAGCGATTTGGCGGTTGGTACGTAACGGGCCAGCACGGATCAATGCGGCATCGTGGCAACACTTTTGTCAAAGGCCGCGATGACGATTCGTTTGACAAGGAAGACGGGGCAAATTTGCCAAAGCTTCCGGCCATCGCCCAAGCGGATCGACATTTTGAACCGACCAGCGACATCGTGGCGTTGATGTTGCTTGAGCATCAGGTGCAGTTTCATAATTTCGTGACAAAGGCGTCCTACACCGCTCGTCAAACTCGGCACTACGACGCGCAGATGAACAAAGTTTTCGAGCGAGCCTCGGACCACCGTAGCGATACGTCGATTCGTCGGGTTAATTCCGCCGCCGAAAAGCTGGTCGCCTACGCCCTCTTTGCCGACGAGTACAAGTTAGCATCGCCAATTCGAGGGACGGAAAAATTTGTCCAGCAGTTTGGTAAATCAGCGATCCGGACGTCCGACGGTCGGAGTCTCCGTGACTTGGATCTGCAAACTCGGCTATTGAAGTTTCCTTGCAGCTATTTGGTCTATTCGGAATCGTTCCAGGCGTTGCCGCAGGAAGTCTTAAGCGTCGTCAAAGCCAAAATGTTGGCCGTGCTGCGTGGCGAAAATCAGTCGCCAGAATTTGAACATCTGACGGCTGCGGATCGAAAAAGCATTCTCGAGATTCTGACCGAAACGCATCCGCTGTTCGGTAAATCCACCAACTGAGCCGTTGGCACTAACCTCGGTCCTCTCCCGCAATAAAACGGCTTTCCAATAAATCAACAAGCCCACCGTTGCAATCGCCATTGTTAAAAAGCAACAGAAACTCAGCTGCGTCCCCGTGCTGTCCCCCGTGGTTTCCTAATTGCCTTTCGGCTAAAACGGACGTTAACGCTTTTGCCTGCGAGTCCGAATTTAAGAACCCAATCACAAGGGAAAGTCGATGCCGATCGAAGAACCAAAAAATCAAATTGACCGGCTGTCAATCGCCAAAAGCTGGTTGCCGCGATACACCGGCATGCCGATCGATCAATTTGGCGACTATATCCTGCTGACCAATTTTTCAAACTACGTCGAACGTTTTGCCCAGCGATTCAACTGCGAGATTTTCGGGCAGGGAAAACCGATGCAGGCGGCGTCCAATCAAGACGGCCTGACGATCGTCAACTTCGGAATCGGTTCGGCCAACGCGGCAACGATCATGGATTTGCTGAGCGCCCGGATGCCCAAGGGCGTGTTGTTTTTGGGCAAGTGCGGCGGCTTGAAAGATTCGACTGAAATTGGGAATTTCATTTTGCCAATCGCAGCCATTCGCGGCGAAGGCACGAGTCTGGACTATCTGCCGTCTGAAGTCCCTGCCCTGCCCTCGTTCAAGCTACATAAATTCGTTTCCGATTGTCTTGTCCAGCGACATCTCGAATACCGCACGGGTGTTATCTATACGACCAACCGCCGAATGTGGGAACACGACGAAAAATTTCGCCAGCGGCTCCAGACGTTGACCTGCATCGGCATCGATATGGAAACGGCGACGCTGTTCATTGTCGGGCACTACAATTCGATTTCTCGCGGTGCGTTGTTGTTGGTCTCGGATGTTCCAACCACGCCCGAAGGTGTCAAAACCGAAGAATCGGACGCTCAGGTGACCACGAACTGGGTCGACTTGCATTTAGAAATCGGCATCGAAGCAATGACCGAAATCGGCGAACGAGGCGATCCGATCCGGCACTTTCGATATTGAGCCGATAGCTTGGTCACTCCTACTCGAGCAACTTAGTGCCGCCGATCACTCCTATTGCCTTGTCACAACTAAAAATTTTCGTTGGCAGCGCAAGCCGTTTTGACGATCGCTTCGTTTGAAGCCGTGAAATTTATTTTACGGCGTTGGCAAGAGTCCCCATCCTACGGGATATCCCATCACCGCCGCTCCACGCCGTTATTCATTTACCAGATATTCAACCGGGATCTCGCGGCGAAGTTTTTCGTTGTACTTCTTGAACGCCGCCTCGCGTTTTTCAACTTCCAGAGCCTTCTTGATATCGACTTGGGCTTCCAAGAACGGCGTTCGCGAGGCTTTTTCACGCTCGATCACTCGGACAATGTGCAGACCTTGCGAAGTTTCGATCACCCGCGAAAGTTCGTTCAACGGCAACTCAAAAATCGCCTTGTCTAACGGCTTCAATGCCAAAGCGCCTTGAGTTGTCCAGTCGTGCTGACCGCCGTTGGAAGCTTTGTATCCGTCCGACGCTTCCTTCGCAGTCGCAGCAAAATTCGCTCCGTTTACAATCTTATTTCCTAAAGTCACGATCTTTTTCCGAGCGTCATTTTTGGTCGAATGCTTGGAATAGCTGACCATCACTTGCTCCCACTTCGCTCGCGCCGGTCGGTCGTAGTCTTTGATGTTGTCTTGGTAACGCTGCAGCATTTCGTGATGAGTCGTCTCGGGTAGGTCGCGGAGTTTCAAGCCTACCGAGTGCCGAGTGAATTGTTGGATCGCCCAAGACCGGCGAAGCTGTCGCAACGAATAGTCTTGCCCGCGAAGCTGAGCGTCGAATTCGACCGCGTTTTTGACGCCCGATGTCTCCATCATTTTCGGCAATGCCTTCTCATCAAATTGTTCGCCCACCGATTCAAAAACCTGCTCAAGATCAACTTCATCGGGCAGCTCGCGAACCGCGCCCATGTACAACAACTTCGCTTGAACAAACTGAGGTAGCAACTGCGGGATCGCCGCCTGCCGCTGTTGCTCTTTAATTTTTTCGGGAGCGTCTGGAATCCGCGACTCGATCGCTTGGTTAATTTGAAACATCAGATCGCCAACAAAAATCGGCTCGCCACCGACCAACGCCAGCACCTTGCCAACCTGAAACGGCTCGCGGACCGGCCGCACCGGCGATTCATGACCCACCAATTGATTGCCGCCCTGTTGAGGCTGTTTGACGATCGACGATCGGTTTTGCGGCCCATCCGAAGCGCCAATTCGCGCGACTGGATTCGAAAAACGGGATCCTGAACCAAGATCTGATTTTGATTCCACAGAGGATCCGGATCCAAAATAAGGATCCGGCGTCGCCGTCTTCGTCTGAGCCGTCGATTCTGCGATGCCACCCAGTAAAACGCAAATAGCGAAGCTTGCACAGATTAAGCGATTGTTTTTCATGTTCACCGTCGGAAATCGAAGCACAGAAGTTGCCCGGTTAAATGCCGATTTAATAATGAACCATAGAAAAATTACTCGGGTGCTTGCAAGAGAGATTTGGCCAATGCCAATAGCTTTCCGGGTTTGATTTTGCCATCCTTGAGCGTCACCATCGCGGTTGAATCGTCGACAATTCGAATAATCGGCCGGGATTTGGCAAGCTGGGCAATTCGGCTGCGGTCGTGAAATTTAAAGGTCAGATATTTTCCCTGCATCGTGATCAAGTGAATCTGCCAAAGCGCGGCCTCAAGTTTTAACTTGGCAACTTCGATCAACCGCTTGACCGGCGGCGGAATTTTGCCAAAACGATCTTGCAATTCGTCCGCGATTTCTTCCACTTGGTCAAACCGTTCCATCCGCGTCAGCCGACGGTACAGATCGATTTTCTGCCGTCGATCGCCAACGTAAGAATCCGGCAAATAAGCCGCCACCGGCAAATCGACTTCGACATGCATCGAAAGTTTGGCCGGCAGGTGTTTCAGCCGACGGACTGCCGTTTCCAGCAACTGACAATACAGTTCGTATCCGATCGTGGCGATGTGACCCGACTGCTGCGTGCCCAAAAGATTCCCAGCGCCGCGAATTTCCAAGTCGCGCATCGAAATCTGAAACCCAGCCCCCATCTCGCTAAAAGTCTCGATCGCTTGCAGACGCTTAGCCGCCGTGGGGTTAATGTGTTTCTGCGGCGCGATCAGCAGGTAACAAAACGCTCGATTTTTATCCCGCCCGACTCGTCCCCGCAATTGATGCAAATCCGAAAGACCATACCGGTCGGCGTCGTTAATGAAAATCGTATTCGCGTTCGGAATATCCAAACCGCTTTCCACGATCGTGGTAGCAATCAAACAGTCGAATTCGCCCGCGATGAAATCCGCCATGACTTGTTCTAGATCGCGTTCATTCATCTGCCCGTGACCAAAACGAAACGTCGCTTCGGGCACCAACTGTTTTAAACGCTGTTCAACCAGATGAATATCATTGACCCGGTTATGGACAAAAAAGATCTGCCCGCCTCGCCCCAACTCTCGCAAAATCCCTTCGCGAATGACCTCGTTGTTGTACCGCAGCACTTTGGTTTCGACGCCCGAACGCTCCGAGGGAGCCGTTTCCAAATTCGAAATATCTCGCACGCCCACCAACGACATGTGCAGCGTCCGAGGGATCGGCGTTGCCGACATCGTCAGTACGTCCACGGTCGATCGCAACGATTTCAAACGTTCCTTGTGCTCGACACCAAACCGCTGTTCCTCGTCGATCACGACCAAACCAAGATTGCAAAACTTGACGTCCTTCGAAACAATCCGATGCGTCCCAATCGCGATATCAACCTCGCCCGACGCCAAACCCGCAATCGTCTTTTTGATCTCCTTGGTCGTCGCGAATCGCGATAGCTTGCCGATTTTGATCGGGAACTCGCCCATCCGCTCGCAAAAGTTTTTATGGTGTTGTTCAGCCAGGATGGTCGTCGGCACCAGCACGCCCACTTGGTAACCGTTTTCGACGGCCTTGAAAGCAGCCCGCATCGCGACTTCTGTTTTTCCAAAACCAACGTCACCGCACAGCAATCGATCCATCGACTGCGGAGCCTGCATGTCGCCCTTGATCGCCTCGATCGCCGTCAGTTGGTCGGGCGTTTCGCGATACGGAAAAGACTGCTCGAATTCATGCTGCCAATCGGTGTCCGCGCCGAAAGCGATGCCCACTTGCCCGCTCCGCTCCGCCTGCAGCTCGATCATTTCGGCGGCCATATCGGCGATCGCCGATTCGACGTTCGCTTTTTGTTTGACCCATGACTTACCGCCGATCTTGGCCAGCACGGGCCGAGTCTTCGTGCCGCCGATGTATTTCTGGACCAGATCGATTTTGGTCGCTGGAACAAAAAGCTTCGTGCCGCCGTAAAATTCCAGCACCAAGTGTTCGGTCATCTGGCCGTCTTTGTCCAGCATCTCCAAGCCACGGAATCGACCGATTCCATGAGCCAAATGCACGACCAGGTCGCCCTCTCGCAAATCGAGAAAACTATCGATCGCCTTGCTCAACCGTTTCCGACCCTTTCGCCGCAGCTCCGTTCGATGGAACATTTGATCGCTGCCAACGATCACTTGTTGCAGGTCTCGGATTCGAAAACCCTCGTGCACGCAGCCGACGCCGAAGTTCAATCGCTTTTCCGCAGCCGCCGCCGTCGATTCCAAAATCTCCTTGACCCGCGGCAGCTCGCCTTCGACCTTGGCCAAAATGTACATGTCGTGCTCACCGACGCTGTCTCGGCAGAGTCGATCGACTTGCAGTTTTAGATCGCCAATGTCACCGCTGAACTTTTCGACCGACTCGATCGGAAGTTGCCAGCGGGCCCCCAGAAACGAATTGGCCACGCGGCTGGTCGACGCCAATGGAAAACTCGACCACTGCTGGTTCAGTCCTTCCCAACTGAACAGACGCTCGCCTTCAGGACTTCGATCGATAAACCGCTTGGCATGCTCGAGCAAATTTTCGGGCTCTTGGAGCAATACAACGGTTTGGGAATCTAAAAATTCGAACAGGTTGCTATCGTCGACGGCATTTTTGGCCACCACCGTGATTTCGATTTCCTGCAGCTGAGCATTACTTCGCTGGGTCGAAGTTTCAAACTGGCGCAGCGATTCGATTTCGTCATCGAACAATTCGATTCGAACGGGTCCCGCCCAATCCGCCGCGTAGACATCAATGATTCCGCCGCGATTGGAAAACTCGCCGGGAAGCTCGACCGCCGTCGTTTGATGAAAGCGATTTTCCAACAGCCATTGAATCAACTGCGGCACATCAATCTGATCCCCCACTTTGAATCGGCGGGCCTGCCCAAAAATTGAATCTCGCGAAGGCGTCGGCTGCAGCAACGCCGGAACCGTCGCCACCGTGATCGCTCCACAGTCTCCCGCCGCGATCGCTTTTAACAGTCGCAGCCTTTCGCCATACTCCGGATCGATGCTGGTGGCCGAATCTCCGCCAGGCAAATAAGAAGGAAAACGCTCGATCAATCCATCATGAAACGACTGCAGGTCATCGATCAGAAAGTCTTGCGATTTATTATCGGGCACGACAATCAACACGCGTTCAACCGCTCGCGCCAACGTCGCCGTCAACAGCGCGCAGGCCGAACCCCAGACTGAATCGAAAGTCGCCGACTCGCCACGCTTCAGTGACTCGACGCACGCGACAAATTCAGCTCGCTCAGAAAAATGTTGGGGCAGCGAAAGCAAATGCTCGGCCGCCAAGTTTTGCGTTTGTGCCTTGGGCATCACCCAATCTTACCCGACAAGCGTTCCCTGCTAAAGACCTCCAGTTTCGCCCACGAATCGACGCTAATCGACACGCATGCGGGGCGGCAGTTAGACGAACGTTGATTGTTGAGTGTTTAGCCGTTAAGCGTTAGCCTCGGTCTATCACCTGATCCAGCTATCCCTACCAAAACCGCTCGCAATAAATTTTGGGCCTGAACGAAAAACACCAGACGCCAAGGAATCGTCACGAAAAAAATTCCGCATTGGAGTGTCGTTTCGCTGTCAAAGTTCCGTTGCTAAAGCGATGGCCCGAAATACCCAATCATTTCGTGACGCAGGAAAACCGCCGCCACGGAGAGATCGGCTGCCCTAAGTCTAAGTCTAAGGCGATCGGCGGTTGAATTTCTACCGCTGATGTTTGCAATGATTGCCAAGCCTGGGCATATTGCCGGTAGTTTTTCAATCGCCTTTCGGCTTTCGGCTTTCGTTTTTCGCCTAAGTTGTTCGGACGCTCGACTACCGATGCCGCATCCACCGCCGCCCTGAACTGACCCTTTCACCCAGTATTAACCGAATTCGCCATCAAAAAGGTCGCCCGAGAAGCCTCAGGCAGTTGACTTGCATCGGGAGTGTAATTTGGTACACTCTGCCTTCCGCTCCCTTCCCTTCCTCTCTTCAAAACCCGCCCAAATCGGAATAGACCGATGTCCAATCCAAACAACCATCGCCAATCGCCCAGCCGCCCGTCCGTCCGCGCAACTCAGCCGCGGCCCATTCACACCTACAATAATGGCAGTCCGTATCGATCAGCCGCAGGCCGCGGTTTGGCCCGCGAAGCCGTCCATCGACATCGCTTCTCCGGGCATCCAATAGTACAAGGTTTTCCCTCGGGAGCCGAATTCATCAAAGCGGTCAATCGCGAGTTGAAAATTCGAGCCTACCGTCGCAACACGCGCACGTCGTACATCAGCAATTTGACCAAATTTCTGCGTTGGTTCGGCGGCGCGCCCCACCAAGTCGTAATCGAGGACGTTCGTAACTTTTTGGAGGTATTGGTTGACGGAGGGGCTAGTTCGTCGACTCTCTCTGGGCATTTGAGTTCCATTCGAACGGCCTTTGATAAACTCTGTGGCCGCGACGTGACGCTTGGCCTGGCCACGCCTCGGCGTCAAAAACGTCAGCCGGTGATTTTGTCGGCCGCCGAAGTCCAGCGGATCATCGCCGCGGCTCCACGGATCAATATCAAAT
>CAZROJ010000140.1:0-13800 GCA_964601665.1 uncultured Pirellulaceae bacterium
CGAAGATCAAACAGCAGGATTTGGTTTTGGAATCCGGAGGAAACGAAGGCTTTAAGCCAGGCTCGGATTTAGGTTCCGGCAAGGCAAGGTCGAAGGAAGAGGAATGGTTGTCTCGGATCATTTCACGCTTGAACGAGTTGTTTCTGACCGATGGGCTGACTGATAAGGATTTGATCAACTACGCCTACCCAAACCATTTTTCCGCAAGCGAAGGGATTTGATTGTTGACGGCTGAAGCAATTGACGATATCGTATATCGTAGATTAACGATAAAGACGCGAATGGTGGAAGCTAGTGGTAAAACGAACTCCGAAAAACAAACCCTGCGATTCATCGCCGGTGAAGCTGAAGGCTGACCCGACGGCGGAGGAATTTGCCAAGCTGACTTGGGCGATCGCTCATCCGGCTCGGGTACAAATCGTGCGATTATTAATTGGTCGTGAAGCGTGCGTTTGCGGCGAAATCGTGGAGTGTTTGCCGTTGGCCCAGTCCACGGTGTCCCAGCACCTGAAGATCCTCAAAGAGTCCGGTTTGATTCAGGGCGAAGTGGATGGACCGAAGGTATGCTACTGCATCAATCAAAAGCAACTCAAGAGGTTGAAAAAGTTGGTGGCGGGTTTGTAACCGCGAGTTTTTTTAATCTCGACTATCGTCGTTCGCCGATGAACGATGAATAAATGGCGAAACGAATCTTACTAAGGAAGATGATCATGAGCAAAGTTCAAATTTACGACAAAGCGATGTGCTGTTCGACCGGCGTTTGCGGGCCGCAGGTTGATCCTGTCTTGCCGCGTTTTGCTGCTGATCTGGACTGGCTGAAGTCGCAAGGCCACGCGGTAAGCCGTTTCAATTTGTCCCAGAATCCAGCGGAATACGCAAGCAACGAAGTCGTTAAAAAGATGCTGGCCGAAGCGGGTGTCGATTGCCTGCCGCTGGTGATTGTCGACGACCGCGTGGTGAGCCGTAGCGAGTATCCGTCGCGGGAAAATCTGGCGATGTGGACCAATACGACGATGCAGCCAAATTTAACGCAGCCGCTGGCCGATGGCGACGAGTGCTGTGGCGGAGATACTGGTTGCTGTTAATTCGTTGTTGCTACATCTCGCAGCAGCTTTGGCCAAGAGCTTCAGTAGGTGGCAAAAAGTTTTGACGACTCCCGCTACGTCACGAAACAATTTCAAACCCCGGAGATTAAAATGCAATTTCTCAACCAACCCACTCGTAACCTATTCTTCACTGGCAAAGGCGGCGTCGGAAAAACCTCGATGGCGTGTGCGACGGCGGTTCAATTGGCTGATCGGGGTTTAAGTGTGCTGTTGGTATCGACCGATCCGGCGTCCAATCTGGACGAAGTCCTTGAGACGCAACTTGCGAACGTGCCAACGGCAATTGAATCCGTACCTGGATTGTGTGCGATGAACATCGACCCCGAAGCAGCGGCTCGCGAGTATCGCGAACGCATGGTCGGACCGTATCGAGGCGTTCTGCCGGACACCGCTGTGGCCAGCATGGAAGAGCAGTTCTCGGGTTCGTGTACGTTGGAGATCGCGGCCTTCGATGAATTTGCAAAACTACTTGGCGACAAAGACGCAACCCGTCAGTTCGACCACGTGATTTTTGACACGGCACCCACCGGACACACGTTGCGATTGTTGACCCTTCCGTCGGCATGGTCGGGCTTCATGGAAACGAACACGTCGGGTACCTCGTGCCTTGGCCCACTCGCGGGATTGCAAGCACAGCAGGCGATTTACAAACAGACGGTCAATGCTCTCGG
The DNA here is from genome assembly GCA_964601665.1 of uncultured Pirellulaceae bacterium. Classification (GTDB taxonomy): domain Bacteria; phylum Planctomycetota; class Planctomycetia; order Pirellulales; family Pirellulaceae; genus Mariniblastus. The sequence goes on from CAZROJ010000140.1 coordinate 1,778, forward strand.
TGATGCGGAGGTGACGACGTTGGTTTTAGTGACTCGCCCCGAACCATCCGCTTTTCGCGAAGCCGAACGTACGAGCGTAGAGTTGCGAAACCTTGGCGTTGGCAATCAGCACCTGGTCGTCAACGGAGTTTTCAAAAGCCAAACTCCATCCGATGCGATTGCTGTTGCGATGCAGCGGCGTGGCGACGACGCTGTTGCGTCGATGCCCGCAACGATTGGCCAACTGCCGCGAACTACCCTACCGCTGGCCAGCGCTGGATTGATGGGTGTTGAAGCATTGCGGCAAGTGGGGCAGCCCGTCAAAGACACCGGCGACGCCTCGGACGTTGTCTTTGATGTTGATGCCTACCCCGGAGGACTCGGTTCGCTGATTGACGAACTTTCCGAAGTCGGCCACGGCGTCATTCTTGCCATGGGAAAAGGGGGCGTGGGCAAAACGACGGTCGCCGCTGCGGTTGCAGTCGCTTTGGCCGAGCGTGGATTCAACGTTCATTTATCAACGACCGATCCGGCAGCCCATCTTGCCACCACGATCGCAGCCGATGAGATTGCTGGCTTGTCTGTGGGCCGGATTGACCCCGCCAAGGAAACTGCCGACTACACCGCCGAAGTCATGCAGACCGCCGGGCGTGATCTCGATACGGAAGGCAAGGCATTATTGGAAGAAGACTTGCGGTCGCCATGCACCGAAGAAATCGCGGTGTTCCGAGCGTTCGCCAAAGCGGTCGCAGATGGCTCGAACAGCTTTGTGGTGCTCGACACTGCCCCGACAGGCCACACGATTTTGTTGCTCGATTCCGCATTGGCGTATCACCGCGAAGTCTCCCGACAAACCAGTGAAATTCCAGAATCCGTCGAGAAGTTGTTGCCGCGATTGCGTGATCAAAAGTTCACTCGGGTGCTGGTTGTCACACTCCCCGCAGCAACTCCGGTTCATGAAGCGGCCAAGTTACAGGAAGACCTGCGGCGTGCGGAAATCGAACCGTTCGCGTGGGTCATTAACCAGAGTCTCGTGCCGCTTGATGTTACCGATCCGAATTTGAAGTGTCGTCAACAACACGAACTTCCCTTTATCGACGAAGTGAAATCGAACCTGGCCAAACGAGTCGCTTTGATCCCTTGGCAAGCTGAACCACCGACGGGTCGCAAGGGGCTGAGTCGGATTGTATCCACTCCGCTAGATGTAAGTTTAGAAAAAAGTTCATGATGTCCACGACCCAAGTGCTTGGCACTGGTTGTGATAAGAACGGTCATCTTCTCAATAACAAAATCAACTCTTTCCAGCTACACGAGCAAATTGCTAACCTGCTAAAAGGATCGACATCATCGCAATTGGTCGCCGAAGTCATTCATCCGCAGGCGTACGTTTTGTACTGCTCGCATACTCCTGCGGTTGACGGTTAAACTTGATGTAATGAGTAAACGGCAGGGGCGATGCCGTTGAATCACAAAATTAACTATTCATTACCTCCAACAAGTCACCTGTTAGATTTTACATGAGCGATACTAACGAGACCGTCGAACTTCCCCAGCCAACAAAACGCGTTTCGGATGATTGGCTGGCCATTATCTGTGCCACCCTATTGCTGTTCGTGTCCTTTGCCGCCGTCTGGTCAGCTCAGCCGAGTTCAAGCGACAGCGACACGGCGGTAAAACGGGTCAGTCCGCTCAAAGGCTGGGTCGCCAAGCCCGCCAAGTGGACGTAGTCTCCGATCGATTCGTTCATTGCTCAAACTGGTGAATCGCTCAACGCTCATCCTTGGGTGGGCGTGGTCGGCACTTTTCTGGCACTTGGTTTTTTGCTCTCTCTGGCGAGATCTTGGCAGGGTGAAAGCTGGCGGCACACAGCGTCGTCAAAAGCTACAACCTTGAATACGCGCTGTGGGCGTTGGGCGTCGGGTTGATTATCTCGAACACCATCGGCACACCGAAATGGTTGAGCCCTGCCGTTTGCACTGAGTTCCTTATCAAAACCGGGCTGGTGCTGCTGGGAGCCGAGGTTCTGATGTCGCGACTGTTGGCGTTGGGCTTGCCGGGCGTCTGCGTGGCTTGGGTCGTAACGCCGATCGTCCTGATCAGCACCTACATCTTTGGCCAGAAAGTCCTGAAGATGGAATCGTGATCGCTGAACATGGTGATCTCGGCCGACATGTCCGTTTGCGGCGTGTCGGCAGCGATTGCATCGGCGGCGGCTTGCAAAGCGAAAAAGGAAGAGCTGACGCTGGCGATCGGCATGTCGTTGTCGTTCACGGTCTTGATGATGATCGTGATGCCCATCGCCATCAAAGCCATCGGGCTTAACGAAGTCGTCGCCGGAGCGTGGACGGGCGGCACGACTGACTCAACAGGAGCCGTTGCTGTCGCCGGTGCAACACTCGGAGATAAAGCTCTCGAAGTTGCCGCGACGGTGAAGATGATCCAAAACATATTGATCGGCGTCAGTGCGTTTGGAATCGCCACCTACTGGGTGACCTGCGTCGAGAAAAATGCTGATGGCGAGAGCGACGGCAATCGCCCGGGCATCTCAGAGATCTGGAAACGCTTCCCGCGCTTTGTGCTCGGCTTCATCGCCACGTCGATTCTGTTTTCTGTGATCCACGCGTGCATGGACGGCGGCCCGGAAATGGTCACCGCCATGATCAAGGGCTCGACCAAAACGTTCCGCGGCTGGTTCTTCTGCCTCGCGTTCGTCAGCATTGGATTGGAGACGCGATTCAAGGACCTGCTGCCGTACCTCAAAGGCGGCAAGCCACTGGTTCTGTACGTCTGCGGCCAGACGCTCAACATCATCCTAACGTTGATCATGGCCTACATCATGTTCGGCATTGTGTTCAAGGACGTTGTCGAATGAGGATGATGATGAAAACAGAATCTACACCGCCCGAAACGAACACGAGCTATACCGGGGCATTGAAGCTTGCGACGGCAGTAGTGTTTGCATCGTTCTTCTGGTGCATCGTACTTCCTTGGTACGCCAGCCAACCAGCGATGAAAGAGCACTTACAGTTTCTTGACGATAGAGGCATCGACCCCAGCGCAATGTTCTACACCGAACTGGACGCCATGGACGCGATTCTTGAGAAAATCGAAAACGAGAAATGAAGTGACGTTGCGCGTCAAAGTTTGGTCAGAGGTAGGGTCCATCACAAAATAGCCTTGGGGCCAGCGAGATCTCACTGTCGCCACCGCATCGTTTGGAGCTACGAAAATCATGTTGGCCTGACACGGGAAGACTACTCCATCGTCTCGACGATGCTTTTTAGGCTCCGCGTGGTCGCCGCTCGGTCGCCGGCTTTGACCGAACGCCATAGATTTTCTCGGACTGGCAAAGTTGATTCCCAGAGAGATTGAAACAGCTTGCGACCGCTGGCGGTGATGGAAACCAGTTTCGCTCGCCCATCATCAGGATGGGGTTTACGCCGTACCAGCTTCTTTTCTTCCAAGTTTCTGAGCATCGCCCCGATCGTGGCTGGATCGTATCCAGATTGGTTTACCAGTTCGGCTTGAGTCACACCCGAATCGCATTCTGCCAGAACGCTCAAGATGACGAACTGATCTCCGTTGCAACCGTGGTCGTTGCAGAGCGAATTGCAGCGACGGCGCATTGCGAAGTAGGCCGATCGAAGAAGTAGGCTCAACTGGTGAGAATCATCCTGGGCTGGATTGATTTTTTCTCGCGATAAATTCTTGTTCATGGTTGCACGATCGGCCGTCAAGGTTAGTATGTAGGCGTTTATTATGTCTACGTATTAAGTTAACGCAAGTGATATCTTTGGATGCGTGCACAAGCGAAAGCTCGTACGTGCACAAGCGAAAGCTTATTTGACGCAGTGCTGTGCGGGTGCGGCCAGCGTCAATTGAATCTGCCGTCAATTGAATCTGCCGTCGTTGTGAAGGCGTCCAAGTCTGTCAGGCAAACTAGATTTTGAATGTAATTGTACTAACCGAGAACAAGCTGAAAGCTCCAACGATGAAGAACCTGCTGGATAAACTTAAAATCGAATCTCAAAATTCTGGCGGATGTGCCGGCATGGATCAATGGCTCGGAGGCGGAGGGATTTTGAGTTCGTACTCGCCAACAACGGGCGAAAAGATCGCGGATGTCGAAATGGTGAACGAGGCCAGCTACGATTCGATCGTCGATCAGTCAGTGACCGCCTTTGAGACTTGGCGAACTTTGCCGGCACCTTTGCGAGGTCAGATGGTGCGGGATCTCGGGAACCGACTGAGAGATTTGCGGGAGCCGTTGGGTGAACTTGTTTCGCTGGAGATGGGGAAGATCAAAGCCGAAGGAATCGGCGAGGTTCAGGAGATGATCGACATTTGCGATTTCGCCGTCGGGCTTTCGCGACAGCTGTGTGGAAGCACGATGCACTCTGAGCGCCCCAACCACCGGATGTACGAGCAATGGCATCCGCTGGGGCCGATTGGTATTATCAGCGCCTTCAATTTCCCGGTCGCGGTCTGGTCGTGGAATGCGGCGCTGGCGGCAATTTGCGGTGACACGATGACTTGGAAGCCTTCGCCGCAAACTCCGTTGACGGCGGTTGCGGTTCAGCACATTTGCAATGAAGTTATGGCGGATCACCAAGTTTCGGGCGTATTCAATCTGGCGATCGGAGCTAATGATTCGATTGCTCCGCGAATGGTGGCCGATCGACGACTGCCGTTGATCAGTTTCACCGGCTCGTGCGAAATCGGCAAACAAGTGGCTCAAAATGTCGGCGCTCGCATGGGCAAGACTTTGCTGGAACTGGGTGGCAACAACGCGATCATCGTTGAACCGGATGCGAATATGGATTTGGCCGTTCGCGGGATTTTATTCGGAGCCGTGGGAACGGCAGGTCAACGTTGCACTTCGACTCGGCGAGTGTTTGTGCATCGCTCGGTCGCGAAACAGTTGTCGGACGCCTTGGTCGCGGCCTTTGGCCAAGTCACGATTGGCGATCCGCTTGAGCAAGGCACGTTGATGGGGCCGCTGATTACGCAAAACTCGGTCGAGGCGATGCAAACCGCGATCAAGTCGGCGGTCTCTCAGGGGGGCGAGCTAATTTATGGCGGATCGGTTTTGTCCGATCGTCCGGGTAACTTTGTCGAACCGGCAATCATTCGAATGCCAGCTCAGTCGGAACAAGTTCATACAGAAACGTTTGCTCCGATTCTGTATTTAATGGAATACGATTCGCTGGGCGACGCGATCAAGCTTCAGAACGCGGTTCCGCAGGGATTGTCGAGTTCGATTTTCACTACCAGCCTGCAGACGGCAGAAGCTTTCCTTGCGGCGTCCGGATCGGATTGCGGGATTGCGAATGTGAATATTGGAACCAGCGGCGCGGAAATCGGTGGGGCTTTCGGTGGTGAAAAAGATACCGGTGGCGGTCGCGAATCCGGATCGGACTCTTGGAAGCTGTACATGAGACGGCAAACGAACACGATCAACTGGTCGGATGATCTGCCGTTGGCTCAGGGAATTGAATTCGGATAAACGATGACGCTACTACAGCAAACGCCTCAATTTGAACTTTCCGATGCCAACGATTTCGCGGAGCGGTTGTTTGGCCTTGGAACGGTGTCACCGACAAAACGGTTGGCCAGCGAGCGAGACCAGAATTTCTTGATCTCGAGTTCTCGCGGCCAGTTCGTTTTGAAGATCTCCAATGCTACGGAGAGCCCAGAATCGCTGGCGGCTCAAAACGCAATGATGGCTCGGCTGGCCGAAATAGATGGGCAAGTTGTTTCGCAGTCCGTCCGAGTCGTCAATTCGCTCGCTGGCAATCCGATCGAGGAAGTAAACGGTGCCGATGGAAAGCGACATTGTGTTCGGTTGATGTCGTTTGTGGTCGGGCAACCGATGGCGAGTTTGCCTTGTTACTGCGATCAGTTGCTGCAGCATCTGGGCAACACGATTGGCGCGGTGACGAAATCGCTGGAGGGGTTTGATGATCCGGCGTTTCGTTACGACTTCCATTGGGACCTAGCCAATTGTGTTTCGGTCATCGAGTCTCGGTTGGATTTGATCGATGGCGAAAAACGGCACATGGTCGAATGTCTTTTGGGGCGATTCAAGCGACACACGGTGCCGTTGGTGGTAAATCTGCCGCAGAGCGTAATTCACAATGACGCCAATGACGGAAATTTGATTGTCGAAAAGACGGACGACTCGCTCGTTCCAAATCGAATCGCGGGCGTGATCGATTTTGGCGATGCGGTTTGGAGCTGGACGATTGGCGAGTTGGCGATCGCGATTGCTTACGCGGTTCTCGATCACGCCGATCCGATCGAGGCGATGTGCTTGATCGTGGACGGATATCAAAGCGAGAAAAAACTGACCGAAGATGAAGCGGCAGCCCTGTTTGGTTTGGTCTGCATGCGATTATGCACCAGTGTTGTGATGGCGGCGGAACAGCAAGTCCAAAGGCCTGATGACCAGTACCTTTCGATCAGCCAAGCACCGATTTCGCGGACGTTGCCGCTGCTGGTCGAAGTTCCGTTTGAGTTTGCGGAAGTGATGATCAAGGAACGTTGTGGCTTACCAAAATCGGACCGAACGATACCCGTTAAAGATTGGTTGGCTGGCCAAGCAGGTGATTTTGTTTTTCCTGTTGGCGAGTCACGTCCGGCCGATGAAGAAATGCTGGTAATGGATTTGGGGGTGGAAAGTCCGCATTTGATCGGGCCGGAATCGATTACCGTACCTGAGATGTCGCGCGTGATTGGTGAGCAGTTGCAAGCCGCGTCCGCCAAGATTGCGGTAGGAAGGTATCTCGAGCCAAGGTTGCTTTATGCTTCTGCGTTGTTCGATGCGGGCGATCGTCGAGAGAGTCGCACGATTCACCTGGGGATGGATTTATTCGATGTTGCTGGGACCAGCATTAGGGCACCGCTGGATGGCGAAGTCCTTCAAACCGCCAACAACTCGGCGCGGCTGGACTACGGCGGAGTCGTTATTCTGAAACACTTGACGGATTCGGGCGACGAGTTCTTTTCGTTGTACGGGCATCTGGCGCCCGATAGTTTTGGCGAACTGGAACCGGGGCAGAAAGTAGCTGCCGGTGAAGCGTTCGCGGTGCTGGGCGAGCCCCACGAAAACGGGGGTTGGGCGCCGCATTTGCATTTTCAGTTGATCGTTGATTTGTTTGGGCTGGGCACGAATTTTCCGGGGGTCTGTCGAGCGAGTCGTGTTTCGGTTTGGCGTCAGTTTTGTCCGGACCCTAATTTGATTTTAAAAATTCCGGCTGAAAAGTTTCCTCCACAAACGCTGTCAAAATCGACGACGCTCGAAAAACGTCACTCGCGGATGGGCGGAAATTTGAGCGTCGGATATTCCAAACCGCTCAAGGCCGTTCGCGGTTGGAAGCAGTATTTGTATGACGAAAACGGGCAAAAATTTATCGACGCCTATAACAATGTTCCGCACGTGGGGCACTGCCATCCACGCGTCGTGGCCGCCTTGCACTCTCAGGCTCGGCTGCTGAACACCAACACGCGATACTTGTCCGACGGTGTGCTCAAGTATGCCGAGGCGTTGGCTGAAACGATGCCCGCTGGTTTGGATGTTTGTTATTTTTTGAATTCCGCCAGTGAAGCGAACGAACTGGCGCTGCGACTGGCTCGAGCCAAAACAGGTGGCAAGGACTTGATCGTTTTAGAAGGAGCCTATCACGGTCATAGTACGACCTTGATCGACATCAGCCCTTACAAACACGATGGCCCCGGAGGATCTGGACCGGCAGATTGGGTGCACACGGCGCCGGTTGCAGATATCTTTCGCGGTCCGCACAAAGACCCGAAAACCGCTGGCGGCAAGTATGCCCAATCGATTGGTGAAATTATCGCTCGAGTTCATCAGCAAGGACGAAAAGTCAGCGGCTTCATTGCGGAGTCCTGCCCGAGTGTGGGCGGTCAGATCATGTTCCCCGATGGTTACTTGGCGGACGTCTATCGCCGCATCCGCGAAGTTGGTGGCTTGTGCATCGCTGATGATGTGCAAACGGGATACGGGCGTTTGGGGAAATGGTTTTACGGTTTTGAACAACAAAAAGTCTTGCCGGATATCGTCGTGTTGGGCAAGCCAATCGGCAATGGGCATCCGATCGCCGCTCTGGTGACGACTCGAGAAATTGCCGGTTCGTTTGCCAACGGGATGGAATTTTTTAGCACGTTTGGTGGCAACACCGTTTCAGCGGTCGTCGGTAAGACCGTGTTGGACATCGTCAAAGAAGAAGGACTGGCCGCTCATGCGGATACGGTAGGTGACTTTCTATTGTCGAAACTGCGTGAGCTGAAAGAACGCTATGCGATCATCGGTGACGTTCGCGGCAGTGGCTTGTTTTTGGGGGTCGAGTTGGTTCGCGATCGGGAAACGCTTGAGCCTGCCGAACTCGAGACTCGCTACGTTGCCGACCGAATGCGGGAGCGAAGAATTTTGATTGGAACCGATGGTCCGCTGCACAACGTTTTGAAGATTCGTCCTCCGATGCCGTTCACGATCGAGGATGCCAAGGTCCTGATTGCAGCTTTGGACCAAACGTTCAGCGAGCTCGATTCGACCGCCTGAATCGACGCCGAATTCGTTTTGTTGCCTTGGTTGATGAGTCAAGTTTGTTCGTGAGGGCAAACTGAACCGTCCTCGGCTGCCGCAAAAATCTGCCACTGTTGTTTTGAACTTGAACGATGGAACGGGCTATCTGCGAAAGCGCAAGAAGAAAATTGATGCAGCAGCTGGACCCAAAAATTCTTCGAAAAGTGAATCGCTGGACAAGGGCGTTAAGTTGGCGATCGAAACCGATCCATTGCAGGATTTCAGAAATGGTGTGCGATCGCTTGTGGCGGCTGAAAATTTTGACCCGAATGAACTGAGCATTCGCAATTTACCGAATCTTGAGTTCGATGCTTTAGTCAATGGTGAGCCGGTGCGATTGCGGTTGTCGCAGGAACGTTCTCGAGCGGGACGCCGGGGGCGTTCTAGCGGAGGTGCGATCGGGGAGCAGGACGATACAAAACACATCTTTAATGGCGAACTGGCCGTGGTTGGTGGTAACCCACGCGATTTAAGTGTTCGCAGTTTTGTGTTGAGGCTTCATAAAGCTCACGGATACGGTATCCAAAACAACTCGCGATGGTACTGGGCGATTGCGGTCGATTTAATGTTTGCCTCGATGTGTTTCTGGGGAATTTCGGGGCTGGTCATGTGGTGGCAGATTAAGCGAACACGGCGACTTGGCTTCGTGTTATTGGCGGCCAGCGGAATTGTCGCGACTTGGCTGGCGATCGGCATGCACTGGCAATTGGTTCACGGATAGAATTGTTTGCCACCGTGTTGAGTCGACAGGGGCTTGACAGGGACTTGGCAGGCGCGAGGCAGGAGCTTGGCTGAATGTTTTTTAGGGTGCTCGTTTGGGTTTATTTCATGTCTTTTTAAATGGTGGAAGTTGTGCTATAAATTGCCGAGCAAAATATTTTGCAAATTCTGATTATCGCAATCGCAGCAAGCCAAAACGATCGAGTTTCTCTTTCTCGATCAGCCAGCCACGCCAAGGTAATCCGCCCAAACACCACTCGTTGGTTTTGGGCCTTCTGTGGGGCGTGCCGTTTGTTGTCGCAACGAATTTGATCACGCCCGTTCCAAGTAATCTCTGTGGCGAGGTCAACGATGAAGACGCTGTGCAAGCTGAAGTGTAAAAAGAAAAAGTGCAAGAAACGCAATTTCGAAAAGTTCGAAGTGATCGCAACGTTTCAATGTAAAAAATGCGATCGCTTGGCTTGCTCGAAAAAAGCACTTTGTAAGGCGAAGGCTTTGAATCGTAGTTAAGTGGTGGATCAGCCTACTCACGCTGCTGCGGTCAATTAAATCTGGCTTGCCTGAAACAGTAATAAATCGGCCGCCAACGTTACGTTTGTTGTGTCAATGGAAGCGACAAGGCGTCGTTCGGACCGGCGGCCGGCGCGATAGGTCATCGCCAAAGCGTCGGCGATTTCGTCGGGACCGATTTCAATTTGAGTTTGCCATTGTTGTTGGCCAACGCAGCTTAGCCCGTGCGTTTTCATCTGTTCGATGATGGCGTCGATTCGGCTACGACGCTTGCCCTCTTTTTGTACCTGCTCGCGAAGCTGGATCAAATCTTCTTCGCCAGGAACCGCGACGATGCAAAAGCCGTCGGGCCGCAGCACGCGACTGATTTCAAAAACGGGGCGTCGCCCGAATAAAGATACGACACAGTCCACGCTAGAATCCGCGATTGGTAAGCCGCGATCAGCGTTGGCGAGAACCCATGTGGCTTGAGACCAGTCTTTGCCAACGCGAGAGGCCGCGAGTTTGATGGCGGGTTTGGAGAGGTCGATGCCACAGAACTCGGTTGTCTGATCCTGAAAAAGCGGCGGACCAAATGAACCGTCTCCACAGCCAAGGTCGAGGGTTCGTTCGAGCGGTCCCGCATCAAGAATCCAGGGCCTGATCGCTTCGACCAACCCGGCACCATGGCCACGATCAAGCCAACGATGCCGGGCGAGCACGGCTTCGCGGTGGTCGCCGGGGTTAGCTGATTTTTTGTCTTGCGGCTGCGTCAGATTCCAATAGCCTTCTTTGGCTTGATCAAAGTGATGGCCGGCGGGACAGCTGAGCCCATTTTGGCATTGGGTCAAAGGGTGGTTGCAGTTGCGGACGGTACAGCGGAGTTCAAACATGCCCAGATTTTAACAGAATCTAATAGTTTTGCTGGGCAGTGAATGGGCTGGAACTTAGGTTTCGAATTTTTGAATGAGGGTAGCCTCCTTCGCTTGTAGACGCCCAAGCAATTTGTCTTCTGGGGGTATGCCTTTGAAAAATTAGTAGGCTCGGTTCAAGGCTTGAACGATTGGGAGGGTTGCAGTTTGGATTGCCGGTGCGATTCCAGAAAGAATACCGACCAGAAACGATACTCCAGCGCCAACGACAAATAGGTTCGAGGATGGACGAAAAGCGATGGTCGCACCTTCGGCCCCGATGGCGAAACTTCCAACCGCCAAGGCAATCAACGCGAGTAGCGTGCCGGTGACTCCGCCGAAAACGCACAAAATGGTACTCTCAGCCAAAACCAAACGAAACGTATTTTGCGGGCGAACGCCAATCGTTTGCAAGACCGCGTACTCCTTAATTCGGTCTTGGACCGACATGACGGTCGTGGTAGCGACTAATGCCAGAACCAGCCCGACGCAAGCGTAGCCGAGCCAGTGAGCAAAGCTAATTAGGTCGACCAAATCAGAAAGGGTGCTGGTTTGAAAAGCGCCCTTTCGCCGAGTGGTCGTTGCCACCGGTCCCGATCGTAGAGCTTCGTCAATCTTGCGGGCAGTCGAATCTGGATCGGCTTCCTTGGCAAGCAGAACTTCGTGCTGCGTCACCAAGCCGGCGGAATCGAGGCCGCGCGTGTACTGCAGAAACTCCAAGCTGGTGTAGATCAAGTTTTCTTCGGAGGGGATACGAGAACTGAAAATGCCTGCCACTTTGACCGAGATATCGCCAATCGAAAATTGATCGCCCAGCTTGAGTCCGCGACGCTGAGCAACGTTGCGACCAACGATTGCCGAGTCTCTGCGGGACTGAAACGACTGCCAATCGCCGCTTGTCAAACGAAGGGGACGATGGTTTTTAATCTGATCAGGCGCGGCACCATTAAAAACGACGATGTCCAAGCTGGCCCTGCAGTTGTTCGTCCACACTTGAATCGGAATGACATCGACGACGCCATCGATTTTGGAAATCTGATTGGCGTAGTCTTGCGGCAGTCGGCTGCTGGTCGGACAAAACCGGTTTTCCTGAAACACGATCAAGCTTTGGTTGGCATCGGGGCCCTGGGTTAGTTGATTCAAGCCTTGTTGGACTGAGCCGACAAAGCAAAACACAAACATTGCCACCGCGGCTCCAGACACCGTTAGTAGCGTGCGAGTGCGATGGCGCAAAATTGATTTGAAAACGTAAGAGTACATTGAGCAAGCCGTTCGCGTAACGATCACCGGGATGACTTGGACTGAAGGGCTGGGCCATATCG
>CAZROJ010000141.1:0-13721 GCA_964601665.1 uncultured Pirellulaceae bacterium
ATGCATAGTGCAAAGGTCCGGAATTGCGGGGAGAGGGGAGTTTGAAATTATTGGGAGAGGGGAGTTTGGAATTGCTGGGGATTTCTTGCTTGCTTGGTTGCTTGGTAAAGGTGCTGGCACGAAGAACCACACGGAATTGAGATTTGCAGCACTAGGGCGGATCGTGTCCGCTACCGCCGAACGGGTGACAGCGGCAAATTCGCCGGATGCCTTTAAAAGAACCGCGAAGGGCACCGTATTTCTTGACGGCTTCAATGAAATAGCCGCTGCAGGTGGGCGTATATCGGCAGACCGAGGGCAAGAGTGGGCTAATGCAGACCTGGTAGAAACGAACACCCGCGATCAAACATTGTCCGGGCAAGCGCCAAACGAAGTTGGCTCGTTGTGCGGCCGGGTCGGGGGGAGGATTGTCGGACATGGATCGCTTTCGCCCAAAATCAGGTTTTCTTGGAAGCTCGGCGGATGAGTTTTGAAATGGACTTGGCAATGGCGGTGCTATCGCAAACCGCACCTTTTCTGGGGCGCACGACGATGTCCATCCCCACCGCCAAATCATGCTGCTGCAGCCGGAAAGCCTCGCGGATGCGTCGTTTCCAGCGATTGCGAACCACTGCGTTGCCAACTTTTTTGCTAACCGCCAAGCCCAGTCGCACGCGACCCAAGTCGTTTGCGATGGCGTTCAAGACTAGCGTGTCGTCGGCTGCGAATATTTTTCCCGCGTAAACTCGCCTGAATTCAACCGAGCTGAGCAAACGATTCGTCTTGGGGTAGCGAAAATTGATCATCGGGCGGATTGGTTTGTTGGTTGCGGCTGGTTGATTGGTCGACTAGTCAGCGTCTTTGCTGGAGCCTGTTTTTTGAGTACTTGCGAGTTGCCGAAACACAAATCGACTCGCACGCCCCATCAAGCCGGGTAGTTGTTTGCGAAAAATGTAAGCGATCAAGCCCGCCATCACGGCAAACACCAGCAGTGTTGACCACCGGGGCATAAACTGGTTCATCAGTATCAGCGACAAAATGACGACCAGCAAAATAATTTGGCCGATCGCCAGTGAAACCAACAGCGTTAGCTTTCGTTCGACGGCATTCAGTCGTAAGTCAGAGCTCGAACGATCGTTGTTTTGATTCGGAAGGCCACCCATTGGCTAGACGCTGCCTCTCATGAGCGCGTCGCCACGGAACTTATTGATCGCCTGCATGAAGCTGCTCATCGATTGATATCGATCCCCCGGTTTTTTGGCCATTGCCTTGATACAAATTTGCTCCAAAACTTTGGGGACAAAACGGTGCGGCGCGACTTCGCTGGGCGGTGTTGGGGCGAGATTCACGATATTGTCAAACGTGTCCGCAATCGTGGCTCCGCGGTAAGGTTCACGTTGGCACATGGCTTCGTACATGACCACGCCCAAGCTGAAAATATCAGTGCGTTCGTCAACCAAGCAGTTGCCGGTCACTTGTTCGGGCGACATGTAGAGCGGGGTACCGCCGCGATCGCCGGGAGTCGATTCATCTCCGTCGTTGGGCATGCCCCAGACCTTCGCCGCCCCCCAATCGATCAGAGTCACTTCGCCGAACAATCCGACGATGACGTTTTCGGGTTTTATGTCTCGATGGATAATCCCGCGGGCGTGAGCGTAAATGAGTGCGTCGCCGACTTGTGTGATGATGTTGAGCAAACGATTGAGGTCAAATTCGCTTTCGAAGGATTCTTTTCGTTGGGCGAGCCCGACAATGATTTCGAAGAGCGTATGTCCCTCGATTTTTTTCATGGCAAAGTACCAATCGCCGGACTCGTTCTGCCCCAATTCATACATTGGCACGGTCGCCGGGTGTTGCAATTGGGCCGTGATACGAGCCTCGCGAATCAGACGTCGCAGTTCAACTTTGTCACCGCGTAGATCAGGTCGTAGCATTTTCAGCACGACACGACGTCCCAGATTGGTGTCCTTGCAAGAAACTAGCTTGGCCTTGCCGCCTTCGCCCAACGATCGGAAGTTGCAGTACTTTTGGTAGCTGTTAGATATTCGTTCGGGCGGTTCGCCTTCGACATCCGCCACCATCACCATTTTTACACGATCCTGCTCTAGCATCGCTTTTTGAGCGGCGTCGAGAGGTTCAGGATTGTTTGGATCTGCCATCGAAGGTTTCTGGCTTGACTGAATAAGTGCTGATCTCAAAACTCAAAATGCCCGCGGCGAGCGCCGTCGGTTCACTCGTCGTGAGACAAGCTCTACGGCTATTTATTCGGATCGACGTCCAGTGCGCGAATGATCACCAGTTTACCATCTGGCGGCTGATCTTGCTTGGCAGACCCAGCCAGCGTCACAAAACAATCACCTTGATTGTTAAAGGCAAGGGCGGTTGGTTTTTCTAGCGCAGTCATCAAAACGGCTTCGCATTCTGAGTCTTTTTTGATGTCCACCAATTTGTAAAGTCCTCCTTTGCCGGGGGCGGCCCAGTGAAAGTCCGTCGCAAACAAGCGACCGTGCTTGGGACCGTATGCCAGGCCCGTGATGTCATATAGTCCCGTGCGGTACGCGCCCAAAGTTACGCCGGCTTCGGAGTAGAACGTTAGCAAGGAGTCCTTTTGGTCCTTGACTTCGCCCATTTGTCCCACGGTGATGTAGCCTTGCGGGCTGATCGTAATTGCCGAGGGAGCTTTGACGAACGTGGCTTCGCGAGTGGCGATCGTTCGTTCAAATTTTTTCAGTCGATTTTCGTCGCTGAGCGTTGCCAGTGAGACCCAGCCTTTTAGGTCATCACCATTGCACGTGACATAAATCCCCTTGCTGCCTTTTGCCAAGCCGTAAAAATTTCCGTCGCCAGGTTTTTCGCCGTCCTTAGCGATTTTTTTTGCATCGCCGAAAACCTCAGTCGCCTTGATCGGCGGATTGCCTTGGGAGGGCACTTTGAAGACTCGCAAAAGATCTTCGCCGTCGGGCAATCCACCACCGCCAACGACAAGCGTCTCTTCGTCCAGAAACAAAAGTCCGAGCGGCCCGATGTTGTAGCTGGGCCCTTTTCCGTATTTCTCGATTGGAAAGTCGACGACAACGGGTTCGATTTTGCCTTCGACAATGCGTACGATTCGCTGAGCACCTGAATCAGCCACGAACACGTGGCCTGTATTGGGTTGAACCGCGACACCGCTGGGAGTTCGCAGTCCAGAAACCACAATTTCAGGGATTGCGTCTTGCCCGGCCACCTGGCAAGACAACGGCAGCATGAACATCAGGCAAATGGCAGGCCATGGAAATGCAGGCAGTCGATTCGGATGGGTGCGTTTGGTTTTCATCGAGAATCCAAATATTACTTGGCTAGTTTTTTGGGTTTGGGGTAGTCTTGGTTGGCGTCGAGTTCGGCTTGTGTTGGCGTCTTGGACTCGATGCCGTCGCGGGGCACTTCGCCGTGAGCGGTCCAGATGATGGCGTTGAGCACAAGCTTTCGAACGCTGTCGTTGGCCCAGTTTTTGTGGAAGTGCGCTCCGGTATAACCGAAACCTCGTCCAACACTATCGCCACGAACAAAAGCCCAGGCGACGTGCTGCGGTTCTTTTTTCTCAAGGACCGCCGCTCGAACGTGTGGATTATTTTGGTGAGGACCATCCGGTCGTGTCAACGTACCCTCGCCCGGCAGGGTACTTAAAATCGGCGTCACATTGACTCGACTCGAAAAACGCATGTGGTAGTACCATTCGTCTGTTAATTCGAAAGGTTTGACGCCACGAGCGATCGGGTGATCCGGCAAACGGTCAAACTTGGCCGTCCAAATTGGATTCACCGACCAATGCGTCTCAAAATACCCGCCGATCCAATCCAAGAATCGTTTTCCGGAAGGGCCTTTGGGGACTTCCACCGCGTAGTGCACACACACCAGCCCGACGCCGCGCCGCATAATTGATTCAAACGCTTCACGGTTGCGATGCAAGAAGTGCCTTCCACCGCCATCGCAAAAAGCCACGATCGTATCAGCATTGTCGAAGGCGGTTGGGTCGGCGGGCCAGCCATTTTGATAGACGGTTGATAGTACAGGCACCTGCTGCTCTTCATTCGATTCGCTCAAACACTTCGCCAGCAGCAAGCAACCTGCGTTGTGTTCGTGGCTTCCCCATTCGTGGCTTTTTTTACCCGCCACGAAAACAACTTTTTTTCTTTCGATCAGTGGCAATCGTTTTAGCTGAATATTTTTGAATTCAATTTTCATTGGCGGCCCCGAGTGCAATTGGAAGCCGAGCAGGCCCTGTCGTTGGCCAAGTTTTTCGTCGTCGACAAAGCGAGCCGATCGTACGCCGTTCAGGTCCACGCTGATGGCGGAATCGCGAGCGGAAATGGTCATCTCATTCCAGCCGTCACTTGCGAAGGCGGCAGGTTTTCTCAACGCTTGGGGAGGCTGGCCGTTTGTTCGGGACTTCCCCCGCGGACACAAAACGTCGCGCTTTGTGCCTTCAGAATACAGGCTGCCAGTGATGCCGTTTGCTCGCGCGATGTCGGCTTGGTAGCCGCTGAACCCGCCTGAGTCGTTGACAAAGCTACGCACCTGAACGCCGCTGTTGGCAGATTCGGTGCCTGAAATCCGAAACTGCAAACGCAAGGTGAAATTGTCCAAGTCACCCTGACGCCAAACTAAGAACTCGTTCTTTTCGATCGCGTTTGAGGCTGTCGTTTCGCCAACGATCGCACCGTCTTCCACTCGCCAAAGCTTGCCGTCGCCCGACCATCCCGTCAACGATTGGCCATCGAAAATTGGTTTAAAACCGTCCTCCGATCTGTCTTGGGCGCTTGCCGTCGAAGCTGTTCCGGCCAACATCACGGCGGCTAAAACCAACAACGCAAACGACGATAAAGCGTGACATGAGACGCGAGAATTAACCGCGTCCAGCGGCGGACGAATAGCACTTTGAGATAGTCGCCATGTTTTCATTTTTGTCCGTTCAGCCAAAAGCTAGTGAAACTGGTCTTCTAAATAATCCAAATCGACACCGAACAGCGAACGTGTCACTGCCGAAAGTTTCTCCCGTTCGCCTTCCACGCGAAAAGTTCGATGGATGTGCGTGAAGCCTTCGTCGGGCGACAAAGACAACGCCGGGCTCAGAGTTTCCATTTCAAAAAAACCACCCGGGCTGATCTTGGATCCGGCGTCGTTAACACCGTTGTTGCCGCAAGTGATCGCATCACCGAAATAGGGTTCGTCTTGGATTTCCCACTGGTTATTATTGTAGCCGTGCGGCGCGGTCGCTGGCAAATTAAACTGGATCACGGTAAGCGTTTTTCGGGCTCGATCCCAGCTTCCCAGGATTGGCAAGGCACGCTTGGGGCTGACGCCAAACTTGCCTTGAAATTGCCCGTCGCCGCGAAAGAACAACAGCCGTTTGTCGCGATCGATAATCAAACGCGATTGGTCGAGGTCGCCTAAATAATTCGCCGTTACAATGTCTGCGTCAACCAATGATTGGGACGGTTCACCCGGCATCGTTTTATAGGGAACGACGACGGTGGCTGTCGGCTTGGGTTTGCTCATGCAAGTCATCCAGATGCCAATCAAGCCAGTTTCCGGCTGCCACTGTCGCGTCCCTCGATTGACCAACGTGTTGTGGCTTTCATAAGCGACCAACCGGAGCTTGCCAAGGTCGACGTTGAGTAGCTTTCCGGCGGTGTTTTTGTTCAGCAATTTTACCGTGCGGTCGATCTGCACTCGAAACTTGGTGCCGCTCCAGCTCGTGAAGAACGCGTCTTTGCTGAACGAAACCCAGTTTCGTTTTTGGTTTTGAATCGTGAAGGCCTGCGAATCGATTCCCGGCGGCGTACGCCAATTGTCAAAAGTCATCTCGACGCCCGGGTCAAAGAAAATCGAGTTTTGACTTCCTTCGGGCGAGATCCAAAGTCGATCCTCGCCGCCAAATAAATTGATCTGGCTGTCAACTTGATTGGATTCGACGGCGGCGTAGTTGATGTGGCCGTAACTCTGGCCCTCGTTGCCACCGGAAGTCGACGTCATCGTCCGCCCTTGAAAATCGGGAACTACCGCAATCGCGGCCCCGTCAGAGTTTCGGATGACGATGGTTTCGACGTGTTCCTTCAAAAATGCGACATCTTCACCAAAACTCTTTTCGCGGGCATTCCCCATGTGATCCACTGTCTCGAAAGGCTAGTCGTCGAAGCGCTTGTCCTACAACCCGTTCGGGCGTCCCATTTTTTTATTTGTCGTGAGGAATTGAGGAAAGCACTAACTTCAATCTGGCGATTGTATCCAACCTTGCGTTCGTTGGCTAACCGCCCCCTTTTAGATTTCCACTTTCGTCATACCGCATCAATCCGAAGTAAAAGAACGAGAAAACGCCAATCGGGATGGCCGAGAAGAACAGCGGACTCAAAACGAAACCGAGTACGAGTCCAAAAATAAAAATGACGACCCACGCGATCCAAGTATCACGCATCAGGCCTTGAAAACGTTTCACAATTTGTCTTTCGTTGACTGGAGGATTAGGCTGGTTCAGAGCCGTTTTGTTTTGCTGTTTTGCTTGACCGCTTTGCTTGGGCAAGACCGTCCTTACTTAATGCTTTTCCCAAAGTGCTTTTCCCAAAGCTCAAAATGCCCGCGTTTAACGCCATCGGCTCACTAGTTGTGGGATAAGCTCTTAGGCAAAACCGCACTGGGTAACCAATATTCATTTTGGGCGAAAGTTTTTTGCCGACATTTTGCAAGGTCCGGCGAATATAGGCTTTCGCTTGGAAAGCTTCGCGCGACAAAATCTGGATTACCCATGCGGCCAGCAACAGTTCACTAAAATATAACGCAAAACCTTGATCCACGATTGGGGATTGCAATGAAGAACGAGGGATTTGGTGCCAATCGAATTTAGCTGTCAAAATTGCCAGAAAACTCTTCGCGTGCCCAGCGAGTTCGGGGGACGTAAGGCTAGATGCCCCAATTGCCAAAGCGTCAATATAATCATCGATCCGGCGGCTCAAGCAAACGACGCTGTCACCCAACCTGATCCGGCATCGGATTCGTTGGCCGATTCGTCAGCAGGCTTTCCGCAGTCAAACCCAGGACTCGGCAAGGTTGGTGTTTCGCCAGCGGCTTACGACGATACGGCAAGCGAGTCCTACCGGCAGCCGCAAAGCACTTCTGGCAATCCGTACAGTTCGCCTGTTTATTCCAGCCCCCATCAGGCAAGGCAAAACTATGCTCGCGATCCGCATCGGGGCGGTTTGATTCTCACGCTGGGAATTCTCAGCATCGTTTGTAACGTTTGTTTGATCCCGGGAATTTTGGCTTTGGCTTTGGGCTGGCCGGATCTTAAGAAGATGGACAGCGGCCAGATGGACCGAGAAGGCCATGGTATGACACTGGCTGGCGTAATCATGGGGGCAATCATGACGGCGATGGCGCTTTTGGTCGTCGTGTTTTACTTGTTTATTGGAGTAATTGTGGCGTTTGCTTAATTGTGGCGTTTGCTTCAAGGGTCAAAGCATGGCTCTTTGGCGATCGGGTCGATCAGAACATACCGCAAATTTTGATAGAGGTGATTTCTTGGAAAACGAAACAACCCAACCATCTGAGAATTCTGGCGGAGCTGAAACGCCAGAGTCGATTGCTTTACCCAAGAATTCTGACGATTCGACTTGGGGGGCGTTATTCCAGTCAGCTATCTACGGACTTTCAGTGCCAGAACGGACCGTTCGCAGTATTGCGGCTTTGGCTAGTGGAGCCGCTGGGGAATCTGCGTCGATCTTGATTCCTCGCGTTTTCAAAGATTCGAAATCTTACAAAGTGTTTGTCCAGCAAATGCTTGACATGCTGTCCGATGATGTCGGCGGAGTCAAAAAAGAAACTGTGGACAAGGCTGGTGTTACCGAGCAGGTAGAAAACTTTGTTGCCAAAAAAACCGTCGGCACTTTTATCGACCTGGCTGGGATGTCGATGATGCATGTTTCGCCATTGACGGTGTTGGCGATTGTTAGCGACGTGGCGCACGGGTCGACGTTCTATCTGAAACAGTTGGCAGACGAACTTCGCGAACAGGGGGTTATTAACGAGAAGTCGACGATCAACAGCACGGCTGAACTATTGTCGGCGATCGGAAATGCGTCTGGCAGCACGGCCGACGAATTTGATACGCCGCCAATCGACCTCCAAGGGCTCAAAGACACGATAGCTCGGACTCGAGATCAAGTGGCCGAAATCGATGGGGCCAAGTTAATTCCGCAGAGCGAAATTACGGCGATTTGGAACGACATGAATAAGCTCGCGGCCGAAGAAAATGTTAGTTTGTTTCAGTTGTCCAGTGCGGTCACGATGTATTCGTTAAATCAAGTCTCCAACGTGACTCATGGAACGCTTCTGACCATTCGCGTGACCGGTAATCTGCTGGACGAACACTTTTTTGATCACTACCGCGACGCGATGGCCAAAATTTCTGACGATGGTATTTACACGGTGTTGTCGGCAGCCAGCAAACCGTATTTAGACGCAGTTTGGTTTAACTTTTCGGCTGGCCGACCCACGCTGACCGAAGATTTGGTCAACGGCAAGCTGCTCAATCAAGCGATCGATGGTGTCGCGGATTGGTTTCGCGGTAGTTCGTCAAAAAACGATGCGGTGGAATCGGAATAAGAGATCGATGCGAAATAAGTTTCGCATTGGGGCATTGTTGGCTTGATCGCAATGTTGTTTGTAAAGCGGCTGTCAAATAGGCGACGTTCACTTGCTACGCTGCTCGCTGTTTTCGAATCACAAGCTCGTGATACACCGATTCAACCTGTTGGGTCAGAACATCCGGTTGAAATTTTTGACGGACGAACGCACGTCCGTTTTCGCCCATCGTCTGTCTTAAGCTCGCATCGTTTGCCAGTTTGATAATCGCATTGGCTAATTCGCGTGGGCGCTTCGGCGGGACCAGCAATCCGCTTTTGTTGTGCTTGACAATTTCCGGCAACCCGCCCGTTCGAGACGCCACCACAGGCGTGCCCGTGGCCAAGGCCTCGAGTGCGACCAGCCCCAACGGTTCGGAAACGGACGGCACGGCACAAACATCAAAAGCGCCCATAAAATCTTGAACGTTGTCGCGTAGGCCGAGCCATTTTACTCGGTTGACCAAGGACGAGCTTTTCTGGATGCGGCGTAGGCGCTGGATGTACTTTTCCGATCGTTTAAATCTTCCCACCAGCACCAGTTTGCAATTGGGTACCGATTCTAGTATCTGCTCCATCGCACGAAATAAATACACTTGCCCTTTCCTGGCCAGCACGTCTCCCACGACCCCAACAGTGAAATCGGAATCGTTGAGTCGCATTTCGTTGCGAACGAAATTGATCGACTTTTGTTCCACGTTCAGGAAGCGTTCAAGGTCGATAAAGCAATGGACGGTTTTCAGGTTGTCAGCGGAGACACGGTTGATTCGTCTTTGATAGCTGGCGGTTGATGCTGAGTTTGCGATCACGCGGTCGTTTAATCGCCAATGAAGTTGCAAAGAGCATTGGTGAGCGGTGGCCACGACGGGCGTGCCGGTCATCATTTTCAACAGGACGCCAAAACTGTGGGCCCGCGACATGTGCGAGTGGATCACGTCGAACCGCCGTTCGGCCATCCACTTGGCCACTCGTTTTAGCTCGAAAGGTCGCCGGCTAAGATCGGATTCGAAGACTTCGATATCGGGTGGAAGATGTTTTTGCAACCAGCCATCGGGGCGGCAGAGGACCGCCACTTGGTGCCCGAGTGCCAACAGTTGTTCAGACAGGAACTTGCAGTACGTCACCGCGCCGTTAACGTTGCATCCAGAGATAACTTGCAAGATCTTCACGGGCGGAGGTCAACTTGTCATAGCGGAAAACGGGTGGAGCCGGAATTGGGTGTCCACAGACTAGAATAAAAACGAAAAAAGGAGCAAGACGAGCTTGCTGCCTTTTCGAGAATTCAAATGAAATCTTTGACTGCACGCCCTCCGGTAGAAGGTTTAGTTGTCAAATCCGCCCGTTGTTGTCTGGAAGAACAATTCTTCGCTGGAAATAATGCTGCTGCACAATCCGAAAGGGGACGTTGCAAAAATGCCTCCGATATCCCCGGCAACAAAGCCATTGGACGTCCCATCCAAGCCAATTCGAATGGCATCAGCATCGACCGCCGGGTCAGTGAAGTTGGTAATGTCCAGCGGCAGCGACTCGAAGGCGTTGCTGCCGACGTCCAAGCAAATCGAGCCACCCGAGCTGTTAAGAACTCCAATCTGACCGAAATTCAATTCGAATGGAATGTTCGCATCATTTTCGGTATCAACTCCAATATCGCTGGCAAAGCGGTTTCTGGCAATTAGCAGGTTGATGGTCCCGGCCTGCGATGGATCGTCCACTGCACCAAGGTTGTTGAAGCCAAGGGTCCCAATCTGGATCGCACGATCAAAGTTGTCCACAAAGGCGTTGTTGATGATACGTCCCGAGATCGTGCTCAACTCAGTGGCCGTAATTTCAAGTCCGTTGTGGAAAAATTCATTGTTTGGATCCACAGCACCATCGTCAGGTCCAGCGAAGGTGAAGTCGTTATCTGGGTCGTCATTTTGTCCAGGTCCGTTGCGAGAGATTTCGTTGGAGACGATGTTCAGTAACATCTGAGCGTCACCCGTGGCCAAGATGCTTACGCCTTGGAAGGTCTTGTCGTTGATTTGGTTGTTCGAAATGTTCACTCTTGTAAAGCTATCGAACGCCAAGTTTCCGACTGTCCCGCCGCCGTCAGCCGTGACCACGATTCCAGTTGCCCCCAAGCCATCGGTGAAAGGCGTGTAGTCCTCAGGTGTTAAGCGGCTGAGGGCTTCGCCATCGGCCGGGTTAATTCCGTTTGATTCAAGCAAAGAATTCGTAACCGAAATGTCTGTAAATGTTCCAGCCTCGAGATCAAAGTTCATGTTGACATCGGACTGCACAACCAGTTCGTCAAAGAATAGCTCGTTGATCTGGCCGTTTTGGTTGTTGTCCAGTGCAACATTGACACCCGTCTGAGCATTGATTGTTGAGTCTGAAACCGCCAGTCGAATTCGAGAGTCTCCGTCGCCGTTAACCCCGATACCGCTCGCCGCTCCGCTGACTGCTGCAATGTTAACGTTCCTGACGATACTGTTGATCTGCGACATGTCGCCAGTTTCGCCGCTGAGCGTATAGCTGATCGTTGATTCGCCGTTAACGTTGTTTCCGACCAATTCCATCGGTGTGTTTTCATCCGAATTGATCGTGTTGTTATTGATCGTCGCTCCATCGCTGACATCGAAGCGGATGGCTTCGGTTGCACTTCCGGAGATGGATGGCATGTCAAGAATGTCCAGGTTCAGGATCGAATCCGAACCCGAAGCCGTCGCCAAAATACCTCGCCCGTTGTTATCCACGGTCGCCTGTGTGATAACGACATTGGATTCCAGCCCGTCGCCCAGCAGTTGGACATCGATACCGACCGAGTTGCCCGAATACGAGATCGGTTGGGTTCCATCGCCACCGATAAAGACAAATTCATCGGGGCGAGGCGTGGTCCAGTTGCGGATGGTCACTCCGGTTCCGGCGTTGTTGTCGGCCGTTACGTTGACCAAGCGAAGGCTGCCGCTGCCGTTGCTAATTCGAACTCCGTCGGCACCATTATCGTTGGCCGTGTGGTTATTGATGTCAACGATCGTGCCGTTGCCATTACTGTCCAAGGCGTTTTCAAGGAAAATTCCGTGGCGGCCATTATTGTTGGTTTCGTTTTCTGTAAACGTCAGCAGTTCGGCGTCGTAGTTGCGAAGATGGATGCCGTCTTCGCCATTGAAGTTAACCATGTTGTTGGCGAACGTGAATGTCGCTGATGGGTCGAACGCTCCGTCGATGAAAATGCCATCACGGAGGTTGCTGGAGACCATGTTGTTGGTGAAGGTCCAGTCGCCCGTGATGTTTCGCAAGCCGATACCGTCGAGCGTTGCTCCGGCGATCATGTTGCCGTTGAACGAACCGCCTTCGATGCCGTCGCCGAAGATGCCAAAGTTGGCTCCCGTTGCGTCGACGTTGATGTTTCCAACCACGTTGTTGTTGGCCAAGCGAATGACTTCATTGCCACCTGCGTTGGATAACGTGGCCTTGCCACCGTCGATTTTACTGGCGACATCAAGTCGTGTGCCGTCTTGAAGATTGATAAATTGAGGGATTCCGCCGGACAACAATTGCTGCCGGTCTTGAAGAACGATACCTGTGTTGTAACCCGTGTCCGTTCCGTCACCTTCGTGAACGATGATCAGGTCGCCCGCTGAAGACGAAGCTTCCACGCTGGCCAAATCCGCGAACGGTGATTCGAAGGTACCGTCGCCAGCACCCAATTGTGTGTTGTTTGCGTGGATGACGTTGTAAGCCAGACCCGTTGCTGGATCGACCGCGACGACAAGGTCTTGGCTGAAGCGAACGATGTGATCGTTACGCGAGAACTTTTCCAAGTCGCGAGCCAAACCTGCGTACTCGTTTCCGAATCCGCTGGAATGGGCTCCGAAGGTATAACCAATGCTCAGGACACCGGTCGTGTCGAATCGTTCGTCGTGGTTGACTTCGGCAGCCAACATCATGCCGTTCATCAATTGAAAGCCAGCGCGGAGACGTCCGCCAGCGAAAGATTCAATTGCGTCCGAGTTGTAGTGGTAACCACCAAGGTCGATATAGCCATTGGCAAAAGCCAACTGTTGCGGGCGTGTTCGAAGCGTAACATCGAAACCTTCCAACGCCGCTTCGATTCCCGCTTGCAAGACAATTCGGTTTTCAAGGAAGCAGTTGGCTCCGGTGTGATCGCCGCGAGTGAAGGTGTCGGTTGAAACTGGCAGGTAGCCGTTACCGATCAAATCCCAACGCGGCGTTTTGATCGCCCCGCTGATACCAAACTGGTGAAACCCTTCGGAGAACGCTTGCTGGTCATCGCCATCGTAGTCGTAGAACGCTCCGACGCTAATGTCCGCGTTGGCGGGCTTGATCGAGAACACTCGCTCGATACCGACGTTGGCGAAAAAGCCACCATCGTCTTCGATGCCATGGTGCAATTGACCCTCAGCTAACCAACGCCCGTCCAAGAAGTCTTGGAACAGTCGCGTTTTGCCGCCTAAGGTAAAGTACGAGTTTTCAAAGCCCAATCCGCGGTCAGCGAAATTGGCTTCAAACCACAAGCGACCCGGTCGTCCCGGCCCCTGCAGTAGATCCCCCGAAACTTGGCGGAAAGCTGCTTGCCCCCCGCCAATGCCATTCCCCAGCTGGCCAAATTGCTGAGCATTCGTAACGCCGATCGTGATCAGCGTCATTAAAGCAATGCAGAGCAGGCTCAATCGTTTCTTCATCGTTGTCTCCCGAGACGAATCCCGACGATTTCAGTTTTGCATGTATCGCCAGCGCACCGAACGCCCTTAAAAGCAGTACATGTGATAGATCCCATCGACACGGATTTATCAAAACCATTAGTATTTTCGCTACGAATCAATTAATTGTTACACTTTAACACGTGACCGCCCCCTCTTTAGCACCGACAGCATTCCGGCCGCTAGCGAAAGACCGCCAGCAAATTCTCGGCATGGTCTTTGTTGGCAGAGAGCCACTTCACGTTGCCGCGCGATGGCAGCAAAACGATGCGGGGCGTTGGCCTTGGGGCTCGCCGGCGCGCGAAGTGAAAGTTGTAGCCGTTCACGGCGATTGATAGAGGTAGGAAAGACTGGTTTGGCCAGTCTCTCCCCCCTCAGAACCGTG
>CAZROJ010000142.1:0-13603 GCA_964601665.1 uncultured Pirellulaceae bacterium
CAATCATGCTGGCATCTTAAATTCGTACACAATTCCGGTTTCCGGCACTAGCGCCTAACCAGCGCCTAACCGGCGATTTCGCCGATTTGGACTTTGACGTACTTCTGGCGATGGCCCGTACGACGCTTGCTGTTCTTACGACGTCGGAACTTTTGGATGAAGATCTTGTCGCCTTTGGTTTCGCCGATCACCTTGGCGGAAACGGTTGCACCTTCGACCGTTGGCTTGCCGAGTTTTATTCCGTCTTTGCCACCGATGGCCAAAACTCGCTCGAATTTCATTTCTTCCCCAGCCGTCGCTTGGCGGAAATCGATCTCTAAGATTTGGCCAGTTTGAACTTTGTATTGACGTCCACCGTCAGCAATGATTGCGTACATTTGATTTCTTTTTCGCTTCTTGTCATGCAAATAACGGGCAACAGGAACAACCGCCGGTGAAGCAAAACCGACCAATCAATTCGAAAACGCGTTGCCATCTAATGTAGAGCGACGGCCAGACCGTCCCAACAAGCTGAGCATTGTAGCCAAAACGAATTTTAGCGAGAAGGTCTAAAAACTCCCAAGATGGGGGCTTTTTCGGCAGTATCGACTACCGAATCCGGAAAAAATCCGTAGGGTTGGCAAGTTTTATCACCTAAACCAGCTGCGAAGCTTGCCGAGTCAGCTTCGACTTTGGCTTCAAATCTTGAGGCCCCGTCTGCAAGCGTAACTTCATTCGGCAGACCCAGCGGCCGTTCTGGTCGCCTTTGATAATCCAATGAGGCTGCACGCAAACCGATTGGTGGACCAGTTCAAATCCAGATTCGGATTGGCTGACCGTTTGAATCGGATACGTATAAATTCCGCCCGGCTGATCGAACTCCAGCCCGATCGTAAGACCCAACCACTCGTCATTAACCAGCAGTTGATGGGTGTCGGTCAGGTTCAAAACCGAACCGAGTTCGCCGATCGTTTTGCCGGCGTCGTCGACGAAATAACGATCCTCTTGCCCCGCCGGCAGCCCGGCGAAATTGAAGTCGATCCCAAAATGGAAATTGCGATCGGTCGGAAGATCTTCAATCAAGTAAGCGATCTCGATTTCGTCAGAACCTTGGTTGATCGTCACACCTTTGGTGATCGTCATGGGAACGCCCCAAGCGTTGCCTTCTTTGACCAACATCACCTGGATACGATTTGGTTTACGCCGGATCGTCGCCGCGTACTCGCCGTCAGCAAAATCACCTCGCTCCATCGCGTGGTTTCGCTGGATGGCCGTAACGTCGATTTCTTCATCCCAAAAGTGATCGGTCAGGATGTTGGGCATCCGCGCGTCGTAGAACAATTGCTGGTCCAAGTCAGCCTGCTTGAACACGACGCGGTCATGAATACTGGCCGCTTCGTCGCCATGTTCGTTTTCGCCGTGCCGGACTTGTTCGTGGTACAGTTCCGGCCGTCGCTGGATTGTCGCGCCCAGATTATGAGCGATCGATCGAACGTCAAGTTCATAAATCTGACCGCCCGACTGCGGCGAAATCCACGCCGCAAGCTGATCGTTGGCCAAACGGATATCTTGCCGACCATCAAAGTTGTAGTCACCGGTGGTCGCTTCGACCCATTGGTCAGGCCGACCTTGGGCTTGCTCAATGATCGATTCCGCCGTCAATAAATTTTGATAGACCGCGTTTCGCAAATGAGGCAAATAGATGCCGCCGAATGCGCCATGCCAGTAAGCGCAGTTGCATTGACCTTGATACAGGTGGTCGCGAGCTTTTTCGAGTGCGGGCCGATCGCAGCCATCGTTCGAAGCTTGTTCCAGCAAGCCGCTGACGTACATCATCCGAGAATACATCTCGTTGGTCTCGGGATACTTCACTTTGAAGTTCCGCCAAAAACCGCCACTGGCGAAAGACTGAATCTGATTCCAACGCGGGTCGTGCTTCATCTTTTGCGCAAGATGTTCAAATTCAACCTGTCGATTGACTGGCAGCGACCACTCGGTCATCTCCCGGTAACTGGCATCAGGTAAATAAATTTTGCCCCGCGGCGGCGTGTTTTCGACGGCGTCGGCCAATGTTGTGGTCAGCAGCCAGTCTTTGTTTTCAGTCAGCGCTTCAAAAAATCGTTTTAGCCAACCATCGCGGTAGACGTGGTCATGGGTGTTGGGCCAAGTGCCGAACTTTTCACCATCGTCACCAAAAACAACTACGCTATCGGGGCAACGATGGGCCAACATCCGGCAGTGGTCAATCGTTTCGTGAGGCTCGCGAAAAGGAATCAAGTATCGCAGGTGTTCGCTGCCGGGAAACACGTTGACGGTTCTGCCTTCGTCCTCGGTCACGAAATAGCCGGTGAGTTGTTCGTCCAATAATCCGCCACGGCGGAAATGGAAATCATCCAAAACCGTGTACTTGATTCCCGCTTCGGCAATCACCGAAGTCAGCGACGATTCCCAAACTCGCTCGGGCATCCACATACCGTTGACCGAATCGCAAACTCGTTCGGTCAGCCAATCCGAAAATTGGTTGATTTGACCGACGCGATCGCGGCGAGGAATCATCGGCAAAATCGCTTCGTAAAACGCGCCGCCAATGATTTCGATGCGACCGACTTCAACCAGTTGAGCAATCCGATTGATGTATTCGGGATGCTTTTTCTGCAACCACTGCATCAGCGGGCCGCTGGTATGAAGCGAAATGCTCAGCTCGGAAAACTGCTCAAATACATCCAAAAACGGCAGATAACTATCTTGATAGGCCTGCTCAAAAACACTCTCAAAGTTGCCAACCGGCTGATGATTGTGCAAGACGAGACAGAGACGGATTTTTGGTTGGTTATTGTTCATGACACGTTTTTTTCGACATGCATGACGATTTAGATTTCATCGAATTGTCAATAATACCAATAGTTTGACGTATTTAATGCCCGATCCAAGGGTAAAACACGCAAGCGTTGCCAGCGGCGTAATTGGTTAGCTCTTGGTAGTTGCCGTAATCGTTACAACAGGGTCGGTTGGAATCCGGCTTTAATATACGACTCCAATTCCGTCGCGACCAAATCAAAATTCAAATCGAGCTTGCCGTTCACATCGACAAGGAAACTTGCGATCGCAACATGAAAGCTATCATCGGGCGGAAAAATATCGTCCAACCAAGCGCGTTCGATGTCTAGTTTCTGTTCACCCAAAAATTCAGCCGAACGCATAAACACATGTTTTCCGGTGGAACTGCCCAGCGAAACCGTCAACTGAACCATGCTCGATTCGGCAACCTGATTCCAGCGTACGGCGACGTCACGAGAATGCTCAATCTCTCCAAACGCCAGAAATTGCTCGGCAACCTGTTCGGGGTATTTCAGGATTCGGTTGTGGCGATCGTAATGCGAAACAAAATCGGTAATGACATCAATCGATTTGCCCGTCGCCTTGGAAACATCTTCGACCAAGTCTTGGACATCGTCGTCGTTGGCGGGCGGCTGCTCGGTAGAATCCATTTTGAATTCAAACAAGTCAATAATAAAGTCGTGATCCTTGGACGTAAAAACCCGAGCACCCAACAGCGGCACGTCGTCGGGTAGCTGTTTCAAAATCCCAGCCAACTGACCAGGGTAGTTTTGATTGGCAACCACGGTCAGATGTCGTTGGTCCTCACTGCGAAGCAAAATCTCGTCGTCCAAGTTGCAGATGCGCAGCGCCAGCAACGCTTTGAGCGGCTTCAGCAAGTCGAGGTTTGAAAACGAGCGAAAGTAAGACTCGGGCAAACCATTGACAATTTTTGCCAACGAATCGTCGAGTTCAAAATCGATGTCCGCGCGGAGCGTCTCGATGATCTCTTGGGTCCGTTCAAAATTTTGCGTCATAAGAGTTTCGTTGTGAGTTCAATGGTTTAAGACCGCTCTGTTTTACATCAAAAATTAGCTTCGATAAGGGCAAACTGACAGCTAATGAATTGGCGTCTAAGACGAACGAAATCCATCGACTAGCGGCAATCGCAGCCAAGCCAATCTGCTATCAAGCCAAAAAAACAACCCGTTTCACATACTAAAAAAGTCAACGCCGCGTTGCATTAACCATGGCGAAAAACCCTTAAGGCAGCTCTGCAACCGTTAACGGCGAATAACGACCAAGGCTGTTTGCAAATCGGGCACGTTGAACTGCGAAAGTGGGTGAGACGAGCCGTTGATTTGCGATAAAGGAAGTTTAATGTCCAATATATGGTTCAATTTATATTTAAGGGGGCCAATGCTTTATTGTTGGGAAATAAATGCGGGCAGATCGAGCATAAAAGTTCAGCAGTGATCGATTGATTTTTAGGCATTCTTCTTTTCGGAAAAATAATTGTCCCAATTCACTGGACTTTTAGCAGATTGAACCATTTTCAAGTTATTTGGTCGCTGGTTGGCATTTGACTTGCATGCTCGAAGCTACGGCTCAGGAAGCCGCTAGGTAATTTAGGCGGCCAAGCGGCGTTTCGGGGTCCCTTCCGAGTTCATTCATACCTAGAGAGGCTATCCAAGTGAAAGAGTTGATACATAATTTTTGGCGACCCGCCAACGTGCTATTGCTGGCGATTGTTTGCCTGTTTGCATTTGCACCATCGATGGCATTGGCCCAAGAAGAGGCTTCGGCCGAAGCGGTTTCGAAAACCGAAATCACTTGGGAGTTCATGATCGGCAACCTGTGGATCATGTTGGCCGGGATGTTGGTTTTCGTGATGCACCTCGGTTTTGCAACGCTTGAAAGCGGCCTGACACGATCGAAAAACACGGTCAACATTCTGTTCAAGAACACGATGATCGTTTGCATCGGAATTATTACTTACGGTGTCTGCGGTTTCAATCTGATGTACCCTGGCTACGACTCGCAGCCGGACGATTGGAATGAAGCGGACCAAGGCGCCTATGTTTTTGAGGATGGTGGGTTCGTCAAGTTTGCCGATGAAGGCTTTGGATTCTTGCTGAGTGGACCCGATTTAGCGTCGGTCGGCGATGATGCAACCGATGATCAGATTTCAGCCTATAACGCCGCTTCCACGCCGGACTACGGTTTCCCCTATACGAAGTTTACGGACTTCTTTTTCCAAGCGATGTTTGCAGCAACTTGTTGCACGATCGTTTCGGGGGCCGTGGCCGGGCGTATTAAACTTTCTTCGTTTTTAATCTTTTGTACGTTCTTTGTGACGCTCAGCTACCCGATCACGGGCTCATGGCAGTGGGGCGGCGGTTGGCTCAGTCGCGTCGACTTTCACGACCTAGCGGGTTCGACTTTGGTCCACAGCGTTGGCGGTTGGGGAGCCTTGGTGATGGCGATTTTGCTGGGCCCTCGAGCAGGTAAATACGTCAACGGAAAGGCAGTCGCGATCTCGCCCAGCAGCCTTCCATTGGCAGCGATCGGCGTATTCTTATTGTGGTTCGGATGGTTCGGTTTTAACGCTGGATCGATTTTGAGTGCGGATCCGGGCATGATTTCATTGGTCGTGGTTACCACAACCATGGCAGCCGCCGGCGGTGGATTCTCGGCCGCAATGATTTCTTGGATCCACGCCAAAAAACCTGACCTGTCGATGACTTTGAACGGAATCTTGGCAGGCTTGGTCGGAATCACCGCGGGTGCCGATTTGATGTTGCCGCTGGAAGCCTTGCTGATCGGCGCGATCGCTGGTGTCTTGGTTTACTTTGTCGTGATCTTTATCGACAGCGTTTTAAAAATCGACGACCCGGTAGGTGCTATTAGTGTTCACTTGGTCTGTGGTATTTGGGGAACGCTGGCCGTTGGAATTTTCGGAGCCAAAGCAGGCACCGATCAGTTGATGAGCCAACTCTGCGGCGTCGCCTCGATCGGAGTCTTCACCGCATTGTTTTGCTTGATCATCGGACTTGCTCTGAAGTTCACTTTGGGACTGCGAGTCGACGAAGAGGAAGAGTTCCGCGGATTGGATCTTAGCGAGCACGGAATTAATGCTTACTCAACGAACTAACCTCCCAAGAGTTTGAAACAACAAGCCAACGTCAATCAATCGATGGCGTTTGGCAAACCGCGTATGGTTGCTCGCTCGCGAGTAACCTCGGAAGGGGCGTTCCACTCATTTATTTGGGTGGAACGTTTTTTCGTGCGCAAACCGGTGCTTACCTATCGGAGAATCCCGTTTAAACTGTGGGCCCTTCGACAAAACGAATTTCCGACAACGTCTTATGCCAGCCAACGATCCAACACTGCAAAAACTTCGTATCGCCATCGACGATGTGGACCGACGACTCGTTAAAAGGCTCAACGAACGATCGGAATTTCAAGTCGACGATCTCCGCTACGGCGATCGCAGCAGCACCGCCGCCAAAAATGACGACTCGCCCAGCGGTTTGGATGCGATCGCGGCTAAGAACGATGGCATCATCCCGGCCACGGCGCTGCGAGGTATCTACCGAGAGATTTTTTCGGCGTCGCAGGAGCTGGCTCGTCGAATTCGTGTTGGCTATTTGGGCCCCGAAGGTACGTTTAGCCATCAGGCGGCCGAGCAGCATTTTGGTGATTCGGTCGACTACGAAAACTTGCGTGCGCTGTCAGGTGTTTTTGAAGAAGTGGCTCGCGGGCACGTGGAATTTGGATTGGTGCCGATCGAAAACAGCACCGGCGGCGCGATCATCGAATCGTTGGATTCGTTCAATGACTACTTTGGTCAGGTGACGATCTGCGGCGAAATCCAAACGCCAATTTCGTTTCACTTGCTGGGCAATTGCGATTCTAGCGACGTCAAGGAGATCCATTCCAAGGCGGAGGCTTTGGTGCAGTGCGATAAGTGGATTTCAAAAAATTACCCCAACGCCAAACGCGTGGCCGCGCAAAGCACCGCCGCTGCGGCTCAACTGGCCAAAATCGCCTCTGGAGAAGGCGTCGTCGCGGTGGGCTCGACCAAGGCCGGACAGATCTATGGACTTGCCCAGATCGCGGATTGTATCGAAGACAATTCCAAAAACGTCACTCGGTTTTTGATTTTGTCTCAAACCCCTGCCAAGCCCACCGGAAAAGATAAAACGTCGGTCATGTTCACTTGCGATGATCGCCCCGGCTCGTTGGTCGACATCTTGAGCGTTTTTCAACGATACGAAATTAATCTGAGCCACATTGAAAAGCGGCCGAGCCAGCAAATCGATACCGACTATACATTTTTTGTTGACATCGGCGGCCATATCGACGACGGCAAAACTGCGATGATTCTTGGTGAGGTAAACGCTCATTGCAAGTCGCTGCACGTGCTGGGCAGTTATCCTGTCGCCGATGCAAGCAAAAAATATGAACCCGTTTGGCCGCCTCAAAAATTTGAAAACGATCAACGCCGCCAGTCGTCGATCGACCGATTGGACCGAGAGATTATCGATTTGGTCAATGAACGCGCGAAGCTGGTTGTCGAGGTCGGCAATTTCAAACGTCGTAGCGACGTGCCCATTTATGCGCCGCATCGAGAAGTCGCGGTGCTGAAAAAGATCGGGTCGCTGAGCGAAGGACCGCTGCCCAATAGGACGCTGGAATCGATTTATCGCGAGTTGATGAGTGGCAGTTTCGCGTTGGAAAAACCGCTACGAATTGGCTTTTTGGGCCCCCAAGGTGAACACTCGCATGTCGCTGCCGTGCGACAGTTTGGGTCGAGCGTCACGTTTGAGGACTCGCAGGAAATACGTAGCATTTTTGATCAAGTGATTCGTAAAGAAATCGATTACGGATTGGTCCCGATCGAAAACACATCCGTCGGCGGGATCAACGGAACCTTGGACGCGTTCATTGATTTCCATGATCAAGTGTCGATTTACGGCGAGGTCAAACTTCAAATTCATTATTGTTTATTGGCCGCTTGCAGGCCGGATCAAGTGCGTCAGGTTTACAGTACCGCCCCGGTCGTCGCCCAGTGCCGTCGTTGGTTGAGCACTCAGTATCCGCAAATCAAAATTCATACCACCAACAGCACTGCGGAATCGATCGAGCAAGTGAAAGCTTTAATCGCGAAGGATCCTCAATGCGGGGCGGCGGCGATTGGTTCCGCTTTGGCTGGCGAAATTCATGGGCTCAAGCCCTTGTTTCGAAAAATCGAAGACCGCCAAAACAACATGACACGTTACTTGATTTTGTCGGACCAAAAAACGTTGCCATCTGGCAAAGATAAAACCGCGATCATGTTTTGCACCGATGACGAACCTGGCAGCTTGGTCAGCGTGCTTAACGTCTTCAAAAAGAAGTCCGTCAACTTGACTCATTTGGACAAACGGCCCAGCCAAAAAGACAATTGGGAGTACACATTTTTTGCCGATTTAAATGGCCATCGAGAAGATCAAGCAATCCAAAGCGTGCTGGGCGAAGCTCGAGCGTATTGTAAAACCGACGACAACGGCCAGCCGCAGCTAACCATTTTAGGCAGCTTCCCGGCGTCCCAACGCGTGTTGTTCTAGTGCTTTGACAAAGCACTAGTGCGGCTAATGAGTTTCCGGCTAAGCGAGTGCCATTCGGCTAACGCCATCGGCTCAATGCCATTCGAATTAACTCGACCCGCTGCTGGCGTTCGGGTTCGAGCCTCTCAAAACGATTCCAGTACGCTTCCTCCTCCATCAACATTTCGACAAACTGGCTTTCGCGGCGTTTGAGAAACCAGGGTCCGAATTCCAACCCAACCGCTCGGTCGATGTCAGCATAAGCAGGGTCCGGATCATTGCCGTTGGCTTGATGAAAATTGAGTATGGTGAAGCGACAATTGCGACGCACGACCAGCTGTTCGTCAACCAAATAAAATCCTTGGTTCAGGCCCCACTCGCGCAGCAGTTCCGGTCGTTCGTTGGGCTGCACGACGACTTGTTTGGGCAAGCGATCGGGAAAACGTTGCAATAATTGCCGCATCTTCGGACCGCCCATGCCGCAAATGCTCAAACTATCGGCTTCGCCGGTTTGCAGCGCCGCCAGTCCATCGCCAAGTCGTACTTCGGCGTTCAATCCAGCCAACGTCGCGACTGAATTTTCGAAAGGCTGGCGTTTGTTTTCGATCGCGATTCCGCGTTCAATCCGGCCGCTCTTTAACATCGAAAATAGCATCAAACCATGATCGGATCCGATGTCCGCGTGAACTTCCGATCGGATCATCTTGATCGCGGCTTGCAGTCGTTGGTCCGGCGATCTGCTCATGACGAAAACTTACAACGCATCAGAGTTCCAACTCCATCAAGCCACCTCGGTACTCGTCGCCGATATCCGGATCCAGCTTTTCGATCAATGTTCGAATCTTTTTCAGCTGGCCGTTGTACATGTTCAGCATGACCTTTGTCTCGCGAAAGGGAGTGTCACTGTCGCGCAACGAATGGCAAAAGTGAACGCGAACCTGAATCTCGGATTCCTTGTTTTGCGAAAACCGAGCACACTTGTTCATCCAGCGAATCAATTTGCGAACCGTTTTTTTGTGAGCCTTGGGAGTTTCGCGAAATTGATCGTCGATGTGGTCGCACAAATGTCGGACAAACTGCGATTCATCCTGCTGCATGAACAGCAAATAGGTCAACAGTTCTTTGTTGTCTTGTTTGAACCGGGCCAGACGAAGGCATGCCTCGAAAAGCTCGCCGTGGTCCAATCGAACCAGCGATTTTTTGATTTCAGCGATCGAGGCAGCCTTCATGCC
The DNA here is from genome assembly GCA_964601665.1 of uncultured Pirellulaceae bacterium. Lineage (GTDB taxonomy): Bacteria > Planctomycetota > Planctomycetia > Pirellulales > Pirellulaceae > Mariniblastus. The sequence goes on from CAZROJ010000142.1 coordinate 9,620, forward strand.
TAAATCCGATCGAGCGTTGCAACGAAGAGCTTCCAGAACTTTTGCATGCTGGAGATGGAAGCTTTTTCGTCGGGCGAATGAGCTCCGCGAATCGTAGGGCCGAAACTGATCATTTGCATGTCGGGATAGTTTTGGCCCAGCAGTCCGCATTCCAAACCGCCGTGGCCAGCTGAAACTTTCGGACTTTCGCCAAACGTTTCTTCGTACAATGACTTCATCAACTGAACAATCGGGGCGTCCGGTTTAGGTTGCCAGCCGGGGTAGTCGCCCGTTTTTTCGACGGTACCGCCGGTGATCATTAGCACAGTCGCAATTGAATCCGCAAAAGCGTGACGTTCAGAGTTGATGCTGCTTCGCGTCAGACAATCAATTGAAAATTTACCGTCTTGAACCAAGACGCGCGCCAAATTGTTGGATGTTTGGACCAAGCCGGCAAAATCAGGACTCATTCGGTGAATGCCGTTCGCGACGCCGCAGAGCGCAGTGAACAGGTTTTGTTGGAAAGATTCTGCGACAGGTTCCGAACTAACATCGACTGGCTCACAAACAATTTCCAAGTTGGGATCGGTGGTTGCATGTTCGTCTTTGATCGCCGCAGACGTTTCTTGAAACCAAGATTGGTCTGGTAAACTAGCGCCGTTTGGAACCAACACCGTCGCGACCGATTCACGAGGAATCGCGTTGCGTAGACCACCGCCATCGATGGAAACCAGCCGAGCGGAATTGTGCTGGGAAGCCAGCATCAGAATTCGATTTATGATCTTGTTGGCATTACCGCGACCCAGATGAATGTCCATGCCCGAATGGCCGCCGGTCAATCCGCGAAGGGTGATTTGAAAGCCTTGGTGGTCGCTGGGAGTGGCGTCGGCCGCATAAGTTCCCGTCGTGACAACATCGACGCCTCCGGCACATCCGATCGTTAACTCATCGTCGTCTTCGGTGTCCAAATTCAGCATGACGTCGCCCGTCAACACGCCGGCCTGCAGTTCTTTGGCTCCCGTCATCCCCGTTTCTTCATCGATCGTAAACAAGGCCTCGATCGGCGGATGAGCAATATCCGACGCTGCCAAAACTGCCATGATGGAAGCAACGCCCAGCCCATTGTCAGCACCCAACGTGGTGCCATTGGCGGTGACCCAGTCGCCATCGATTAGCATTTGAATGCCTTGCGTGGCGAAATCGAATTCGGTGTCGTTGTTCTTCTGGTGCACCATATCCAAGTGCGATTGCAGCACAACCGTTTTGCGATTCTCTTTGCCGGCGGTTGCGGGTTTGCGGATGATCACATTGCCAGCTTGGTCGACGATCGTTTCAAGGTTCAAAGATTCGCCAAACGATTTGACGAATTCGATGACGCGTTCTTCTTTTTTCGAAGCACGCGGAACCGCGTTAAGATCGCAAAAGTGATTCCAAACCGGCGCTGGGTCGAGCTGGCGGATTTCCGGATGATCGGACATGATAGGGCTTTGGGTTGGCGATGATTAAGCGGAGGCAGTGGTTCCTCCGGCAAGGCAATCGCACCAGCCTACAAAAGCAACTCGTTGGTGGCAACAACTCAGATGATTTCAAGGGCTCAGGAAATTGACCGCGAACGAATTCTGGTCCACTGGCCAAGATTACCCCACCGCCAAAGCGAATTTAGACTTTGCCGTGTTTGACAACCGTATCGCGTTTCAGCAGCTTGTTGACTTCGCGTTCGCTGGACGCCATGACCAGCAACAATAACACGCCCAACAGCGTCAAAGCCGTCCAGATCACCGGATGGACAGTTTCAAGTGGCGACTGGGTCGGCTGATTTTGTTCCGCCATCAGCGAGACATCTCTCCAGCCGTCAGTCGTGTATCGCCACATCGTGTTCTCGGGCGACACAATGGCACCCAAATTGATAGCAGCGATCGCAAAATTGCTGGACCACCCAACGATATCGCGAACCAAAACTGAGCCGCGATTCAGCAGTTCGATAGGCTTACAAACCGCAACCAAGTCGCCAGGGTTGGCTTGGTTTTGAACTTGAGGCACTACCTGAACGGCTGGCGTCTCTATTTTATTGGTGTCGTACAAATAAAACGCAGTCGACAAAAAAACAATCACGGCCAAAGCACCGATCGTTACGATCCAGATCTCGGCCAATTGCTGATTGTAGAAATTCGAGCGACTTCGGTTTTGAGTGGTGGTTGACATCGAAGGTTCCTTCGTAGGTTCGGCGAATCGGTGAGCGTTGCAACTCATTAACGCATTCGCGGTGCCAGAAACCAAATCAAACGAAAATCCCGGAGTTTGCAGGGGAAAACAAAGCGTTTTTAAATTCCAGCGTTGAAAAAATCGTGTTGATTTTCCGATCGCTGTGGCAAAAACGAAACGCCGATGATGCAATTTATCAACCGATCGAGTTGACGTTGTCTTTTGTCACACCGACGCCAAAGTAGTCGTGAATGAAAGCCTTGCGGTCGCCATCATGGTTTACGTATTGGACCATGTTCAACAACTTCGTTTGATCGCGTTTTAACTTAGCGTCAATCAAAGTGGCGTCTTTCAGTCGAGCTGGCAGTTCGTCAACCACTCGAATTTTAAAACCATGGTTGATCTCGCCTTCGATCACGCCCCAGCGAAACAGCATCGCAAGGACTGTTTCCAGTCGTCGATCGTGTTTCTGTTTGTGATGAATTTTTTCTCGCAGCCACTCCAGCCCAAACGCATTCACCTGTTCCGTTTCATGGCTCAAGTAATCATAAACTCGCTGGTAGAATTCTGAATCGGGATTGCTCCACTTCATGAACTCCATTTGAGTCGCCAAGTCACGTTGGTCGTACAACAAAATGCATTCAGAGTCTTGTCCGTCGCGACCCGCTCGTCCGATTTCTTGATAGTACGATTCCAGCGAATCTGGCAGGTCGCAATGCAAAACAAAACGAATGTCCTCTTTGTCGACGCCCATCCCGAACGCGTTGGTCGCCAACACCAAGTGGTCGGGCTCGTCCATGAAAGATTCTTGGATCTGTCGTCGATCGCGCCGATCAAGATCACCGTGGTAGACCAGATGCGAGATGTTTTCAGACCACAGGCGATCGCTGAATTCGCTTAGCTTGCGAATCAAAGTGAAGTAGACGATCCCGCTGCCGGTATGACGCGATCGGATCTCCTTGACGGCGTCAAATTTTTCGTCGTCATCCCAAACATGGCGAACATTCAAGCTCAAATTAGGTCGTTCGATTCCCGCATGGAAAAGACGAATTTTATCGGGTTCAAGGCCGAGCTGCCGGACAATATCTTTTTGGACTTCTGGCGTCGCGGTCGCGGTCAACGCGATGGTCGGCGGGCTGCCAAGTTCTTTGCGGATTTCATCGACACGCGTGTAGTCCGGTCGAAAGTCATGTCCCCATTCGCTAATGCAATGGGCTTCGTCAACGGCCAGCAATTGGACGCGGCGCTTTTGCATGACTTCGCAAAAGTCTGGTTTGCGAAAACGTTCGGGAGCGACATAGACGATGTCAAATTGTCCTTGAGCGATTTGCTCGTAGCGTTTCAATCGCTCGTTACGTTGAAGTGATGAATTCACAAACGTTGCCGAGACGCCTTTGGCAACCAGCGCGTCGACTTGGTCTTTCATCAATGCAATCAGGGGCGACAGGACCAAAGTCATACAACGTTTGACGTTTGGGCTGGAAGACGGGTCTGGTTTCGCTTGGCTCGGCAAAGTTTGTTTAGGCTGAGCAAACACGATGGCGGGAATTTGAAAGCACAAGCTCTTGCCCATTCCCGTCGGCATGATCACCAAGTTATTGCCGCCGGTCAGCACATTTTGAATCACTTCGGCTTGATAGCTGCGGAAATCATCATAGCCAAAGGTCGTTCGCAAAACTTGTTTGGCCAAGTCAAAAAGAGAATCGTCACTCATCAAGAACCAGTGTCGTGAAATTAATTAAAGGGTGAGGCGCTAGTGCCGGAAACCGGAATTGTGTACGAATTTAAGATGCCAGCATGATT
>CAZROJ010000143.1:0-9476 GCA_964601665.1 uncultured Pirellulaceae bacterium
TGATGTTTGCAACGATTGCGAATCTTGGGCATGAAGCTTGGGCATATTGCCCGCTAGTTTCTCAATCGCCTTTCGCCTTAACCGGCTGCCGTGTTCTGAGCTTCGAGTTCCAGCATTTGACAACCGCGAAGCACTAGGTCCTCGACGTTGAACGGTTTGTTCATAAAGTCGTCCGCTCCGGCGGCCATCAGGTCGGCCACTTTGTCTTGTTCGACCATCCCGGAAATACAGATGATCTTGCAGGTTTTCATCGTCGAATCGCCTCGGACTCGTTGGCAAACTTCTTTTCCGTTGATGTCCGGAAGCATGATGTCCAGCACGACCAAGTCCGGGCGAAACTCTTTGACAAGCATCCCCGCGGCGAACCCGTTGTTGGCGGTTTTAATGTCAAACCGACCATCACGGGCATAAGCATCGACGATCAACTCAACCAAATCCTCGTCGTCGTCCACGACTAACAGCTTTCGCTTGCCGCTTTCCAAGGCATCCGTGGGAATGCCGTTTTCCTTCATAAACGAATACAAGTGCTCGCGCGGAATCCGGCGAAAGCGACTGCCGGGGACACGGAAGCCCTTTAAGCTGCCGTTGTCAAAGCAGCGAATAATCGTCTGCTGGCTCACTTTGCAAATTTTTGCCGCTTCGCCTGTCGTAAAGACTGTCTTGGTGGTCATAACCATCCTCTCCCTAGGTGGTCGGAGTGCCGACGAAATAATGGATCGCTGCCTGTCCGAGCAAATAGCCAAATGCTATCAATATCGCCCAGTTGGTTGTGGCGTATGCTAACGTCGCATCCGCCATAAACTATGAAGGCCTTCTATTTAGCAAACCTGACCGCATTATCCGATCTTGCCAAGCTTGCCGAAGTTGGTGCGGATTATAACGGTGGCGAAGGCTGGGTCAAGATTGATTCAAATTGCCCAAACTGCGGCAATGAGCGTTTTTTGCGAGGCGAGGCGACAACTGATAGCACGGGATGACTGAGTTCGGAAAAAAATTAGAACAATTGTTAGGCCGAGGGTTGGCTACTTTTGCTCAGGCCGACGGTTGGCGGATTTTTTCGGTGTGGCGCTGCCGTTGGCGATCGGCAAACTTCCGGCGAATAAACCGTGAATCACTTTGGTCATGTGGTCCAGACGTAGTTTTTCCCATTCATCGGAGGGTTGGTGGTAGTCTTCGTGGAGCGAGCCAGCTGAAAACGAATGAGCGATCACGCCTTTTTCAACGAACGACCAATTGTCGCTCTGCCGGTACAGCATCGCGCTGAATCTTGGGTGGTCGAAAACTAAAACACCGGCTCGATCGGCACCGACTTTCATGATTTCGCCTAGGTCCGATTGGTCCCAGCCGGTCATCCAGACTTTTCCTTGGGCTCCGGCTTCGGGTCGACCAAGCATTTCAAGATTGATGTTGGCGACGGTTTTCTCTAGCGGCCAAGTTGGATCTTTGGCGTAGTGTCGCGATCCGAGCAGGCCTTTTTCTTCGCCCCAGAACGTCATGAAGATCACGCTGCGTTTGGGTTTTTGTGGAAGCGTCGTGTAGGCATCGGCCAAAGTCAAAACTGCCGTCACGCCCGAGGCGTCATCGTCGGCACCGTTATTGATCGTGTCGCCGACGGTCCCCGAAATTCCAATGTGATCCAGATGCGCCGAAAAGATAATGGCCTCTTTTGAAAGTTCGGCATCGCTGCCCTTTAAAACGCCGATCACATTTTTGACTTCGGCTGAATCGTTGAGTTGTTTATCGAGTTTGATTGAGGCGGCTTTTAACTCTGTTTTTTCAATCAAAATGACCGGCCCCGACAGGCTGCCAAAGGCTCGGATCAAATGCGGTCGCGACGCTCGTTCGGCTTGGGCGACCAACGGGTGATCGGGCGTGACCTGGACTAGACAGGCCGTTGCTCCGTTCTTTTTCAGGCGAGTGAGTTTTCGAAAGAAGTTGCTCGAACTGCGGCGGCTTTTGAATTCTTCAGCCACCAAAGTCACCGGGCCGTCGTAAGTGGCATTGCGATCGGTCTTGTCCTGAACTAGCGCGATGTTGCCGCTAAATTGGAAAGCCGTCGATCCTGCACTTAGCACGCCCAAGACCTTGACCGGCGAGTCGCCGTTTTTCACGATCGCCGATGCGGGGCACTGGACCGTGGCAATTTTTGTTTTGTGGAAAAAGGATCCGTCGGTTCCCAAAGGTTCCAGGCCGGCGTCTTTAAAACGCTGGGCCACAAAGTCACAGGCTTTGTCAAATTCGGGGGAAGGCGTGTCGCGGCCGGCCATCTCGTCGCTGGCCAAAAATTTGACGGTTTGGGTAACGCTGGCTTCGTTGATTTTTTTCAGCGCAGCGGCGGGCAGGTCTTCTTGAGCAAAAGCGGCGGGCGCGATGGCGACCGTAGCGATCAGGCTGGCAACGAACAATGTAAAAGTGTTTTTTTGCATGGTTTTAATTTAGTTCAAGGCTGGGGTGGCGAGTCAGCCGGGCGCGATTGACCCGAAGTGCGTTCGTGAATCGATTGGCGAAATGGTTGTTTGTTGTCGTCGCGACCACGGCTATCGTTTCTTTTCCAAGTGTAACATCACCATCGCGATGTCCGAGGGCGTGATGCCGCTGATTCGCTGGGCTTGGTCGATGCTGGTGGGACGAAACTGCGTCAGTTTTTCTTTGGCTTCGATTCGAAGATGCGTCAAAGACTGATAGTCGAAATGGTCGGGGATTTTCTTTTTAGCCAAGCGTTTATGTTTTTCGACTGTCGCCTGTTGCCGGGCGACGTAGCCGGCGTATTTGATGTCGTAAATCACTTGTTGGCGAACGTCCGCGGCCAAGTCGGCCAGTTCCGGAAGCACGGCCGCCAGTTCATCCCACTGCGTTTCTGTCCGCTTGAGCATTCTGAGCAACGAAACGCCTTCGTGACGATTGCTTTCGAGTTTTGCAATCGTTTGGGCGATGGCCGTTTCTTTGGCTGCCAAACGTTGCGATCTTTCGGTGCCCGCCAATCCGTTCGCAACTGCCTTGGCCGTCAGCCGGCGGTCGGCATTGTCTTGACGAAGCAGCAAACGGTATTCGGCGCGGCTGGTAAACATGCGGTACGGTTCGTCGACGCTACAGGTCACCAAATCGTCAATCAGCACGCCAATGTAGCCTTGGTCGCGATCGACAATGAAGTCGTCTTTTCCGGCCAGCTTCAACGCCGCATTGGCTCCGGCGATCAGGCCTTGAGCGCCGGCCTCTTCGTAACCCGTGGTTCCATTGATTTGGCCAGCGAAATAGAGGCCGGCGACGGTTTTGGTTTCCAGCGTCGGTCGGAGTTGTTCTGGCGGGCAGAAATCGTATTCCACCGCGTAGCCATAACGCATGATCTGAGCGTTTTCCAAACCGGGAATTAGCTTGAACATTTCATCTTGAACGTCGCGCGGCAGGCTGGTCGAAATTCCGTTAACGTAAACTTCTTGGGTCTGCCGACCTTCGGGTTCGAGGAACAACTGGTGTCGGTCTTTGTCCGCAAACTTGACGACTTTGTCTTCGATCGATGGGCAGTAGCGCGGGCCGCTGCCTTGGATTTGTCCACTGTACATCGGGGCGCGGTGCAAATTTTGTTGGATCAAGTCATGGACGGCGGGGTTGGTGAAAGTAATCCAGCACGGGAGTTGATCGACTTTGAAATTGTCCGTCAGAAATGAAAACGGTTCTGGCGTGTCGTCGCCCGGTTGGATTTCGGCTTGGTTGTAATCGATTGTGCGACTGTTCAAACGCGGTGGCGTGCCGGTCTTGAAACGAGCGACCCGAAAGTTCAAACGATCCAGAGCGGCACTGATGCCGGTCGTGGTCCCTTCGCCGGCGCGACCGCCTTTGGTTTTTGCTTCGCCGGTATGCATCAACGCCGACAGGAACGTGCCGGTCGTCAAGATCACGGCAGGCGCTCGATATTCGACGCCGCCCAATGCCGAAATGCCGACGATTTTTTGCTGGCCTTCTTGGTCGCCGTCGTGAGTTGGTTCGGTCAATAAATCCAAAACGACTTCTTGGCGCAGGTCGAGATTTTCTTGGTTTTCGATCTCGAATTTGACCCAGTTTTGATAGCCTTTTTTGTCGGCCTGAGCACGTGGGCTGTGCATGGCGGGGCCTTTGCGGATGTTCAGCATGCGAAACTGAATCCCCGTCGCATCGATCGCTCGTCCCATCAGACCGCCCAAAGCGTCGATCTCGCGGACCAAATGGCCTTTGGCGACTCCGCCGATTGCCGGATTGCAGCTCATCTGGCCGACCGTGTCCAAGTTGGTAGTCAGCAGAGCGGTTTTGGCTCCGATTCGAGCCGCAGCCGCAGCCGCTTCGGTTCCTGCGTGGCCAGCTCCGACCACGATCACGTCGTAATGGTAAACGATGGTTTTCATGCCAACATTTTAGAGGCCCGATGACCGATCGACAGGGCAAAAAGTGTTTTTATGGAAGGCGAGGCGGTGCGACTTTTGACGCGACTTTTGGTGCGATTTTGGCATGCTTGGGTTTTTTGGTGGAGCGCTTTAAAGCCAATGGTAAACCGTGTACGCTTTGGTTCAGACGCAGCGTTGATCCTGATGGCCGGCACCGTAGTCGACTGCAGCTTGATTGTTTTGGATGGCCAATTTGTCAAAACTCCTGTGAAGACGAACTGAAAACCATGAAGCTTGACCAGTTAAAATTCGACAATCGATTTGTTAACGATCTGCCCGCGGATCCCGTCCTGACGAACACTCGCCGACAAGTCGAACAGGCGTTCTATTCGAACGTTTTGCCGACCCAGGTTGCAAAGCCACAAACGATCGCTTGGTCGGATGAAATGGCGGACGCGATTGGTTTGGATCGGGACGAATTTAAAAGTGATCAGTTTGCGAAGGTTTTTTCCGGCAACGAACTTTTGCCCGGCATGCAGCCGCACGCGATGTGCTACGGCGGTCACCAGTTTGGGCATTGGGCAGGCCAGTTGGGGGATGGTCGAGCGATCAATTTGGGGGACGTGGCCACGCCCGAAGGTGAAAACTGGACGCTGCAATTGAAGGGAGCTGGCCCGACGCCCTATTCAAGAACGGCGGATGGTTTGGCGGTGTTGCGATCGTCAATTCGCGAATTTCTGTGCAGCGAAGCGATGTTTCATTTAGGTGTGCCGACGACCCGGGCACTCAGTTTGGTGCTGACCGGCGAAAAAGTTTTGCGAGACATGATGTACGACGGGAATGCTCGTCACGAGCCGGGAGCGATCTGTTGCCGAGTGGCTCCGAGCTTTCTTCGGTTTGGTAGCTTTCAGATTTTTGCTTCGCGTGGTGATCACGCAAATCTAAAACGGTTGGTCGACTTCACAATCGAAAATTATTTTCCGGCGCTTGGAAGTCCAGGGCCGGAGACTTACGCGGCTTGGTTCGATCAAGTTTGCCAGTTGACTTGCAAGATGATCGTCGATTGGATGCGAGTCGGATTTGTGCACGGCGTGATGAATACCGACAACATGTCGATCTTGGGTTTGACGATCGACTATGGACCCTACGGTTGGCTGGAGGGTTACGATCCCGGTTGGACACCCAACACGACCGACGCTCAAGGGAAACGTTATCGGTTTGGAAACCAGCCCATGGTGGCTCATTGGAATCTTTATCAACTGGGCAGTGCGATTGCAGTGCTGTTGGAGGAAACGGAGCCGCTGCAGCGCGGGCTGGACGGTTTCTTAAGTCAAGTCGAAGCCGAATCCAATCAGATGATGGCTGATAAACTTGGGCTTGGCGATATAAAATCCGAAAACGATCAGAAGCTGAAAACCGATTTGTTTTCGATGTTAACGCTGACGGAAACCGACATGACGATTTTTTATCGAAAGCTGGCCTTGGTGCCGGCGGCGGTTGAATCGGTTTCGGACCAGGAGCTGCTGGACTGCATTGGCGATGCATTTTATCGGCCCAGCGAAATGGTCGACGATGTTCGGGACGCTGTTGTGGCTTGGTTGCGAAGTTATCAAGCCCGCGCCGCGCAAGAGCACGTTTCGGATCAGCAGCGTGCCGATGCGATGAATCGAGTAAACCCAAAATACGTTTTCCGAAATTATCTGGCTCAGCTGGCGATCGATCAATCCGAAGCCGGCGATCACTCGATGATTCTCGAGTTGTTGGAAATGCTCAGGCGGCCCTACGACGATCGGCCCCAGTTTGAAAAGTGGGCGGTCAAGCGTCCCGAGTGGGCTCGGACCAAACCCGGGTGTTCGATGTTGTCGTGTAGTTCGTAGCCAAAGCGTTCAGTGCGAGCCGCGATTCGGTGCGTTATCGAAGTGGCGTTTTACCGTTTTACCGCTTTACCGTTTTGCTTTACCGTTTTGCTTTTCGGACGCCTTCTTCGCGGGCGGCCCACGCCAATCGAAAGGCCTCGGCGTCGCCCCATTTTTCGACCGCAAAAGATTTTGTGCGGCGACGACCATGGCCATCAGTCCACTGGGCTACCCAATACCAATAGTGGTATTCATAGTCGCCGCGTCGGTCAATCTGCTGATGTTGCCGGACGCCCACGATTCCCGACCGATTGCGATCCGATGGCGTTAGTGATTTGTCGGCCACGGTCATCTTACGCGACTGAGCATCGATATTGTCGCGATATTCTTTGGCGGCTCGCAGCGCGGCCAGCTTGCCACCGTAGATCGAATCAGAAAATAATTTGCAATAGCTCTCACGCTGCCGTTGCATTCGCACTTCCCAGCCGCCGATCACTTTGCCGCTGGCGTTGACGCGTTCGATTCGAGAGATGTTACGACGAGGATTCTTTTTGGGCACCGGCTACCAGACCACTTGAACTTTGGTGCCCTTGGGAATTCCCAGCATGCCCGAGAGGTCCATGCCAACGATTTCGATCTCGACGCAGCCCGATTCGCCGAGACTGGCGACCAGCGTGGTTTCCGGTTGACCATGGTCTTTGTCGTAAAGGCCCACGGTTTCATGGCCGCCAAATTTTATTGAAACGTTTTCGTCCCTTGGTGAGTCGTTTACTTGGGCAGCATCGATGTCGGTGATCAGGCGACCGCTCGAATCGACATCAACAACTTGTCCTTGTACATTCGCCAAAAGTCTTCTCCGCTGTCGGCCATGATTCAAATTACGCAATCGTCACCACTCAATCTAGCGCTGCGTTCGAATCCGAATTTTCAATTGGAACAAAGCACTAGCATTCCACTTCTCTTTTGCTAAGCGTACTCATTTTAACCGTCGGTTTGGAATGTGTCACTCTGAGGCTAGGAATTGATACATTTTCAGAGAAATCGCAAATCAGATTTTGCCAGAAGCAATTCAAAGTTTAAAATTGAGTTCGCTGCTTGATGTTTCGTGGCAGTTTTCAGTTGTCGTCAATTTTGCCGTAGGATTTTCCTGTTATGAGCCAGACTATTCGTTTTTCTAATCGCGGTGCAAGCACTCGGCTTCATTGTTTCTTAACACTGTTAACGTTGGCGATTTTTTCGTTTTTCCTCGGCACAGCTAGTGCTCAAGAAGGCAAAGTAGAGGCCGAGCCCAAGACAGCTGAAACCGAGGCTGCTGACGAAGGTGAATCCGAGCAGGCAGATGCCGAGCAAGAAAACGATGAACCCAAATTCAATTTTTTAAAGATTGGTCAGCAGGCACCGGCGATCGACGCCGAACATTGGCTGACCGATAACAACGGGCTGCTGCCAGAATTTAATGAGTTCGAAAAAGGTAACGTCTACGTCTTGCACTTTTTCTTGACTGACAATGATTATACGACCAGTCTGTTGCCCAGTTTGGTCAAGCTGCAGAGTAAGTTCGTGGGCCAGAAACTGCATGTGATTGCGGTAAGTGTTGAGGGCCAAGACGCGGTCGAATCGTTTATGGACGGCGACCTTTCAAAGTCGGTCAAGAAGGATGACGAATTCAAATCGTTGGAAACTCAGTTCGATCTTGTTGCCAATATTTCAACGATCGCGGATCCCGACCGCAGCATTTGGAATGATTATCAAGAACAGTCCGGCCGAACTTCTTTTTCGGCTTTCATTATTGGTAGGAAGGGCGAGATTGAATGGATTGGTTCACCCGATGAAATCGAAAAGCCTTTGACGCAGGTCGTCCAAGGAACTTGGGATCGTAAAGCCGTCGCTGAAGCGTTGGCGGCGGAGCAAAAAAAGAACATCGACAAAATGATGGCCGCGACTCGATTTGCTAAATGGCAGCAAGAGCAGGTCGAAGGTCGCGAGGAGCTTGACCTTGAGGGCCTGAAAGAAATGTTGGCTGATGGGTTCGCCGATCCAAAGAACGAAAGTTTCAAAGTACTGATCCAGCGAGCTCGACTGGAGATTATGAAGCTGTCGATGGATTCCAAACTGGCCGAAGTGATGACCAGCTTCACCGATCTCGTCGACGACCCGGCTGAAGGCACGACGCTGAATAATATCGCTTGGGAGATTTACGAGCTTTACGAAGCGGGGCGGGTTGATAAAAAATCGAAGGAAATGATAGCGGCCAAGTACATGGCTGAAAAAGCGGTTAAGCTCGACCCCGATAGCGGCGCGATCAATGACACGATCGCTCACTTTGTTTACTTGATCGACGGCGACATCGATAAGGCTATCGAGTACCAGAAAAAAGCGATTGCTAACGCCGAGGGCGGTCGCACGGAGGATTTGCAACCGTTCTTGGATTTCTTGTTGAAGGAAAAGAAAACTGGCAAGAAGAAGTCGTTGCAGAAGAATCCAAAAAAAGAAAAAGACGACGACGCTGATTTTTAAGGCAGTGCGCCGGTTTGACTCTATCCGTTGCGTGGTTGCTCCGGCGATTTGTTGCTCCGGCGAGTAGTAGTCAGCGGGTGACAGTTGTTGAAGTTTCAGGCGGTTGGCGGCCTTGGCACGGGCCGCCAGCCTGGTTTGAAACGGATGTGCGTTTGCCAAGAATTAGTTCGATCGCTGGCAGCTCACACGGCGGCTCGACGGCGTCTCGAAATCGTCGAACCGACCAAGATCACCCACAGAATGGCGGTCGAACTCGGTTCTGGGACGGCAGTGATGAAACTGCCGGTTCGCCATTGAATTGCGTAAGAGTTCCAAGTGCCGACGTCTTGCGCGACGTTGTCGTTTACCTCCAAGGACCACGTTCCGAGCGTATCTTCGCCCCAAAAGGCATTGCTTGTAAAAGTCCAATCAATATCATTTCCAGAATCGCCGGAATTCTGCAGCATTAAACGACTCGTGTACCCAGAGGGACTTGTCAGGTACGCTTCTAAGTCACCACGGTAAGTATGGTCAATGTCCAAAGTCACCAAAACTTCTTCCAGAAGTCCGGAAGTCGAAACTTCGAATGTTTCTTCGAGCCCGTTGATGTTGTTGTCTGGAATCGCCAAGTTGACGCCAATTGTTCCCGTTTCGATTACCCCTTGCTCTGAAACGGAAGCGAACTCGGCCAAGTTAACGAACGCAGTGGCGTCGATGTTGCCAAAGCCATAATTCTGATTGAACGTGAATCCGGCCGCGTTAGTTCGCC
>CAZROJ010000143.1:9576-11487 GCA_964601665.1 uncultured Pirellulaceae bacterium
TCGCCTCCTCCATCGGCGTTGTAGCCAACGTTGCCCGAGCGATCCAAGGTTGTGACGCCCAGCTGGCCGGCCGAACTTGAAGAGGCGGTTACAAAAACGTTGGCACCAAAGTCGCGTCCGAAAAGTTATCGGCGATATCTTCGTGATCGCGCTCCACCCCGGCGTCGACGATTCCCAGCAAAACGCCTTGGCCGGTGATGCCGCGGTTCCAAGCACCTTGCAAGTTAGCGTTGGGCAAACCTGTGTTGTTGCCCAGATGCCATTGTCCACCAAAGTTGTTAGGCGCAGCCGGGTTGTTGAAAAACGGATCGTTCGGGACAAATGAGTGCATTCGGTAAGCAACGGAGTGATTTTGGAATACGGATTCGACTCCGCCGAGTTTTCGCAAGGCCTTCGTTTTTTGAGTCGCTTGGGCAACAGATGCCGTATTAAAAATCCAGCGATTGCCGGCGCCGACCATTTGCCGATTGATCGACAATCCATTCGACGCCGCAAATGCTTGGGCATCGATGCCTTGTTCCAACGCGACCGCAATCTCGTTGTAGTAGTGTCGCTCGGGCGCTGCCGCTGCGACAACGTCTGCCTTGCCCTGCCCGTAGGACGTGGACGATGTACCGCTCGCCGTGACCGCGAATGCCGTCAGCAATGTTACGGTTGCTGTTCGGTTGAAAAATTTCTTTAGGTGCTGGAGGGATCGCATCGAAAACTTTCGCCAAGAGGTAAGGGACAACGATAAAAACAGATTCTCTGGTACGTTTTTATTCTGGGTTTGATAGGCAACTCAAGTTCTTTATGGCCAAATAGCAGTTGCAATTCAGGAATTGTTCAAAAAATTGCAAGTCTCGCTATTGCACGTTTTACCTACAGAAAAGTCCAAAGTGCAGTAGCCGGGCCTAGTTCAAATTACGTCGACCTGTCGGCGAGTCTCTTCGGACCTAAACAGTGGCTTCGCGGGGAAAATTCATCGCGAGAAATTTGTCCCTAGATTTCGCTGACGGACGCAGATTGCCCATTATTCAAGTGAGAGCTGTCGGGTTACGGCGGATCAATCATTTCGCCTGATCATATTCGGCTCGGCTGATTTCAGCATTTGCAGGTATTCTGCTCGCGTGTTTTCGTCTTCGGCCAATGGTAGATAAAGCACGGAACCGTCAAACATGGCTACCAGCGCGCCGCCGCGATGGTTACTGATGGTCTGTTCAGGGTTGGAGGGCGCAAGAATGTCGATCGCTTGTTGGACCGTAATGTCCTTTGGTTGCCGCACTGGAATCAGGCTGGGTACTTCAATCAGCATGATCTTATGTGACGGATCACCAGCAATGTCGGAAAGCTTGGGGGGAGCGTCTTTTATAAAAACTGTTCCCGGCCCTGTGATCAATCGGTAGCAAGTTAAAGCCGGCTTTGATGGGTTGTTTTCTGATGCCAACTTTGGGCAAAGAAAAGTATCGCCAAAAGCTCGTTTGAATTCAGTTTCTGTCTTTTGATTGCCTGGACTGTTCCATGGTTCGTCTAGCGAGTAGTTGCTTGGCGGGTGACGACGAACGTCAAGATTTGAACTGACTAGCTGACGCCAGCTGTGCATTGGTGTTCCGTTTGCGTCGGCGATATAAGCTGGCGGTAAATTGGAGTGCTGTTCATCATGCAATCTCACGATTTGTCGGATCCAATGCTTCTGTCAATCGGTGAACGCAGCGACACAGGTTCAGTCGACTCAAGCTGCTTTGGGTTCTTTTTCCAGCAGAGAATCTCCTTACTCTTGCTGGGCCAATTATAACGGGTCGACTGGGACAAAGCCGACCGCTCGTTGAGTCGAGCGTTGCCCCGTGTTAGGATGATGTGAAACTATCCAAAACAATGGAAATACGAATGAAACCAATTTGTTTGACGACCGCGTTATTGTGCAGTTTCTTT
>CAZROJ010000143.1:11587-13545 GCA_964601665.1 uncultured Pirellulaceae bacterium
CTTTACCACGAGCTTTGTCTTAGCTCAAGATTCTGTCGTGCAGGAAAAGCCTGCCGTGGAAAAAGTAAAGCCAGTATTCAAAGATGGGGTTGCTCAGATTGTACCCGAGTTCAAGACCGACTGGGTGACGCATGACTTGTGGGTCGAAACCGATTTTGATTCCGACAACGACGGAAAGATGGATCGGATGCATGTTTCGGTTTGCCGGCAAAAGCAGACGGAAACCGAGGGCTTAAAAGTTCCCGTCATTTACAACACAAGCCCGTATTTCACCGGCACTGGATCCACCGCCAAAGAATTCATGTGGGATCCGAATGTGGAACTCAACGCCGAACCGCCCAAGCACGCCACGCCGCCACCGATTGCTCAGCAATCAAAGCGGCCGCAAATGTCGACGCGATACAACGGCACCTGGGTGCCGCGCGGGTTTGCTGTGGTGCACTCGAGTTCGCCGGGGACAGGGCTGTCGCAGGGTTGTCCAACGGTCGGCGGCGACAACGAAGCACTGGCTCCCAAGGCGGTCATCGATTGGCTGTGCGGACGACGAAAAGGTTACACGTCGCTGGCAGGCAATGAAACGGTCGAGGCTTACTGGTGCACTGGCAAGGTCGGCATGACGGGAACGTCGTACGAAGGAACTTTGCCAATCGCCGCTGCCACCACCGGCGTCGAGGGGTTGGAGGCGATCATCCCGGATGCTGCTAATACGTCGTACTATGAGTACTACCGATCGCATGGTTTGGTGCGTCACCCAGGTGGTTACATGGGCGAAGATTTGGATGTGCTGTACAACTTTATTCACAGCGGCGATGAGGAAATGCGGGACAACTGCGATTCGATGATTCGCGATGGCGTGATGGCGAAAAACCAAGATCGTATCACGGGCGACTACAGCGATTTTTGGGCGGGCCGAGATTATTTGAACAAGCTGGATAACTACAAAACTCCTACGCTGTTGAGCCACGGCTTGAGCGATTGGAATGTAATGCCGGGGCACTCGATTCGAGTCTACGAGGCATTGAAGAAACGTGGCGTTCCTTGCCAACTGTTTTTGCATCAAGGTGGGCACGGCGGGCCGCCGAGTTTGAAGATTATGAACGCATGGTTTTCGCATTATTTATACGGTGTCGAAAACGGCGTTGAAAAAGCTCCTCGGCTGTACGTCGTTCGCGAAGATGCTCGTCGCCGCAAGCCGACGGCTTATGAAAACTATCCGCACCCCGAAGCCAAGCCAGTTACTTTTTACTTAGGCAAAGGAGGAGGCGAGATTGGCGGGCTTTCACTAACGCAAACTGAAACCAGTGCCCAAGAGACGTTCACTGATAACTCGGAAATCTACGGTGCAACGCTGGCCAAAGCCGCAAGTTCACCGCATCGGTTGGTCTACGCCACCGAGGAATTAGCTAGCCCTGTCCATCTTTCAGGCACTAGCAAGGTGACGATTAAGGTCGCCAGTAGTAAACCGGCGGCCAATCTGTCGGTGTGGCTCGTATCGATGCCTTGGCAGTCGAAGCCAAAGAAAGATGAAAACGGAAAAGCCAAACGAATCAAATTGACCGACAACCTGATCACTCGCGGTTGGGCGGATCCGCAGAATCATGCTTCGTTGACGGAGAGCGAACCGTTGGTGCCGGGCGATTTTTATTCGGTCACTTTTACGCTCGAGCCGGATGACCAGATCATTGCCGCCGGGCAAAAGATTGGTCTGATGATTTTCTCAAGCGATCGCGATTTTACTTTGTGGCCCAAACCGGGCACGGAGCTAACCGTGGACTTGGACGGGACAACGCTCGAATTGCCAATCGTCGGCGGTAGCGAAGCGTTTAAAGCTTCGGATGCGAAATAGCTTGACTGAAAGGTTTCCCGCTCGGCGAGCTGGTCTGCGATGTCGGTTCTCTGCTAGTGGTTCAACCGACCTGAATTGACCGGTCGAAAAACCAATTTGACTCGGGATTTTA
>CAZROJ010000144.1:0-13458 GCA_964601665.1 uncultured Pirellulaceae bacterium
GCACAATTAACGCTGATCGATGATGTGGAAGTTGCAACATTGGATCCCGGAGTCGTTCTTGCAGTTGGAATAAAACCCGGCGACACCGTCAGCGAAGGCCAACTATTAGTTCAGCTCGACGCAGCACTCTTTGAAGCCGAGGCCAAAGCGGCAGAGTTGAATTGGATAATCGCGAAGGCAGAACATAAGAATGACGTTAACATTCGCTTAGCCAAAAAGTCTACGGAGGTCAACGACAAGACGCTTCAGAAAAGTCAGCAGGCCGTCGAGGAGTTTAAAGAGAGTATTTCCGAAGCTGAATTAGACCGCTTGAAGTTGGAGCGAGATCAATCAGTTTTGTCGATGGAGCAAGCCAGTCTAGAACGTGAAATTGCGGGCATCACTTCTGACCTTCGCGAGGAAGAAAAGAACGCTGCAAGTATTCGGCTCGACCGGCGATCGATTAGGTCCCCACTTGCCGGGATTGCCGTTGCCGTCAACGTACAGCGTGGCGAGTCCGTCACAAGCGGACAACCGGTCGTTAGAATCATTGACTATTCAAAACTACGCATCAAAGCTGTCTTCGAGGCTCAACACGTCTTGCGCGTCGCCGCCGGCCAACCTGCAGTGTTCAAGCTATCCCTACCAAAAGGAGCGCTATCCACCGATGTGCCTGAAAACCTCGAAGCGATTGTCACCTTCGTCAGCCCCGAAATCCGAGCCTCGGAAAAAGTTTTCGAAGTGTGGGCTGAGATCGACAATTCTGCGAAAAGGCTCCGCCCAGGAATGAAAGGAACTTTGACAATCAAGCTAAACGACAAGGCGGAAGATTTAAATTAGACCTCAGTGTGTTTCAGGCCAAGCCTAACCAGTGCGACTGATTGGCGTTTCCCAGAGCGACGGGGTGCTCTAACGCCCTTCTAAGAAGTTTGAAAGAACAAGCATTTGATTTTTGACGTTTTTTGACGATCGTTTATTAGCTGTGGAAAGCGAGTGCTTTACGGTCTCGGTAGGAATGCTCGAAAGGCTTAAAAGGTCGGTTCAAGCGGCTTGCCAGCTTTGTCAGGTCGCTGAGGAAACAGCCGACACCAACGGCGAGCCATCTTATCATCGGAACAAGCTTTTACCTCTTCTGGCCGCGATCTGAGCACAAATTGCAGATGGTTAGAAAGCACGGCAAGCGTCAAACAGTCAATTACGAAGACCGGAGCCAGAAATGACTTTCGATCCCAGCTCCACCGGCAGCGATGTTCGTAGTTGAGTTCACTGGCGGCGATGTTCGTAGTTTTTGTCGGTGTTCTTGCCCAAACCGCACAGGAACCCGTTTCGAACGTGAGTCTTTAAATGCCCTTCCTTTCGGGCCCTTTTTTTTCCGCCCTTTCTTAGCCTAAGCGTCCTTCGCCACTCCTGAGACGATTTTTGGCGGAAAAAGTTCCAACAAAGTTTGATTGCGATTCAGATTCGAAAAAGTACGTTTGCCTTTGAACCAAGACAGTCCAATCGGCAGTGAAAAACCGGACGGCTCGCGCCGTACCGCTACAACCACGACGTCCAAGCGGTCGGGCGCAAGCCCTCCGGTGTGTCGCACAATCAGCAGTGAAACGTTAAAATGCTTTTCTCTTAAAACGCCTATCGCCGTTCTTGACGTAGTAGGACTTGGCAAACTTGAGATACGCTGCGCCCAGTTCGATAACGGAGACAGGTTTATCGTCGGCCTCGACTGGTAACCGGCGGCCATTGGCGAGCCATTCACCAATCAACCGATCATACTCGAGCTTGCTGGCTTTGGTGCCGTGGGGACCGAGATAGATATCGTTGCCAGACAGCGTCACGATTGCTTGTCCGGTCGCTTTGTGCTTGCGGTACTTGGGCAGGGACTTAGAGGGTCTACGCATGGTCGAAACTCCCGTTTTTGGAGCAAATCCGGTAACTACCGTTTTTGCTCGACCTGAAACGGGTCGCGCTGCCGAACATTCGGCAGGTAAACTAAAGGTGTTTCGCCCTTGTTTTTACGTATTGAAACGTAAAATGCGGACGAGAAGATTCGAACTTCCACGGGATTATCTCCCACTAGGCCCTCAACCTAGCGCGTCTGCCAATTCCGCCACGTCCGCCGATTAGCAGCCGCAATCATAATTTCTCGCGATCGTTAGCGTCAATGGCTTTCAATCAGAAAATCAAATTTAGCCGCTGGCCTCGATTCAATTTGGGCGTCTCGATTCAATCCGGATCGATCGCTTCCATCACCTTGCCCAAGACATCGAAGATTTCTTTCTTATTCCCAGTCGAATCCACCAGCCCCGCATAAGGGTAGCGCGGATCATCTGCGTCTTGCCACTGTCGCAAAATCATTCCGTGAACCGATGGACGAGCCACCAACATCGGAAGCACGGTCTTTAAACAATCGATTCGGTGGTCATCGCTGTGATTGCTGCAAATTTGATTTCGTGATTCTTGGCCCTTCAAACTACCATCACCGACGCTCATCGGAACCCGCAGGTTCAATACCAGCGGCATGCCCAACTGCGCCCAAACGTCGACCAAATCAATCCACTGCAACGGGTCGCGAACCGCACTACCGTTGGGCCAAAAATCTAAATTAATGTCCAGACCCAAAAATGCAATTTGGACGTCCTGTCTTAACATTGAATCCGCAATCTGCAGCGGATGCACGCCGCCCACCGCACCAGACAATCGTTCCGCCCATGGAAAATCAAAGCTAACCATCGCCGGCACTTGGGCTGATGAATCTTGGGCCGCTTGCAATAGGTCGACCGTCGCCTGCAATTGCTGCGGGTACGACAAATGTCGATGCCCCGTTCCGTTCAAACCACTGACCAAATGCAGCATCGAAACGTTACTCGGCAACGACTCCAGCCCAGCCCTGGTCCGATTTAAAACGAATTCTTTACGAGCCAAAAAATCTTCGCCGCCCGTCGGCAACTTACTCATGCCGCCAATACTGGCGTCCAAAAAAGGACCCACGATCACTCGTTTGCCACAGGCCTCAAATTGCTCTTTGGACGCACAGGCAACCCGAGCGATTTCCGCGGGCGCTGCTTGACCGTCTTTGCTGGATTCCGGCGAAATTTCCAACTGGCCGCTGACCAGCTGAGCGAAATCCATATTAAAACTGGCTTCCAACTGATCGCCGACTCCGATCTGGTTGGCGATCCAGAAATTAGACAGATCCGGGTGCTCGCGTCGAAACTTGCAAATCTGATCCGCAAACGTTTCCGCCAATTCATAGATCGCAACCATTGCCATTTCGATGGCATTGCGAGCGAACGTTTCGACCTGTTGAGCCGACTTGGCAAAGATCGAATCGCGAAAATGCGTCGTCGCGTCAGCAATGCCGCCTAAGACCGAATCGCTGATCACCAAACCGCCTTCTTCCCAAATGGAAACTTGGTTTCGCAAACGGTTCAGCGTACCACGAGCCAGTTCGACCATCAAATCGTAGGGATCGTCATTGTCCGGCGGCAGCGTTCCGGTGCAAATCAAGTGCTCGCCGCGATCGGCAAAATCGAACTGCACAAATAGTTTGCCCGAATCCGTTTGATTCCGGTTGATCGTGATCACGCGTTGCTGTTCAACTTCCGCCTCCGTCGACACCGCGATCCGGCAGGGCCAAGGAACACCGTCCATGCCAACGATGTGAATCGAGTTGCCATGGTACGGGTCGAGCGGCCAATCGGCGGGAACTTTAAATTTAAATTCACCCATCCGATTTACTCACATCACCCGTCTTGAATTTTTTTGATTGCCGGAGGCCCGAGCCGTGAAAAACCGCAATCAGCGGCTCTTAAGAACGTCTGCCGTTATTCAGCGACGCCTGAAAGCTTCATTGTCGCAGAAAAGGCCAGTTTGAAACAGGGACTACCGAGCAAACTTTGATTGACGTATAGTTTTTCCACGACGATGTCGAGATCCAGCCGCTGGGCTCGGGGCGTCGTTCGAAGTGCAGCCGCCCCATGAACTTGCTTCGAATCGACAACCAGTTCCACGATAGCCCGTCCGACGACGTCTTCGATTTTCAATGGCACCCTAAATTGCGAGGTCAACGTGGCAACTCCAGTTCGGCAAGGTAAAGTCCGTGACGTCTACGACATTGGCGAATACTATTTGATGGTCGCGAGTGATCGCATCAGCGCGTTCGACTACATTTTGCCAACGCTGATTCCCGACAAAGGCCGCGTGTTGACTCAAATCAGCAAATTCTGGTTTGATCATTTTGATATCGCCCACCATTTGGTATCGACCGATCTGACCGGAATCCAACTGCCCGAAGGGTTGTCGGCCGACGATCTGGACGGCCGCACGATGATCGTCAAAAAATGCGAGGTCGTGCCGATCGAATGCGTGGTTCGCGGGTATCTGGTGGGTTCGGGTTGGCGAGACTACCAAAGCTCGGGGGCCGTCTGCGGCATCCAACTACCGCCGAACCTGAAAAACTGCGAAAAGTTCTCCGAAGCACTTTTTACGCCGGCCACCAAAGCCGAAGAAGGGCACGACGAAAACGTTTCCTTTGACCGAGTGGTTGCCGAAGTGGGCGCCGATACCGCTGCCCAGCTAAAAGAAAAAAGCCTGCAGGTCTACTCGCAGGGCCGTGACTACGCAGCGACCAAGGGCATCATCCTTGCCGACACAAAATTCGAATGGGGCTGGCACGAAGGCGAATTGATTTTGATCGACGAAGTGCTCACGCCCGACAGTTCGCGATTTTGGCCGGCTGACCAATACCAAGCCGGACGCAACCAACCGTCTTTCGACAAACAATTTGTCCGCGAATGGCTCGACAGCACCGACTGGGATAAAAACAGCGATCCGCCCGAATTACCCCAAGAAATCATCGACAAAACGCGCCAGAAATACATCGATGCGTTCGAACGACTGGCAGAGCAATCCTTTCAATGGAAATAAATCGTGCTCCATTTCTGAAGCACGATCCGCTGGGCAGTTAAAACGTCAAACCAACGCGACCACCGTCAAACCAACGCGAACATCGTCAAACCAACGCGATCATTTTTTGGCAACATCGCCGAAGTGCTTTTCGATCAACTGCTTGAGCATGCGTGCGCGAAGTAAATTGCCGTGCGTTTGGTTGAGACCTTCCGCTGCGTAATTCTCGATCGCCTGGTCATACTCGCGACCGCTCTCGTAAGAACGAGCCAACAAATAGTTGATTCCGTCGCTCCAACGACCAAACTCGTCCAACGGATCAGACGAAATGGTGGACTTCAGATCCTTTAACCAACCGCGAACGCCCGTTTCGTTTTCGTTGTCGAACAACGCCTGAGCCATGAACAATTTCGAATCGACGCGAATCAATCTCATCTGCCCCTGCACACTGGAAATCATCTGATCGTGCTGCTTACTGTCTTGCTGAGTGATCCCGTGACGACGTTGCATGTCACGGTCCGAACCCAACCCGGCGATATCGCTATCGTCGTAGATCATGAAGCGATAGCCCTGCATCGCGTTAAGACTTCGCTCCTCGATCACAGCTCCAAATTTCCCTTGGAAGAAACGACCGCGAGCGGTTCGGTAGGGCCGGAACCCGTCCACGTACGATTCGGTCTGATAGTGCCAATTCAGCTTGCTTCGCGTCTGGCTATCGGATCGTTCAAGTGCCTTACGAATGGCTTGACGGTACTGATGAGTTTTAAACGACACATCCCAAGGCTTAATTTCGACGCCTTCCATCGGTGGCAAACGATCGAGCACTGGGTCAAGTCCGTACGAGACCAACATTCGATTTTCGCCCACCAAAACCGTCTGCAGGCCCTTCATGCGTTTGGAAGTTGAATCTGGCGATGCGTAAACGAGCCCCGAGATCGACTCAAGATCGTCAGGACGAACGCGGTACTTGGTATCGTCGGCCAACGATTCGTCGGTCGTCAGATCAAGCTTTTCCAGCAAATCTGGTTTCTGTTGCACCATGGATAAAGTCGCAATCGAGCCAACCTGTTCACCCGGCAGCGGCAACCCGAGCCGCGTATCGAACAGAAAGTATTCGTCGCCCACAGGCACCGCGACCACCCAAGGCTCGGCCGATTCACCGGCGGTCAACAAAACCGAATCGATATTCAAGTATCGCAGGCACAGCATCACCAATTTGGCTCGTTCAACATAGTCCCCGCGACCGTAGAGCATCGTTTGCCACGGAAAACGCTGGTAGCCCAACCCCGGCACGCCGGCTTCGGGCCCCGTTTTTGTATCGTCTAAAATCCGCTCCTCGATCTCGGATTCACTGAGCGGCCGATCCGATTCAAGATTGATATTGCGGCTGACCCAATCGAAAACCTTGACCGCGTTGGCCAATTTTTCGGCATCGGAATCGCTTTGGATCGTCGAGTTAAGCCGTTTGAAAATTTCGTCAACCGGTCGCTCTACTTCACCGACTTCCATGTTGTCCGCCGCCAGCCGATAAACCTCGAACGGACGCACTCGCTGGCTTTGAGCCAAACGCTTGGTCAACAAACTGATCCAGTGCGACTGTTGGAGATAGTAAGGATCGGTGATCAAAAAATCGTACTGGCCAATCCGCTGGCAAACCGGCAAACCCGAGTATTCTTCGACCAGCGGAGCCAGTGTTTTATCAGGTTCCCACTGAACATTGTCAAGCCGCTGGTCAGAATAGCTGACCCAACGATTCAAACCGTTGGTCACACCTTCGCGGAATTCACGCTGTTCAAAACGGACTTCGCTGGTGATGAACCCCATCGAGCGCGACAGATCGTCGACCTTTGATTTTGAGATATCAGTTTCAACAAAATCAATGAACGAGTCTTCACGACTACAGCCCAGCGCTGCGATCGTCGCACAAACCAAACACATCAAAAACGGCTTTGTCGCCGCCGAATAAAAACTCACTTTTTCGTCACCTCGAATTACCAGCTAATTGCAGTTTTGATTCTTTTTAGTTTCGTCAACAACGCCTCGATCTCGCTCAGCGGAACCATGTTCGGCCCGTCACTTGGCGACGATTCCGGGTTGGGATGCGTTTCTAAAAACACCGCATCGCAGCCCACCGCCACCGCCGCACAAGCCAATGGCTCGACCATCTCGCGTTGTCCGCCGGTCTTCCCCCCCGCAGCACTCGGCTGTTGCACGCTGTGCGTTGCATCGAAAACCACCGGCGTTCCCAGCTTAGCCATTTCGGGCAGGGCTCGCATGTCGTTTACCAACCGTCCGTACCCAAAAAAGGTACCTCGTTCGGTTAGCAGCACATCGTCACAACCGGCTCCTGATAGTTTACCAACAACATGAGCCATATCCCAAGGCGCCATAAACTGGCCTTTTTTGACATTGACGGCTTTGCCTGTTTTGGCCGCGGCGACCAGCAGGTCGGTTTGCCGAGCCAAAAAAGCGGGGATTTGGATCAAATCACAGACTTGGCCCACCGGCATCGCTTGTTCGGGTAAGTGGATATCGGTGGTCACCGGCACGCCAAATTCCTGACGGACCGATTCCAATACCTTTAAACCCGCCTCCAATCCTACTCCTCGATACGAATTTAGGCTCGTTCGGTTCGCTTTATCGAAGGAAGCTTTAAAAATTAAACCAAGATTTAGCATTTCGGCAGCTCCAACCAGCGTTTCCGCGATCTGCATGATGATATCACGGTCTTCAATCACGCAGGGACCCGCAATGATTGCCAACGGTTGGTCAAGACCAATCGCTTGGTCTGCAATGTTTACGATGGAATTGGGCACGTCGAAGAGTCCAAAGGTGCGGAGTAAAAAAATGGCGGTATCGGGCTGTGGCGAACTCGATCCGCGACGGTGGAGACCAATTTTAACGCAGGATCAAACCGACCATAGCCCAGCACTTGCTTTCACGGCAAATCAGATTTTCAGGATTGGTTTCTTGGAGTGGATCAGTTGTTCAAAATTAGTTGTTCAGCAGGGGGCTGATGTCTTGGTTCAGCGACTTCATCCAGAGAATCCCTGCTTTCCACCGGACATCGTTCGCTCGGGCCATTGATTAAAACCTCAATCCGCGCGACCGCAATCAATCGAACTTATTGTTTCCCAAAATGAAAACGACACTGACGGTTGCATTGACACTAATTGTCCCTCGCGACATCCCCGCACCATTGAGTCCGCTGCGTGGAGCAAAACTGATCGAATTCTGCATCAACGAAGAACTTGGCGACCAATTGGTTTCAGATATCTTCAGCACGCCGTCCAACTTCGCCCCCAACTCTCCCGCCAATGCCGCGGCTTTCTCTCGAGCCGCTCGAATGGCCTTGATCCTGGCTTGGTCACGAAACTTCCGCATTTGCGTTGTTTCAAAAGAGACTCGACTGACTTCGTTGACGCCGTTTTTTAACAACCCCGTGTAAATTTTTTCAAGCTTGGCAAGGTCCACAATCGTCACCGAAATACCTCGTCGCACCTCGTAGCCGATCGGTTTCAATTCGTCTTTCACATTGCCCAGCGGGTTGGGGTCAACGATCGCCACATTGGGGCGGGGCACCATTTGCCGCGATTGCCACTGCTTGGTGTTAGTCGCTGACTTGTAAATGGGGCGAATTCGAACCACGTCCGTCCGAATGTTTTTCGCTTCCACGCCTTGAGCTCGTAAAAACTGCATCACGCTCTCAATCGCTCCAGCATTCACAGCCACTGATTCGTCCAAAGTTGGCTCGCGGTTTTCGATTGAAAAGGCGAGCACCGCTTGGTCGGGTTCGACTTTGATTTCAGCGTTTCCTGTCACCGAGATTGTCGGCTGATCGCTCGGGCCGTCGTCAGCGAAAACTGGCCCGGCAGCCAAAACAGCAAAAACGACGCAAGTCGATAGCCGAGCAATTTGACTCTTCATTTTCATTTCAGATTCCCTTTCAATTCAAAAAAAGCCCAGGCATCCCACCTGAGCTTAAAGCGACATTTAAAATCAATGACTACCAGTTCACGACGTTTCCATCATTCATCTGTGTCATCCACTTCCAATTTTCCGGATTCATCGTGGATGGCAAAAAATGGGTTGAACCATCGGCCATTGCGGCAATAAAACCACGGGGTTGTAAGCCACCGAGCCCCTTCAGTGGGTTCTTCGGATCGCACTCGTAGTCTTGCGGCTTGGTCCATTCAACCGCCAGTTCTTCGTTGACTTCGACGACCAACGCGGTGTTCGAGGAACCGTCGGCGATTTGCCCGAAGCCAACTTTTTTCTTACCGAAAATCCCGCCGTTGCCTGCCACGCCCAAGTAAACCGTTTTTCCTTCGGCAACGTTTGCCATCGGACTGCGGTAAACATCCGGCATCAACTTGATTAGTTTTTTGTTATGGTCGCTGTCCCACGGTTCATCCAATTTGAATTTTTCGTAGAGTCCGTTCCCCTCGATGAATGGCAAGATGTGAACTCGCCAGCTGAGCAGCGGTTTCCCCTCGTCGTCATAGTTGGCTTGCCGCGGGAAATGCATGTGAGCGCTTTCGTAGTTCAACGACGCCAAAGCCATCTGTCGAAGATTGTTCATGCTGACCGTTCGCCGAGCCGCCGCGCGAGTCGCTTGAACGGCGGGCAAAAGCATGCCAACTAAAACGGGGACAACGGCCACGTTGGCATTCTTGAGCTCAACCGTGACATTTTTTCCCGCGACTTGAGGTTCCAAATCTCGTTGAATGATCACGCTCAGTCGTTGAAAGTATTCCAAGCCCGCCATCTGGACGGTGTCGCTGGTGTCCATTTGAGTCGCTGCGGTACCGATCGCCATGTCCGCACCAAAGCTCATCGCCTGCATCAGTATCTTTTTCGTTCGCTCAGCAGCCTCGGCATCCACGGCCGTCATCTGATTTTTAAGTTGCCCGGTCTTCAGATTCAAACTAATCAGCTCGCTATCCAACAGTTCAGGCAGCTCTCTCATTTTTCCGATCGGAGGCGGAACCCCGTTGGGAATCTCTTGCGTCATCTCCGACAACAGCGGACGGGCTCGTTTCATATCAACCACAGCAAACACGTCACCGCTTCCGGACAAACCCGCTTTCATCAACTGGCCCAAGTTGGAATCGTCACCTGAGGCTTGTAGTTCAGTAAACCAACCTGGGTCGCCGACAACAATCGTTTGATCGTCGATCACCAAAAAACTGGGAATGCCAACTCGAGCGTTACCGATAAAGACTTGGCCATTTTGATCGTCTTTCTCCAACCACTCCATCATCGTACCGCCGAGCGTTTGTTTGGAATCAAAATGCATGATCGCTGCCCACATGGGAGGCCCTTGGTTCATCGCGGCCATGCTCTCGGGAGTGCGAACGATCGCGGTGATCTGTTTCGCTTGCATCAAATCGATGCCCATCTCCCGCTTGCTCCACGCGGTTACAACTTCGTAGGGCATTGCTTCGAGTTGTTTTGTGGTTTTGAGTTCGCTCGGAAACATCGTCGCCGAGGCAAAAGCCGAAGCGGGGATGTGTTGTACGTTGACATCACGTTGAACAGTCGATTCTTGACCGAACAGCGTCGTCGTCAGCGACAACATAAAAACGCATACCACCGACAATCTTATATTTCTCATTGTTTACCTCGGGAAATGGAACATGATTCCAGTTCAAATGATTAGCTCAAACCGGACAGACTGCATCAAACGTACCGCCTACGAAAGACGCTGTCAAATTTTTGTTGGCCTCGACGTCAGCCCCTTTCCTCGCTGGCTTGCGGACGGTTGGCCCCGCGAGCTGTTTAACGCGAGGTGACTTGATGATCCAATGAGCCGTCGGCGCTGGCCTCGAACCAACGGAATTTACTTTAGCACTGAGGACCGCAATCGGCTGGAAACGGAACCAAAAGCCGCGATAGTGACTCAGCCAGGCCTTAAAACAAGTGACTGGTAACAAGTGGTTGGTGCAATTCAACAACCCTCATTGCTCTGAATCGCGAGACCGATTTTCGCTTGCCGCCAAAACCAAACGACCATCGGCAAATTGATCGTAAAGCAACCCAAAAGCTTCACGGATGTTCCCACCAGCCAAGTCGAACGCGATCTCGCCGGCCGACAAAACCGTGGGCGTCGCAATGCCAAGATCATCGATCAATTGCCGCATCAAGGCCAAGCTGGTTCGCAACCGTATCCACGTTGGCAGCCGACATTTTCGGTGCACGGCAACCACCAGCCCCGGCCCGGCCAGCGTTTCGCGGAACACCCTATTTCGTTGCCAAAAGCTGAGCCGTTCGATTCCGTCGAGTAATACAATTTCGCCTCGACCTGATGCCGCCAACACGCGATCCAGCTGCTCGGCGTGCTGTCGTTTGTCCAAAGGCAAATTAAAAAGCTGAGCCGCAACGCCGACTTGGCCCACCAGTCGATCGCAGAGCTGTTCCAACAAGCAAGTTTTGCCGCTCCCTTTCTTACCCACCACCGCCGCGCGAAAATCAAGCCGCGCCAATCGCTGCAGATTTTCGCTCCAGTCTCCCGTTTCGAATCGAATTGGAATCTGCTCAATTTGTTCACTTCGCAGCGGATTATCGGCCGCATAAACGCCGCTCGACTGCCGTTCTTCCGGCATCACTGTCCGTTTGTCCAAAACGGCTTCTTCCGTTTGGAAAACGAATCATCGAAAGATTGATTCAGCGTAACATTCGTTCCCGTCGCACTAATAAAAACCTGTTCCAACACCGAATCGTTGGCCGGCAAAACGACCGCCTCAACCGCCCAAGACAGCTCGATCAACTTCCCCGAAAAACTATACGGTCGATGCGGCGCGACGAATTCGAAACGCTGCCGGCCGCCGCCAACTTCCGTTGCCCCGATCGCAACATCCGATTCAGCCACTAAATCAATATCGCGATCGCCTTTGCCTTGCGTGTACCACAGCAACCGCACGCCGACCGTCTTCGTGGCCGCAGGCAGTTCGTCCCAAACGACTTCGCCCGCGATCATTTCCCCGGGCCGATACTCAGGTTTTGTCGCATCAAAAACAATTCTCAACATAGCGTTTACCGGCGATTAAATTTCGCATCAAAATTGGGAGTTACCCTGAACTCAAACTCTTCCTGGATATCCGGCGCCCATGGAATCTCTCCTCGCACGACGACCTTCCATTTAATCTCGTTTCGCGGCGCCTCGAACGAATGCATCGACTCCGCCGGAATGGTCACGCTTTCACTGCCAAAGGCGATCGCAGCGGGATCATCCACTGCAGCCACCGGCAACAATTCAAAGACTTCGATATCGGTCCTCGTATCAGTTCCTCGTTGATACGTGGCCAGCTGTACCGCTTCCACTTCGATCGTCAATTTTTTGATGCGTTCGATTTTCCCTTCGACTTCCCAAGCGATATCAAAATCACCGCCCAGCGGCACCGCCCCGGTGCTGAGCGCCACTTCCACTTTCGGATTGAACATCGCCAGAAAGTAATACCCGGCCCCAAAGATCAATCCGGCTCCAACCAACACGAACGGAACCATGAACAACGCAAAAAAGACTGACATCACGCCGCCGCCTTGCAGGGGACCGTCGGGGACCAAAAAGAAAACCGACAGAATTCCATTCCAAAACAGACCTGCGCAGGTCAAGCCGACAAACATCGCCAACCGCGTGTGCGTGGGCTTGAGTTTGCGAGGCGACGACCATTGGCCATCGAGCCTATCGGATTCCAAAGCAGCTTCGTCGGTTTCACCAAATTCCGTTTTGGCATCCAACCGATTCGTCGCGACATTGGCGTTGTCACTGGAACTTGATCCGCGAAGCGATCCGGTCTTTGAATTCGGCTCTTTTGCAAAAAGCCCAACGAAGAAAAACAGAGTCCCCATTCCAGCGAACGACAATGGCAAAATGATCGACAACCAGCTTTGATTCGAATTCGTCCGATCCAGCACACAATCGCTTGGATTGTCCGGGTCATAAAAACACTCGCGAGTCGAACCCACTGGGAATTCTTTAATCTGCTTTCGCGCCACCGAAAGATCGCCCGAAACGTCGACAAAACTGTAGCGATCGCCGGTGTAGCGTTGGCCATTGACGGAAAAGTGATAGCTGAAGTCGACCGAATAGGACGTCGAATCTTCGCCGACATGTTCTTCAAGTTTGGCTTTCGTAATTTCGCATTTCGCCGCCGGCCAGTCGGCTGAAATTTGTTTCTTGTACGCCGGAAAAACGACGAAAAGCGCCAGCATCACAAATCCGATGATGGCGAAGAGCAACCCAAAACCGGCGAAAGCGTATCGAGCGCATCCGCTGCCTTGCGACTTGGCTTGTTCGGAAAGTGGCTGGTTATCTGTCATTGATCTTCGTTTCGATACACTGCCAAGAATCTTGGATTCTGATTGACCATTATTAAGAGATTATCCCACAACGGGTGAGCCGGCGGCGATGGCCGCAGGCCTATTGAGTTCTGGGACAAGCACTAATTGGACAGCGCCACTTTTGGGGTGTTTTGCCGCTTCCGTCGGGCTTGCCCCGGTCGGAGCGACAACTGACAGGCTAAGCTGGTGTTCAAAAATAACTTGTCCATTTGTAGAATCGCGTAGTAGGCGTTT
>CAZROJ010000145.1:0-8516 GCA_964601665.1 uncultured Pirellulaceae bacterium
CATTTAATCAAACGATCCCCGGAATTGTGGGGAGAGGGGTTGGGGGTGAGGGGAAATAAAAATAACAGAACGAACCAATCGGTTGATTTTGGAGAATTGCGAATCAATGTCGACAGCGGTGCCGTCACGGGAACAGGGTCCATTCAAGCGACCAATGGTGGCATTCTTACGCTAGAAGGCAATACAACATTGGATCTACGAGTCGCGATCGACAATGGAAATTTCGATGGCGGCACATCCTCGGTTATTAACGGCCCAGTCACCATTAGAAACGGAACTGTTACCGGGAACGTGGAAGTAAACGGCACGATCAGTTGCATTGGAGATGGGCAAAACCAACCTACGTCAACGTTTTTGACCAACAGCGTGGTCACAGCCAACGACCTAATGACCATCGACAACGCTCAACTGGTCGTTGAATCGGGGGCACAATTGGACGGCTCGGGTGCCGTCACCGTTTTCAATTTAGGAATCTTAGACGTCCAAGGAACGGTTTCCAAAGACGTCAATGTCCTAGAAGATGGCATGCTGGAAGGCACCGGTTTGATCGACGGGAATCTAGTCATCGACGGAATGCTGGGGCCCGGCAATTCGGCAGGAACGCTGGAAATCGATGGCGATATCGACCTGGCCGACACGTCCACCGTTTGCATTGAAATTGGTGGAACCGAAGTCGGCGAATTCGACGTCGTGGACGGGCGAGGCGTTTCGAACTTAAATCTTGAGGGAGGATCGCTGGACATTTCCTTGCTCGATGGTTTCCAACCTGAAAATCTCGACCGCTTCGACTTCTTGGTCAACTTTGCCAGCCTCTCGGGCGCATTTGGCTCGACTGCCGGTGTTTTCGGAAGTGCGGGATTTCAAAGTTTTGGTAGTGGTGGTCAACGGGTCAGTTTCGACGAAGGCTCCTTTGCCATCGAATACCAAGCTGGCTCAAGTGCAGGTAACAACCAGATTGGTATCTGAGAATGAATCGAGCGATTTGGATTCGCTTTTAGCCCAGACAAACTCCATTTACGATCCCAGTGCGACCGGTGCCCTACCTTCGTTAACGCCCGAATCGTCAGACACCGGTTTTGCCGTCGACAATGTACCCAGCGATGCCTATGACGATTCATTCGACGTTCAGCTAGCTGATGCAACTCCTAATTTGCCAAACAGGTCAGCTAGCCCTGCTGAATCGAACGAGCCTGAACGGCCACACGGCGAATCGGATCGGTTTGACAAATTGGAATCGCATGCCAAAGGGGGCTTGGGCGTCGTCTTTGTGGCTCGCGACAAACAGCTCGACCGCCATGTCGCCGTGAAAGAGATCCGTTCGCGTTTTACAAATGTCAAAGAAGCCAGAGAGCGATTCGAATTTGAAGCCCGTGTCACCGGCGGACTTGAGCATCCCTGCGTTGTGCCCGTTTACGCTTTTGGCGAACATCCCGATGGTGCCCCCTATTATGCAATGCGGTTTATCAGCGGGCGATCGCTGAAAGAAGCCATCAATCAGTTCTACGGCTTGAACAAAAAAAGCGAACGCATCAAATCGCTCGACGAAGTGCCAGACCTGCCATCGGCGGATCGAACAGCCAAAAAAACAGTTTCGCTACGCGGGGCAGAATTCAGGAATTTACTCAGCCGATTGGTGGCAACCTGCAATGGAATCGCGTTTGCTCATAGCCGAGGCATCTTGCATCGCGACATCAAGCCGGCCAATATCATGCTGGGCAAATATGGTGAAACGCTGGTGGTTGATTGGGGACTGGCCAAGTACGTGGGCACGCCCGAAGACGCTTCGATGACGTCTCATTTGCACACGGGAATAAGCGGATCTTCGCCAACGGCCACGATGGCCGGCACGACCATCGGCACGCCTCTGTTCATGAGCCCCGAACAGGCCGATGGCAAGCTGGACGAACTGACACCGGCCAGCGACATCTACAGTTTGGGAACAACCCTTTTTCTAATCATTACTGGCAGCTATCCCTATCAAGGCAGTACGCCCAAGGAAGTCGTTGCCCAAGTGAAAACTGGCAACTACATTCCACCACGTCAGCTCCGTGCCGATATCCCTCGCCCGCTGGCCGCGATCTGCGAAAAAGCGATGTCGCGAACACCTGCCGATCGCTATTCCACCGCACTCGAAATGGCCGACGATCTCGAGCGTTACCTCGCCGGCGACCCGGTCCGTGCCTACCCCGAACCGTGGTACACGCGGGTGTCCCGCTGGATACGAAACCACCAAGCGATCACGGCCGCCGCTGCGGCTCTTTTGTTAACGACCGCGATCGGGACAACGATCGGCATGGGGCTAATCGGCGCGGAACAACAAAAGACGCAACAGGCGCTGCAAAACCTGACCGTCGAAAAAGCAAAAACCGATCAAGCATTACAGGACAAGGTCCGCGCGTTCGCCGTCACCGAGAGCTCGTTGACCCTACTCACCGATGAAATTGTTGGCCAGATGTTGGCCCGAAATCCTCAGCTGGATGCCACCGATCGCAAGTTACTCACCCGCATGCTTCGCGAATTTGAAAAATTCACCGAGGGCGAAAGCAGTACGCCCTCGGCCGTTGCACTGCGGGCGACGGGCTTTCAACGCGTCGGCGATCTTCAACGGCGGCTGGGCGAAATCGACCAAGCGAGCCAGTCTTACGCTTCGGCCGGGCAGCTCGTGGAACAATTATTGAACCGCTTTCCAGACAGCCAAGAATATCGACTCGCCAAAGCGACTCTCGACGGCGACACTGGCCTTCTGGAAGCCGCCGGCGGTCACTATCGCAATTCGATCAAGGACTACTCATCTGCAATTGAGATTTTGCAAGGCCTTGCCAAACAAGCAAAACTGGATGATGGCTCATCGTTAAAGTTAGCCAAGTTAATCGACAATCGAGCCAATAATTTCGCTAGGGTCGGCGAACTGGAATCCGCGCTATCGGACTTGGTTGCCGCTTTCGAAATCCTCTCGGACCCTAACTTTCGGTTTCATCCAAATTGGATGCGTGCATCCGCTCACAACCGCAGTAGCCTCGGATCGTTTCTGTCGAACAAAATGCAAAACAATGCCAAGGCAATCGATGCCTATCGGGTGGCGATCGAGACCTACGACCGCTTAGCCAGTGAATTGACTGACGACGTCGAAATTCAATTTGAACGTGCATCTGCCAAGATGAATTTGGGTGTGGTCCTGACCCAACAAAAGGACAGTGTTGCCGCAGAAGCAAGTTTACGTGACGCTTTCCAGGCCGCCAAAACACTTTCCGAAACCTACCCGGGGTTTGAAAAATTTCGCAGGCTATATGCGGAAACCTCCACACGTTTGGCCAGCGTTATTGCTGAAACGAAACCCGAGGTAGCTGGCGACATGCTTTCCAATGCCAAAGCACTGCTGACCGACTTATCAAACAACCAACCCAATGACGCGGCCATCAAACGAGACTTGGCGCGAACCTTGGGGGCGTTGGCCAAAATGCGTGCCGCTAACAATGCGCCCGACGCGACAGATTTGTTCGAGCAACAACTTTCGCAGTGGGAACAATTGATGCGTTTGGAGCCCGACGAACCCAAGTGGGAGTCTGGGCGATTGGGCGCCGAAAACAACTACGCCAATTTTTTAAAGAAAACAAAACGCTACCCTGAAGCAATTGAGCATTTTGGTGAAATTCTAAAATTCCTTGAAACCCAACAGAACCCAAACCCAGAGCTCCTGTGGCGATCGTTGTACGGAATCGCTGGCTGCCACGATCAACAAAAAGATTACGAGGCTGCGCTACCGTACTGGCAGCGGCTAAGTAAAAACAAAAATCACAGACACTGGTCGGCGTTTGAATCGCAACGAATTATCGCCTTGCTGCGGACGGGCGAATTGACCAAGGGCTTGGCCGCTGCCAAAAAAAGACTGGCGGACAATCCTACTCCCAAGCCCATCGACCATTATGATTTAGCGTGCTGCTACGCAATCGCGTTAGAAGTCGCTCAAGACCGACCTCAAGCCTTCGCTGAATCTCAATCCGTATCTTCTTTGTCAAAAACGGCGATGGCGTTGTTGGAACAGGCCGCGGTCGGTGGATTTTTCAAAGAGAAAAAATACCAGAACCTTGCCGCAGTGGACGCGGACTTAAACGCCCTTCGCCAAGTGGAGTCATTTAAAGAATTCTGCAAACGTCATTCGATTCAAAAAGCCAGTGACTTTTAGATTTAGTGCTTATCCCACAACAAGTGAGCCGACGGCGCTAGTTGCGGGCATTTTTGAGTTTTCGGATACGCACTTAAGATTCATTCCCAATTAGCTCGCGTTCGCCGGTGCGTGACCGTCAGTAACGATTTGCATCACGCGTGTCGCCACACCAAAAACACTCGAGCCATCACGAGGGAATCACGAGGGACCTACTTCTTGCTCGGCTTCAAAACTTATCAGTCGATCGACCAACATTTGGGTGTCGTGATGCGATTTTTCTAGCCACGCCATTTTGATCGATTTTGGTAAACCGATCGAATCGAAACGGTCCGATGGGAAACATGCCAAGACCCCGCCGGCGATTTGCTGATTTAGTTCGGGGTTGGCCGAATAGGAAGATTGATTTCGGATCAAGTCAGTCGCAAACGATGCCTGCAAAACCTTTCGGCGTGTCTGGTTTTGGTCTTCCACGGATTCGCTTTTCTCTGCCTGAAAATCGGTGACCCGCTTCTTATCAAAGGCGAACTGAGCCGCAATATTGCCGAAGGGCAGCTGGCCCAAAAACACGTCCGTCCAACGCTCGGTTCGCCGCCGCAGCGCATTCAATCGTTCGATAGCCAGTTCGTCGATGTCGTCACAAGCCAACATGATCCGCAGTGCTCTGTTTTTTACTTCCAAATGGCTCAAATGGACCGAGTGAGCCAAACCCGACAGTTCGTCACTGCGACGGTACCAGTCATGGCACAGAACGGTCGCCGACCAGACGCGAGTGAGTATTTCTGATTGAAAAATTTCTTGGATCACGATCTCGAGCGCTGCCCAAGGATCATGATTTTCGTCATGTTCGTGCACGTCCTTTTCGAACATTTTTAACGCGGTGATCCAGTGCTGAATTCGTCGCTTCGACGTCATCCAGTAGGAACTGGCCACCAATATTGGCTGATCTTGTGATCCATAAACGAGACTGCCTGAGTTAACGGCGACCCAACTTGCTAATTCGGCGAGACGGCTTGAGTGCATGATTCGATGTTCAATTTGACAGAGTCCAGTATTTCTTCAACTGGCCTAACGCAGCCGCCGGGCCAAACCGAGTTAGAACTCGCATTTATTGTCGCCAGCCCCGAATTCACGTAAAATCCCGAGCCTTTACAGGGATCTCGCGATGTTGCCAAAATACAACGCGTTGCCCATCGCCACCGCCCGCGTTTCAATTTTTCAACAACCTTATGTCCGATTCACCAATCTCCAACTTCATGCAGCAGCAGTTTCTCCACTTCAACGCCAGAGAAACACTGGATGCGGCCAAGGCGTATCGCGATCACTTGGAGAGCGGTGGAAAAATGCTGGTCAGTTTGGGCGGCGCGATGAGCACCGCCGAGCTTGGGATTTCATTGGCGCGTATGATTCGCGAAGACAAAGTCCATGCGATTTCGTGCACGGGCGCAAATCTAGAAGAAGACGTTTTCAATCTGGTCGCGCATAACGAATATCGCTTGGTCCCCAACTATCGCGATCTCTCGCCCGACGGCGAACAAGAACTGTTGGACGCCGGATTCAACCGAGTGACAGACACCTGCATTCCTGAAACCGTCATGCGGCATATCGAAGATAACTTCATGGCAATCTGTGCTGAAAACGCGAACGCAGGTTTGGGCCTTTTTCCTTTTGAAGTGTTCTTCCGGCTGTTCGAAGAGAAAACCTTGGAGCCGCACTTTCAGATCCCTCGAGAAAATTCGTGGCTGTTGGCCGCTTACGAAAAAGGGATTCCGGTCTATTCGCCCGGCTTTGAAGATTCGACGCTTGGAAACATTTTTGCCGCTCGCGTGATCGAAAAGAAAATCGCTTCTCATTCAGCCATTCGCAGCGGCACCGAACAGATGGAACACTTGGTCAATTGGTACATTGAAACGGACAAAGAATCACCGATTGGTTTTTTTCAAATCGCTGGCGGCATCGCGGGTGACTTTGCGATCTGTGCCGTGCCGACGATCATTCAGGACCTGAAAAAAGACATTCGCCTGTGGCAGTATTTTGCTCAAATTTCTGATTCAACCACCTCGTATGGTTCCTACAGCGGAGCCGTCCCCAACGAAAAAATCACATGGTGCAAACTGGCCGTGGACACTCCCAAGTTCATGATTAACTCGGACGCCTCGGTGATCGCTCCGCTAATTTTTGCTTATGTTTTGGGAGACTGATCCACTTCGCACAAACACACGCCAAAAAATAAAACGGCGTCAGCGGTCGCGCGATTCGTTTTTCGTAAAGCGGTGGCAAACCAATCCTACCGATGTTTGCCATGACGCGTGATCGGTTTGGGTGCGATTTGGTAACCGAACGACCGTTCGCTTCTAACCAGTCGCCCCAAACTGTGTTTATCTCTGATGGCGATCGGCAACAGTGGCCCGACAACGTTTATTTATTCTTTTTTTCTATGCACATTGGCTGCTAAATAGCTTTAGACTACCGTTTCACGATACTGGCCTTTTGCGGTTACGTCTTACGGATTCGGAACTTGCATGAATAAAAAAAACGACACTCGCCCCGGCCAGTTAGGTCATATTGTTGGAATCGGTGCGTCTGCGGGTGGCCTGGAGGCATTGGAGCGACTGTTCCAAAACATGCAGACCGATACGGGGCTCGCGTTCGTGATCGTGCAGCACCTGTCACCCGACTTCCACAGCGTGATGGACGAACTGTTGATTCGAAAGACCAACATGTCAGTCCAAATGGTCAGAGACGGCGTGGAGATCAAGCCCGATTCGATCTATTTGATTCCGCCGAAAAAGGAGATGATTATCTCCGGCGGCAGCCTGTTGTTAACGGACAAAGATCCGCACGAAGGTTTCTCGCTACCGATTGATCAGTTCTTTCGTTCACTTGCTCGCGAGTATGGTGAAAAGGCGGTCGGCGTTATTCTTTCGGGAACCGGCAGCGATGGATCGCGTGGTATACGAGATATTCATGACGCCGGTGGCTTGGTGATCGTTGAAAGCGAAGAATCGGCTAAGTTCGACGGGATGCCTCGAAGCGCTATCGAAACAGGAATGGTCGACCTGGTCTTACCCGTTGATCAGATTGGTGAAGCGCTCAGCCGTTTCCTCGAAAACCCGATCCACAGCGAACTGGTTGCCGCAATCAACCCCGTCGACCTCAATGAACGGGTCTTCAAAAAACTATTTCAATTGATACTCAAAGATTACGGAATCGACTTTGGAGTCTATAAACAGACCACCGTATTGCGTCGAATCGAACGGCGGTTATTGATCAGCAATACGATCGACCTTGAATCCTACGTTGATTTGGTGGCCGACAATCGCGAAGAACTCCAGACGCTGTACAAGGATTTGCTGATTGGAGTGACGCAGTTTTTTCGCGACCCTGAGGCTTTCGATTTCTTAGCGACAGAAGTGCTCGCTCGCCGACTCGAAGACTTACCCAAAGACGAAGAATTCCGCATCTGGGTCGCTGGTTGTGCCACCGGCGAAGAAGCCTATTCGTTGGCGATCACATTAGACGAACTGGCAGCACCGGATGTCAAACCACGCATCAAGATCTTCGCGACCGATGTTCACCAAACGTCGCTCGACTTTGCCAGCGAAGGCATTTATGACGAAAACAGCCTCGCCAACGTCTCGGTAGAACGGCGGGAACGTTATTTCACTCCCAAGGATAACCAATACCAAGTTTCACCTGCACTCAGACAGATGATTGTTTTCGCGCGTCAAAATGTGATTCGCGAAGCGCCCTTTACAAAAATGGACCTTATCAGCTGCCGCAACATGCTGATCTACTTTCAGCTGCTTGCCCAGCGAAAGGTCCTTTCGCTGTTCCATTTTGGACTCAAGCCGGGCGGCACATTAATGCTGGGCCCAAGCGAAGGTTTGGGGGAGCTAGAAGGCGAATTCAAAACGCTCCAACGCCACTGGAAGATCTTCACCAAGCGTCGAAATGCCTCGTTGAGAACCGGATTTCAATTCTTAAACGATGCCAATACGGCAAGCCTTCGCAGGCCTATCCTGCCAACGTCTGCCCGGCCCAGCGCAAGAGAAGAAACCTTAAAAGTTTACGAGGAACTGCTGAACCAGCATTTAGCTCCCTCGGTTTTGATCGACGAACACCGTCAAGTTTTACATGTCTTCGGCGATGCGGGCCGTTTTTTGCAAATCAATCGAGGCCCGGTAACGGGCGACGTCTTGGAACTGTTCGATGCCGAGTTTCGGACTGCGGTCGCCGGAGCGATTCAACGCGTTGCCAAGCAAGCCGTGGCGACAACTTACACTGGCAAACCCAAAAACCATACCGATTTTAACAGTCAAGTTAAGGTTAGCGTTTCGCCGATTTTCGGACG
>CAZROJ010000145.1:8616-13010 GCA_964601665.1 uncultured Pirellulaceae bacterium
CGAACTGAATTTGAATGCGTCTTCGCAGGCGCGAATCGCTTCATTGGAAGAAGAACTGAACTACAGCAACGAAAACTTGCAATCAACGATCGAAGAACTTGGGGCCAGCAACGAAGAATTGCAAGCCACCAACGAGGAACTGATTGCTTCCAATGAAGAAATGCAATCGACCAACGAGGAACTGCATTCGGTCAACGAAGAACTGTACACGGTCAATGCCGAATACCAACGTAAAATCTCAGAATTAACTGAGCTGACCGACGACATGGACCACTTGTTTGTCAGCACGGATGTCGGCGTCTTGTTTCTTGACAAAAACTTATCGATCCGGAAATTCACGCCGCGAATCGCAAAACTATTTAACTTTATTGAACAAGACATTGGCCAATCGTTCGAAAGATTCACGCACAACATCGAACACAAGCAACTGCTGGATAAAGTTCGCGAGGTATTGAAAACCCAACAACCCTATGAACACGATGTACAGGATCGTTCCGGGCATGAATACTTCCTGCGAATCCTCCCTTACCAATCCCGAGATGCTGTCGAAGGTGTTGTCCTGACGCTGATCGACGTGGCGTCACTGAAACAGGCCCAAAAAGAAATCGACAAGAAAGAACATCAGCTTCACAGCGTGATGGAAAACTCGCCTTCGTTTATTTTCATCAAAGACCTGCAAGGCAGATACCTTGCAGCGAACGAACAAGCCGAGCGGGTCTTTGAAATTTCAACCGAAAAAATTCTCGGACAAACCAACCACGATTTTTTACCCGGTGGGATTGCGGACCAAATCGCAGAATCCGACCGGATTTTAACCGAGACAGGCGAGAAAATTGAAATTGAGGAAGTGATTCCGGTACACGGCCAAGGACGCACCTACCTGACGGCTAAATTTCCACTTCGCGACCAAGACAACAAGATCTATGCCATCGCTGGAATCAAAACAGATATCACGCGTTTGAAAATGGCCCAGCTAAAAGCCAAACAAGCCGTCCATGAACGGGACAAGTTCATGGCGATGCTCTCCCATGAACTACGCAACCCACTGGCCGCTATCCAGAATGCCTCGTCCGTCTTGCAACGCCTGGTTGGAAAGGACAAACGCATCGGACGAGTGTCGGGCATCATTCATCGCCACGGTACGCACCTGTCGCGAATCCTGGATGACCTGCTGGACATCTCTCGTTTCGTGCAAAACAAAATTGAGCTGCGCAAGAGTACATTTGACTTACGCACCGCTGCCGAGGACGCGTTGTTGTCAGTAAGATCGCTGGCGACCACCGGAAAAGTCAAAGTCATCAAATCGATTTCTAGTCAACCCATTCCCATTAACGGCGACGCATCCCGAATCGAACAAGTCATCGTCAATTTGTTGGTCAATGCAATCAAGTACACCCAGGCCACCGGCGAAGTCAATTTGGATGTGAACATCGTTAAAAACCAAGCCCAAGTGAGCGTCATCGATAATGGAGCGGGCATGTCCAGCGATTTATTGAAACGCATCTTCGAGCCATTCGTTCAAGGCGACAGCACCCTTGACCTTTCCCAAGGCGGGATGGGCGTTGGCCTGACGCTGGTCAATACCATCGTTGGATTGCATGAGGGCCAGATCGTTGCCGAAAGCGAAGGCGAAGGATTGGGCAGCCACTTTCGAGTCACCCTCCCGCTGTCGGACCAAAAGATCGTTGAATCCGACAAGCAGACGAACGCCATCGAACCCCAGCTGGCTTCCCACGCTCTCAAAGTCGTGCTTGTCGAAGACGAACCAGACGCGCGCGAGATGATGACGTTGCTGTTAGAAATGGACGGGCATCAGATCATTGCCGTCGCCGATGGTCTATCAGCCGTGACGGCAATCGAAATCGAAAAGCCAACCCTGGCACTGGTCGACATCGGGCTCCCCGAACTAGACGGGTACGGTGTGATGTCTCGACTGAAAAAAGCACAATGCGACCAGCACACATTTTGTGTGGCACTTACCGGCTTCGGGCAACAACAAGACATTGAACGATCGATGGCCGTGGGCTTTCATATGCACATTACTAAACCGATCAGCAGCGAAGACCTAGCACGTGTTATCTCCGAAGCGGCTTTATTTCGCTCAAACGCAAAATAATTCGGCTCGGCTGAATCCAATCATCGATCCCGATGCCAATTAAACTTTCACCGCTGCCTTAGTGCTTTGTCACACCTTAATGTTCGGGTTGTCCACTTGCGGAAACTGTGGGGATCTAGAGACTTTCGTCCCCGGCCAACCCGAATTTTTAGAAGTCACAAAGCACTAGGATTGTCTTGTTTCAGCCTTTCAGACCATTTCTTTCGGGTCTTCAC
The DNA here is from genome assembly GCA_964601665.1 of uncultured Pirellulaceae bacterium. Taxonomy (GTDB): domain Bacteria; phylum Planctomycetota; class Planctomycetia; order Pirellulales; family Pirellulaceae; genus Mariniblastus. The sequence continues at coordinate 10,948 of CAZROJ010000145.1, forward strand.
GAGGAATTAGGATCAACACTAATACTAATTTAATTGGCTGCGATTTTCGCAATCGGAGAAAATCTGATCCAAAAGTTTTCCAACCTGAACAGGCTTGGCAAACCAACCGCTAACACCTCGATCGCTCAACGGAATATTGACGTCAGAACGTTGCAAACCGGAAACGCCATAGATTGGCAGTTTAAACAATTTCAATTGTTCGCGAATAATGGATATCGTTTGCGGCCCATTTAACTGTGGCATTTGCATGTCGATCAACACAACATCAGGCAACTCGTTTTGCTCCAGATAATTCAGAGCAGCTTGACCATCGGGAGCCGTCACAACTTCGACCCCGCCCATTTCCAGAATCGTCGACAGCAACTGTCGCTCGTTCGGATTATCCTCAACCAGCAACACCTTGACCGCCCTTTTAAGATCCGACGGACCAGCGGCTTGGTCGACCGGAGCTTTTTCTTCGACGCCCTTTACCGTTTTATTCGCGTCTTGCTCCAGACTCGCCAGCTCAGCCAAAACCGATTCGATTTGAGCCAAGCCCCGTTCGGTCTCACCTTGCTTGAAGAGCTTTTCACCGATCTGCAGTTTAAGGCTGATCGCATTCAGGCGATTGTTCGCTTGGTGCCGTTGAGCTCTTTGTTGCTCAGTCTCGGCAGGCTGTTCACTAGGCGTTTGAGCCGCCAAATCTTGGTCCGACAATTGCCCCTGCAGTTCATCGCGAATAATACGAACGCTCGGCGGTGCATCCACGCCCAGCCTGACTTTTTTGCCCTGCACCCCGACCACTTCGATCGTGATTCCCAATGCCGGGAAAAGAATTTTTTGGTCTTCGCGTCTGGATAAAATAAGCATGTGATTTCTTTCCAAATCATTTTTTCAGCGCAAGCCGCATCAGCAATTTCTTAGTTGCGATTGCGGCAGCGCCATTGAATCTGGCAAGTGTTCAACATCCTGTCGAACCCAACATGTTGTTGGTGAAAATCCATTTTCGGCAATACCCTGACCAGCCGATCATTGCATTAGTTCTCATTTGGAAATCGTGGTCAACATCAATCGCTTTGGATTTAGAAGTCAGGATGCCAGCATTTTGCTGGGCAAACGACGTTCGGCCGGAATCACACGAGCCTACCAGCAAACGAGATTGCCAAAACACAAGGAATCCGCGCTCTTTTACAACGAAGCCAAGGCCGAATTGAACGTTTTGCTCGGCCGCATTGCAGCGGCTGCCAAGTCCATATCTGGCGAATAATAGCCACCGATGTTGACCGCTGCACCCTGAACGGCGTTCAGCTCGGCCACGATTTTTTCTTCGTTGGCTTCGAGCTGTTCGGCCAAGGGACCAAACTTGGCAGCCAAGCTTTCGTCGGGCGAACTGGCTAATTCCTGAGCCCAGTACATTGCCAAGTAAAAATGGCTGCCACGATTGTCAAGTTCGTTGACCTTTCGCGAAGGCGACTTGCCGCCGTCTAATAACTTGCCAGTCGCCGCGTCCAACGCTTCGGCCAAAATCTTGGCCTTGGGGTTTTGATTGACATCGGCAAGATGCTCCAGCGAAACCGCCAACGCCAAAAACTCGCCCAGCGAATCCCAGCGAAGATGGTTTTCCGCGACGAACTGTTGAACGTGCTTCGGCGCGGAACCACCGGCCCCGGTTTCGAACAAACCGCCACCGTTCATCAACGGCACGATCGACAACATTTTCGCACTGGTACCAAGTTCCAAAATTGGAAACAAGTCGGTCAGATAATCTCGCAGCACATTGCCCGTGACTGAAATCGTATTCTCGCCGGCTTTGCATCGCGTCAACGTAAACCGAGTGGCCTGGACGGGTGACATGATTTCGATCTGCAAACCATCCGTGTCATGGTCGCCCAAATACTTGTTGACCTTGGCGATCAGCTGAGCGTCGTGGGCGCGGTCTTTGTCCAACCAAAATACGATCGGCCAACCAGTCGCTCGACCGCGCGTCACTGCCAGCTTGACCCAGTCGCGAATCGGCGCGTCTTTAACCTGGCACATTCGCCAAATGTCGCCCACTTCGACGTCAAACTCCATCACGATCCCGC
>CAZROJ010000146.1:0-3091 GCA_964601665.1 uncultured Pirellulaceae bacterium
GCCGCTGGCGGGCGGAGAGTTTTGGCCTGGCTGCCTTCAAGTGACGTTCGTTAAGGCCTGGCCGGAGGCAGGTCGTTACTGCGGCCAGTGGTCGCGTGGCCAACGGATTGGTCAGATGAGCCAAATTTTGGTTGGCCGAGAAATTAAGGCCTTGGGCGATAAGAGCTTATTCCACGAATAAAGAGCCGACGGCGCTGGCTGCGGGCATTTTGAGTTTTGGGATAAGCGCTAAGTTTGATTGGCTTTGTTTTTATGCCAGTCGATTGCTACTTGCGGTGGTGCGGGTGGCGGGACGCGAAAGTTGTTTAGTAGCGATTGGTCAAAACCGGCTGCGTACTTTTCTAAGTTGAGCAAAGCGGTGCGTTGCAGGCACTCGTCTTGTTCTTGATCGGCGATCAGGCGGTAATACTTTTCGTTGATGCTCGTCGCGACCGTGCCAACCTGCAAAACTTGGTCGCCGGGGATAACTTCCGTCCATGTGAAATCTGGCATCGCGATCGCTTTTTTGCTGGCGGCGACAATGCGATCGGGGGTCAATGAATTCAGCTGATCGAATGATTCGGAAACAAAATAAGTCTTTTGGAATTCGTTGATCAAATAGTCCGTATTCGCGATACGCAGTAAATCGCATTCGAGCGATGGGTCGATCAAGATTCGATTGGAGCGGTGACCGTGAATGCTGTATTCAGTTTCGCCAGGCGAAGATAGGATTCCCGCGCCGAAATCGCGGATCTCGCCGTCCTGCATTACCAGGCCGAATTCGACGGTGAACCAATAAATACGGCCGGCGTGGCGCAGGAGTTCATCGGCGTGCAGGTTGATCGCGTCGATTTCTTTTTGATCGGTTAAGCCAGCAAGCTGGTGGTCTCGTTCGTTGTAAATAATGTTTCGCGCTTGACCGTGGAACTGCATGACGTTGGCGACAGCAGGGATCGTGAACGTCGCGACGTGCCCGGCGATGTCGTGTCCAATGTCAGGTTCTTCCAAATAGTCCACCCCCAGCGGACGCATGAACGTGGTTACGGGAAAGAACCGGCGAGCGTGGCAGGTGAAGAATAATTCAGCCGGAATGATTTCCTTGACCGTCGCCAGTTGCCAGCCCGTTTGTTGGTAAATGCGAGCGTTTAGCAGGTAGTAATTCGGAATCTGAGTCGACCCGATTTCAAAAAGTTCTTCGCCATGCAGGTACTCACGGCACGCGTATTTGAGTTTGGCTTTTTGTTGGTCGGCGACCAAGCAAGCCCAGCTCAAGTGCTCTTCAAAACTGTAGCGATCATAGTGTTGGTAGCAGGTAAACTCTTTCAGGTCGACTTGTTCGCCGCCGAATTGTCCCACCGAAAACGGCTCGCCAGCTTGGTAGTTATCGATGTAGGGCTGGCGTTGTTCTGGGGGAACGGGGAACGGGACATCGTCGTTGTTGACGACTTGCGTCAAGGTCTCGAGAAACTCGTCCGCGGCAACCGGACCGACGTCGTCAAAATCGACGTCGTGGTCCTGGGCGAATTGCCGGTAGTCCGCTTCAGTAAAGTTTGACTGCGGCATGGCTTGGGTTGCCTGGGCTGAGGAGTTTTAGGAAACGATTTCGGATTGTGAAAGTTTACGCGATCCCCGGCCGCGTTGTGGGCATCGCTTCCCCAAATTCGCGAAGGCCGCTGGAGGTGACGGCTCAATCTTGCTTGGGGTAAAAAATGAAAACGCTACAAAGTCGAAACGTTTGCCGCGTTAGTTGGGCTCGCGGAGCTTCCATGCCTCCAGCCAGACTTGGCCCGCTCGTTTGGCCTTGAAGTCGCTTATTAAACGACGCTGCATATCTGGCAAGTGCCCTGCCCCGTAAAAGATAGCGATGTTCTTTTTGCCTTTGGCAATTTGTTGTGTCAGGATTTCCATGCATTTTCCATTGCGGTGAGTGATGATCGTGCTGCCATCTTTACCACTGAACACGACCATGCCGGCTTCCATTTGCTTGATTTGTTTGGCGAACATTTTTCGCATTCGGTATTGTTTGTTGCTGGAAAACGCCATCATCAACATGCCCAGCGAGTCGTTTGATTTGCCGGCTGACTGCATCGCGATTCCTTGCCCGATCGCTTTGAGCCCGTAGCCAGCGATGCTTTCGTCGTTGCTGGACATGCTCTTGCCGAATTCCTCGGGGCTCATGTCGGCATGGATGAAATTGTCTTTTGTGTAATCGATGTGTTCGAGCTGGAATTCAAGTCCCAGTGCCGATTGCATGCCTTTTTGCATGGCAGCCAAGGGGTTCGTAGGAACACCGCCTCGCGCGCCGCCGCCTTTGGGGACGCGGGTGCCTTTGGGGGCGACCAGTTCGTATAAGAGCGAATCGTAGGCTTCGAATCGCTGGTTGAGGTCTTCGAAATATTCCTTTTCGCCGATGTGAACGACGCCGATTAAGTCAACCGAGATGGGTTCGCCTTGATTGTTTTTGACTTGGTAACGAGTGATCGAAGTTTCGAGCGCGATTTGGCGGCCGCGGTAGTCACGGCGGATTCGCATGAAGTGTTCGGATTCCTTTTTCTTCGCTTCCGCCGAATCGTCTGTTGAATCGTCTGTAAAATCGGTTGCGGTTTCGGCGGCGGCCGAGGAAGACTGGGCGCGCGCTATCGTCGGGGTTGCAACGATGGCCAAGGTGATCAGGCCGAGCATCGTGAATGGCAGCGGCTTAAGCGTCGGATTTTTTGAAAATGACATTTTGGGTTGTCCACAAATTTATTTTTAACGTGCTGCCTAGTTTATTAGTTCGCAGCCGAAAATACAGACCAGATTCTTGGCATCGATTCTTGGTGTCGATTGGATGCGTTTGGCGACGCGGAGATGAGGTTTAGCGGGGCGGTGTTGTCTACTGCTGGCTGGGGGGACGTTTTTCTTGCGATCGAAACCATTGTTTAAATGCATTTTGCCTAGCCGTGTCGTCGACGAAACCTGCCGTTTTGATGTCAATCTTGGACGAATTGGTCGACAGGGCACTCTCAAAAAAACCAAAATCGGTCGGTTTTTTTTTTGTGATTCGCAAGCTGGCTAACAAACAAATGTCTCGAATTTGAACTTCAGAAACCGTTTGCTTTTTGGTTTTGGG
>CAZROJ010000146.1:3191-12901 GCA_964601665.1 uncultured Pirellulaceae bacterium
GGTTTTGGGGGTAACAGCTGAGCTCGTGGACTGCTGTTGAGGGTTATCGATTAAAAATTTGCCGACCGAGGTTTTGTCGTCGATGTATTGCTGAAGATGTTTGAGGGTTGTTGGTCCAGCAGCGCTGGAGAGGCTGGCGATCGCCACGGCTCGGACGATGGGCGGGAGGTTGGGCTGGGTAAGTTCGAGGAGTTGTGCGTCGACCAGCGGATGGTCGAGTGTTGACAGGAGAGCCAGTTTACGAGCGGGTGGTAGGTTGTCGGTTGAAGCAAGAAAGGCACAGACGAGTTTGATCATGGACGTCTGGTGTTTTTGTTTGGCATCAAAAAACTGGCCAGCGCTGCCAATCAAATTTCGCGACAACACTTCGAGTTGATTTGTTTGAAGTGCTGGTTGAGCAGCGGCGTTGGGGTACGCCAGTAGGAACAAGCCCAGTGCGATGCGTTCGCGGTTTTGAGAGCCCAGCAGGCTGCTAAAGTCGGCAAAGGTTAAATCTTGAGGCTGGCGAATCGCGGTTTCGATTTGCTGCGAGTGATTCAGGTGAATTTTTTGGTAGAGTTCGCGCGACGATGGATTGTCGCCGCAGATCGATGCAAATTCTGGCCAACCGGAGAGCACGGCTTGGCCGGCGATGAATTTTTTCGCCTTGGCCTTGGCCAGGTTGGATCGAGAATTTTCGACCAATTCAGCCGCTCGAGACTGGACCTCGTGGTCACGAGTGGATTCGAACCTGGCGGCCTTTTCTAATTCAGGAATCGCCAGTTCACCGAACTTGGTAAGTTCGTCGCGGGCGGCCGAACGCTGGGCAGGTTCGCTGCTGCCCAGTTGACTAATCGCACGTGTGATTTGGTCCAATTGTGCTTGGGTTGGCGTTCTTGGGAGATCGTCCGGTTGGGCCGAAGCAATCGCCGCTGCGAAAAAAATGCACGAAGCTGCGACGCTGGAGAACGGCGATGCCCGGCGCGAACGTTTTTGCCGAGTGTTTGACGATCGTCGTGTTGGTCGCAATGTGTTTTCGAAAGATTTTTTGATGGTCACGTTTTGATTGGCCGTGTTGTCGACCAGTGCTGGAGAAAAATTGGGCCAGAATTTTGCCCAAATTGTGTGTCAGGTTTTGCTGTCGGGTTATTGGTGACTTGTGTGAGTTTTAAGATTTGCGATACGACGCCTAGTGTTTAACCCAAAACTCAAAATGCCCGCGGCTAGCGTTGTCGGCTCGATTGTTGCGGGATAGATTTTAGGTGTGGGCTGATTTTTGATGATAGCATTTTTTCAAGTGTCGCTGGAGTTTAAGAATTGATTAGTTTGCTGTTTGATATCGATGGCACATTGCTTCGGGCTGGCGGTGCGGGAATGAAAGCGGTCCATCAGGCGTTGGAGGTGATGTTCGGGCCGGTGGCGACTCCGGAAACTCAAGTGCACGGCCGGACGGATCATGGCATTATGACGGATGTGTTCGATGCGTTGCAGGAAGATTACCAAACGCATCGAAAGACGTTCGACGAACTTTACTGGAAATTGCTGCCGGCGGAACTTGAGGCTTCGGGGGGGGAATTATTGCCGGGCGTTTCACCCATGCTTGAAATGCTGGCCGAAGATACAGACGTGGCGGTCGGGATTTTGACGGGTAACGCCAAGCAGGCGGCCGAATCGAAGTTAAGCCACTTCGGTATCGATCACTATTTCCATTTTGGCGGTTATGGAGACGACCACTCCAATCGCGATGACGTTGCGGCCCAGGCGGTCGCGAACGCTCGGTTGGCCAATGGTGAAAAGTTCCAAGAGCACCAAGTTTGGGTAATTGGTGACACTGTCAACGATATTAGCTGCGCGCGGTCGGTCGGGGCGAAGGTAATCGCGGTCGAAACTGGCGGTGGTACGGCCGCTGAGCTTGCTCGGGCCGAGCCTGATTTGCAGTTGTCGGATCTAACGGATCTGGAAACTTTTTTGTCAGCGATCCGAGGGGGCAAAGCGCTGTAAGCAACCTGTCATTCCGAGTTAGCTCCACGTTTTCGTCGAAGGGCCAAACGTTTGACGCACTAGCCATTTTTTGGGGTCTAGGTTCCCGCGGGGGCGGAAAAGCTTGCCTTGCAAACGTATTACGTGCCGTGTCCTTCACCCTACGCCCGTCGATTTGATCGTAGTATTGGTTAGATTCGCATTTATCACTTCGATCGATACATTTTTGGTTGATAGGATTTATTCGGCGAAATATGATGCTGAAGGCGGTTGACATCGATAATTCGCCAATTTTGATAGAAACTGCTTTTGGTCGATCCGTTCAGCTTCGACTTCCCGCCATCGTGACTTGCCTCCTAAGAATCGCATTATGAATAACCAGCTGACGGTCGCCCAGATTTTGGGAGCCCTTCAACGCCATCGAGTCAAAGCGATCTTCGCTTGGGCAACCGTCATGGCGGTTGTTGTGGCGCTTTATCTTGTTTGGCCGCGAGAGTACAGCAGTGAAGGTCGGCTGTACTTGAAGATGGATCGGAACAATACATCTGTCGTTCCTTCTTCCAGCGGCGCCCCGGTCGCGATTCAAGAGACGCGTGAGAATGAAATCAAGAGTGTGATTGAAATTATTGGCAGTCGAGCGGTGCTTGATGCGGTTGTGGATGAGGTGGGAGCGGACGAAATTCTCAAAAACGGGATTTTTGACTACCTCCCAAGCTTGGGTTCTTTCAAGCCGAGCACGGGCGGTAGTGCTGGTATGGATCCCGCCGAGTACAAGCGGCTTCGCAAGAGAGAACTGGCGTCAAAGCACCTTTCCAAACGGCTTGATGTTTACAATGAAAAAAAGAGTTCCGTGATCCGCGTTGCGATGAAATCGAACTCGCCGCAGTTGGCACAGAGCATTGTCGACTGCATTTTTAGGAATACTCGAAAGATTCACCTTGGCGTTCACAACGTGACCAGCAGCGCCGACTTCTTTGATGAACAGTTCATCAAGCAGGAGAAATTTCTAAGCGAAGCGATTGAGGATCTGGCTGACTTCCGCAACGAGCTTGGTGTGATGTCAGTGGGTGCCGCTCGCGATTCGATTCAAGGGATCATTGCCGGGATCGATCAAAGTTTAGTCAACGCGGACGTGACTCTAGCGGAGTCTCAAGAGCGAATGAAGAAACTTGAAAAACTGTTGGCGGCGACACCGCGAATGGTTTCCATGCCCAAGCAAGGGGTTGAGCGTTTATCGTTCGAGGATTCCAAGACGGAGTTGTACAAGCTCAAGCAGGAACGTGAGCGATTGCGAACGCGACTAACCGATCGCGATGTTCGTCTGAAGACGATCAATCAGCAGATCGTTTCATTGGAAAAAGAAGTTGGCTCGATGGACAGAGATCGAACTGAATCGCAGTCTGAGCCGAACCCTGTTTATCAGGCGTTGGAGACGGACTTGCTGTTGGCTTCGGCAAAGCTGGCGGGCGATAAGGCGAGGCTGGAAAGCTTGTTGGAAGAAAAGCAGCAGGCGAGTGCACAGATGAAATCGCTGAACTCGGCGGAAGTCGCAGCAGAGGAGAAGCTTCGCAAGGTCCAGGTTGCTCAGCAATATTTGGCAATTTACACGAAGCCCCGCGGTGAAGCTCGAGCGATGGGCGCGTTGGACGATCAGAATATTTCGGACGTTCGAGTTTCTCAAGAACCGACTTTGACCCTCAAGCATGTTAACCCCAAAGCCAGCCTTGTTCTCTCGCTCGGGTTTGTGTGCGGTTTGCTGGTTGCTTTGGGAACTTCATTGTTTTTTGACCAGAACCATCTGAGCTCAACACTTAACGAGAGCGAAGTCGAACAGGTTTTGGACTTGCCAGTGCTGGTTACCTTGCCACGCGTTTACTCCAGCCGAAACATGGTGAACTGATGATTGAAAATAGTCTTCAAAGACGGCGCAGTCGTCGAAACGTGATCTCGCCGAGCAATAGTTTACGTGGTCACTTTTTTGCTCTGGCTCGACAAGTGCGACAGTGGGCGGACACAAATAACTTCATGTCGACCGATAGGGCCATCTCGGTGGGGGTCACTTCGTTAGAGCGAGGTGTCGGGGCGAGTACGGTCAGCTTCAATCTGACTTGTACCTTGGCTTCTTTATGCCGAGCACGAACGCTCTTGGTCGAAGCAGATTTTGGTCGGCCTTATATTGCTCGCCGGCTGGGCTACGCAAAAGCGCCCGGCCTGGCGGAACTATTATTAGATCAGGCAACCGCTGATGAAGTCGTTTTTGCTTCGCCGATTGCGGATGTTTCTGTAATGGGGTGCGGGCAGAAATCTTCCAATGAAGCATTGGCTCTACCGTTCGACGGATTGTCGCCGCTGCTTAAAGAGGCTCTGTCGGATTACGCATTTACTATTTTTGATTTGCCGTTGGCTTCGAATCTGACTGCTTGTCATTCGCTTGCTCCGTTTTTAGACGGTGTGATTTTGACGGTTGATTCCAACTTTATTGATCAACGACGAGTCGAACGTTTTAAGAAACAGGTTGAGGGTTACGGTGTCTCCGTTGTAGGTGTCGTGCTCAATAAGTCTTAGAAGCAACTGCGTTGTACAACGTTTTCTAAGCAAACTTTTTGCTCCCTAGATTTTGCTACTTGATGAAATTGGACCCTACTATGATTCGCAGTTCGCGAACTAGAAGCCGGCGTTTGGGCCGGATATTTCGACGCATGAAGCCGCCGGGTGCGGAAATTGTGTTATCGGAAACTCAGTTTCGAGCTGAACTCAAGAAAGAGATCTATCGTTCGGATCGTCGAGAGTCCGGACGTGAGCTCGGCCTGATTTGGATCAAGCCAAAGTCAAATAAAGTGTCGATCGACCCGGTAAAGCTTTTTGAGTCACCCGAATTCGGACAGACGCTTGGACGTCTGAGAATCACCGATTCGATTGGTTGGTATCAAGGTAGCTTGGCGGTTTTGCTGCCTGAGTCGGGTCGTGATGGAACGCTTGTTTTGGCCAATCAGATAATCGAACTGCTATCGGTGAGTTGGGATGTTGTTGCCGAGGTATCGACCTACCCAATGGATGACGAGCTAATTTCTGTTGCGTATGAAATTCGAGGATTGTCTTCAGAGACTCCCGATGATGATTCCAATGTTGAATCGGGAGATGATTTTTTTAACGACGAACGTCACGATTCGGCGCACCGGAAGTTGTTCAAGCCCCATACGACGAAGTTTAGTACCAACGACGATTCTCACAGTCGGGAGTCTGGCAATGATTTTTGGTCGTCCGGTGCGACGGTTGTTGCTGAGCCTCGGGTTGATCGTTCGCGGCAGCGGCGAAGCGAAAGAGTAGCTGCCAATTTTCGGGTGATTGAAAAGCAACGCCGCTTTCTTCCGTCGGTTGCAACGCCGATTTGGAAGCGAGCAATCGATATTGCTGGTGCTGGTTTGGGTTTGATGATGTTGTCGCCGGTGCTGGTTTCCGCAGCGGTGATGATTAAAGCGACATCCAAGGGGCCAGTTTTTTTTCGGCAAGTTCGCGAAGGAAAAGACGGAAAGCAATTTGGGATTCTTAAGTTGCGCACGATGGTTGTGAACGCGGAAGAGTTGCAAGAACGTTTACGCGAACAAAGCGAGCAAGATGGTCCGGCGTTCAAATTAACAAACGACCCTCGGGTAACCACGATTGGCCGGTACTTGCGGAAGTCTTGTGTCGATGAATTGCCGCAGCTTTGGAACATTTTAAAAGGTGATATGTCATTGGTCGGACCGCGTCCGTTGCCGGTGGAAGAATCGCTGGCCTGCACCGCTTGGCAGCGAGCCCGTTTAACGGTGTTGCCGGGGCTGACTTGCACTTGGCAAGCTTACGGCGGTCGCGACGTGAAGTTCGCGCAGTGGATGCAAATGGACTTGGATTACATTGAGCGTCGCAGTTTGAAGTTCGATCTAAAGTTGATCTTCGATACGGCTTACAAGGCTATCTTGCATCGTGGGTCCGTGTAGAGATGCGAGCAATGTATTCGGCCGATTCTGAAATTAGCAGCGCGGCGTCGCTGCAGCCCAGTTCGCTGCACGGCGTGGTTTCGTCTTGGTTGCAATTGCCAGTTTTTACGGTCATTGGTTGCTTTGCGTTATTCGCGGTCGCCTTCGGCAATTTACTCGATATCGAAGCGGACAACGCGAAAGTCGGTTTCGGTGGCCAAGCGGCCGTGAAGGTAATGTTCCTAGGACTGGCGGGGTTGTACGGTGGGGTTGGTTTTTTGACCGATCCGAAAATGAGGAGGTTGATGTTCACTTTTCCCGTGGTGTGGATGTTTATCTTGCTGGGTTGTTTCTTTCTTTCGGTGCCGACATCGTCGTCTGCCGTTCAGTCGTTAGCTTCCACGATTTCGATCGCCTGCGTTTTGTTAATGACGGTTACGGCGCTAGTGCAACTGGGGCCAAAACTGGTTTTGGATATTGTGTACTGGGCGATGGGTTGTTTCGTAATTGGGTCGTGGTTGACGTATTTGCTTGTGCCATCGGTTGGGGTTTTTCTTGAGCCGACGACCGAGGGGGCCTTTATTCCTCGCATGGGTGGTTTGACGCATCCCAATACACTTGGGCAAATTGCTGGCTTGACGGTTGTGCTGGGCTTGCTGTTTCTTCGTGAACCAGAGATGCGGACTTGGCTTAGGACTTTGCTAGTGCTGGCGGCGTTTGCGGCGTTGATCGGTTCTTTGTCTCGAACATCACTGTTGGCGACCGTGGTTGCGTTCTCCGTGGCCTTTCGAGATTATATTTTCGATCGCAAGTACGCGATGATGGCGATTGTGTTTGCAGTCGCGGGCGTGATGGCACTGATGACCGCGTCGATGTTTATGGATGTCCAAGGAAAGGTGATGTCCAAATTGGATTTGTTATCCAAGTCCGGCGACGCATCGGAATTGGCCAGCGCGACCGGTCGTACGGCAATTTGGGGCAAAACGATTCAGCTGATTGGTGAACGACCGCTGTTTGGCTACGGTGCGGCGACTTCGAAGTTTTGGCTGCAGGAATACTCGATGCACACGCACAATTTGATCTTGAACATCGCATTTTCGACCGGCGTGTTGGGCGGCCTGATCGCAGTTTGGATGTGTTTGGAACGCATTTTTAAAGTCATCGTTTCTCGACATCCATTTGCCGATGCGATCATCGTATTTATTTTGGTCAACGGCCTATTTGAAAACGTGGTGTTCTCAATTTTATGTGGTTTGCCAACGATCCTATGGACGATCGGTTTGGCGCTGCCGGCAATGGAAGAATTTGAAAACGATAAGAGTTCTGTTTCCATCGACCATCCAATTTTGAGAGTTTCGACGCGTTAATCCGATGGCACAAAAACTTATGCAACTTGATATCGCTGAATGTCGCGAAAACGACGGGGCCGATGACTTTGATGGCGAAGTACTCGATGCTCATGTTGTGATTTTGAATAATTACATTCGAGTCCATCATGCGATCAGTTACGTTGAACTGGCAAGAAGAGTTCGGAAGTTGACCGTGTTGTTGTCGGTGCCGATGGAGCCGGATAGAGAATGGGATGCCGATTGGTTGGGCTTGGATGTTCAGGTTCAAAAAAACTGGATGTTTACCAAGACGTGGAAGCATTCAAAGGGCTTCCAGGAACAAAATTTCATCCATGTTCCCGTCGATACGATCAAGCAATTAAAACGACTGAAACCCGACATCGTTTTTTCTTATGAGATGGGTTTTCGGACGCTTTTGTCGGGTTGGTTCCGTCGATGGAATAGGTCGGTGCCGCTGGTGATGGTTGGGAATATGTCGCACTGGATCGAACAAGAACGCGGATTGACTCGGCGAATGCTGCGGGGGATTGTCCGACGAGCGGTCGATTTTTGCACGTACAATGGGCCCAGTTGCAAAAAATATTTAAAAGATTTGGGAGTGAAAGAATCTGATTTATTCTCGATTCCGTATTGTGTCGACCCGAAGGTGGTGTACGCGGGAGAACGAGAATTGCGGTCGGATGACGAGCCACACAAGTTGCTTTACTGTGGCTCGATTTCGCCAAGAAAGGGCGTTATCGAGTTTGCCGGGCAGTTGCAAAAATGGTGTCAAGAAAATCCCGAACGTAAGGTTGTTCTGCAACTGGCCGGTGCTGGAAATCTTGTCGATAGCCTGCTTGAAATGTCTTGTGGCAATCTCCAAGTGAAGGCACTTGGGAATTTAGACCAAGAGGCTCTGTGTGGTGCTTATCGGGATGCCGATATTGGTGTGAATCCAAGTTTTGCCGACGAATGGGGGCTTACGACCGTTGAAGCGCTCGCCTCTGGAATTCCGGTTCTCGGCTGCACCTACGTTCAGTCAGTCGAAACGCTGATTGAAGAAGGTGTCAATGGTTGGGCTTTTAAAACGGACGATTCCAGCGGTGTGGGGCGAGCCATCGAGGCCGCTATGTCGTGTTCGTTTAATGAGCTTTTCCGAATGTCGGAAAGCTGTCGTCGCTCGGTCGCACATATCACGCCGGAGCAAACGGCCGAGAGGTTTTGCGATGTCGTCCGTCACGCACTGCCAGATTCTTGCGCTCGGTGAGCCGTGCCGGTAGGCGGACAGTTGAGTTTTGTTTCGCCTTGAATCTTAGAGTTGAATGAGCGTCTGAATCAATGCGATTAAATTGTTTAACTTTCTGCCAATCCAAATTTTAATTGTCACACCGCACTGGACTTCAAGTTTCGATGTCGAAAAAAAACCAGGCCAATATTTCGCTGGACCTAGACAACAAATGGTCCTATTTGAAAACGCAGGGCGGCGACGAATGGCAAGGGTTTCCAAGCTATTTGGACTACGCCGTGCCTCGCGTGCTAAACTTCTTGGGATCGCGAAAGCTTAAAATCACGGTGTTCGTGATCGGCCAAGATGCTGTGCTGCCGAAAAATAAGGCAGCAATCGAGTCGATTGATGCGGCTGGCCACGAGATCGCAAATCATTCGTTCAATCACGAGCCTTGGCTGCATCTATATACGCCGGCAGAGTTAATCAGCGAGTTTGAAAAAACAGAAAATGCCTTGAAGGCGATTACTGGCAAGTTGCCGGTTGGTTTTCGCGGTCCGGGGTTTAGCGTGTCGGATGAAGTTTTTCGAACGATGATGAACCGAGGGTATCGGTACGATGGTTCGACGTTTCCAACTTATTTGGGGCCGGTTGCTAGGGCTTATACGTTTTTCAAATCTAAATTGTCTCGCGAACAAAAAGAGGAACGGAAGGTGTTGTTTGGCAGTTGGCGAGATTGCTTTCGATCGAATCAGCCTTTTATGTGGACTGACGGGGATCGCGAGTTGCTGGAGATTCCAGTGACGACGATGCCGATCTTTAAAGTGCCAATTCATGGCAGCTATGTGTTGTTTTTGGCAGGGTATTCGAAGCGGCTGGCCAAAACCTATTTTTGGATGGCGATGAAACTCTGTCGCTTGTTAGGCGTGCAGCCTTCGTTACTACTTCACCCGTTGGATTTTTTGGGTCGGGACGACGAGCCGGATCTGTCGTTCTTTCCTGCGATGAATCAGTTGGCCGTGGACAAGGTGGAAATCATGGCTTCCTGTGTCGACATGCTGACTGAGAATTTCAACGTGCTGACGATGAGAGAACATGCCGAATCGCTTTCGGCGACAAAGTTGAATCGTCGCACGATTGAGAGTGCGGTGATGGGAGCCAAAGATTTGGCAAGAGAGTGGATACGCAGTAGAGCGGATTGAGTGATGGTCGATATGAGATATGAGATATGAGATATGAGAT
>CAZROJ010000147.1:0-11583 GCA_964601665.1 uncultured Pirellulaceae bacterium
TTGCTGTCGTATCCCATCCAAAAACTACGAGGGTGGGGCAGCAACGACGAGGCCGCAATTAGCATCGCGCAGGCGGTGATGAGAATAAACAGCGTTCGAAGTTTGAACTGCATTTTTGATTTGGGTTAATTTGATTTGAGCGAAGGCGGGTGACGAGTTCGGTTTGGTCCGAGTATCCTCAAGCACGTTGGCGTCAGCGCACAAAAAAACGCGGGAGTTGTTTGACCAATGCCCGCGTTTTGAATTTTGAACTGGCGTGAACCAAGTTTGGGTCTATTCCAAACTCGCTTGTTGACCATCATCGATGCCAGCGGAAAACTGCAGCAGATTAGTTTCGAGATCCTCACTGACGAACTCAGTTGAACCGTCTCCACGAAGCATGACGGCACCGCCTGAGTGGTTGCTGGAAATACAAAGCTCGTGGATTGGATTTGGTGTGCCGGTCGTGGCATCAAACGTGTTGATCGGGAACCGAATCGAGCGAGTCAAAAAGGCTGTCCATGCTGCTCCGGCATTGTGACCAAAGGCCCAACCCGGACGAATGTTTGTGAAGGAGTTACTTCCATCGGAGCTAACATAATCGTCTCGAGAGGATTCCATCATGGCAATCGTATTCGACATGCCATCGGACACATCAGCAATCTTCTTGCCGCGTCTTGTTTCGTAGCCTACTGCGGTAACCGTGCGATTGGTGCCTGTTAATCCTGTAATGCGAGGAGAGAACATTCCACGCAAACCAATTGCACCGCTGCCTCCGGCCGTCGGAGTGAATGCAAAGGCACGAGACCCTTTTTGGTCCGTGTTGTCAGAAAAACTATTTTCGGTTGGCCCGGCACTGCTTGCTGGCCCGGCGCAACCGACATAGTGAGATGTAAAGGAGTTAATGGCGGCGGCCGGAGTGTCAGCTTCAGTGCCGGTGCCGGTTGCGGAAGGACAGTGCAGGAACGATAGATTAATTTGAGAGAAATCTACCCGTTTCGACGGGCTTGTGTTGCCACGGAAATCATCGGCGATCGCCTTGTTGTCCAAGTAAGGGGCAAGTTTGATGAACATACTCTCGCCTGTGGTCGCCGAGCCGGATGGCAATCGTTGAAAGGCGGAGTTGTAACTTTGGATGGCGAGCCCAAGTTGGCGAATGTTGTTAATGCAAGAAGTCCGGCGGGCTGCTTCGCGAGCGGCTTGGACGGCCGGTAGCAACAAGCCAACCAAGATTCCGATGATAGCGATCACCACCAACAACTCCACCAAAGTGAAACCGCTGCGTGATTTGTGGGAAGTCGTCGATGACATAAAGGTTCCTCCAGAGATGGGTTGTTTGTATCTTAAAAGATAAGCACGAAGGCTGGCCAGCATTTGTCCCCAAGAGGACAGCCGCCAAAATTCCCTTATCCAAGTTATCATCTGTTGTTGCATGCGTCAGTGGTTAACAAAGTCTCTATAACGATGCTATCGCCGCTTCCGAATCAATGCCAGTACATTGTACCGTGTGCGGCGTCACAATCCGGCGTTTTTGCAAAGATTGACGCCCAAAACGGTCTGTTTTGCGGCTTATTCAGGGCGGTTCTCAGTTAATTCTTATTGATTTGACCCATTTTTCACCCGACGCTTTGGGCGGCAACCCGTTGGACTCGATGGGCACCAATCCAAAAGTCTCGGTTTTTCAGGGGCGTTGGCTGAGCATAATAAGTATTAGGGTAGCCCAAAATGTTGAGCCCAAGACGTTGGGCAGTATCGGCTGCTAGGGCTGTCGGCTCACTGGGGTGGGGCAAGCTCTTGAGGTGTTGGTCAATCCTACGTTCGCTGGCTCGATCGAAGACGATTCCAAGTCGGAAATCGATCTTGGATGATTTAGCGGTAATCGCCAAACTTAGCCGCTGAAACGAGGCCAAGTTTTGATCGCTGAAAAAAATGGACCAATCGCTCGCAACCGACTCTTTGCATTCAAATGTTCCACTTGCGATTCAGTCGGTTTCTTTAGTGGTGGTCTGCGACGACTGGAGCACGACTGACGAAAGAATTTGGAATGTCGTCCGCGAGCTTGGCCGAGTCCGTTGTCGTGCCCAAGTTTGTATCGTCGATCCTTGTCTCCAAGCTGGCGAGCATCGACTGACTTACCGTCCGGTTCCCAAAATTTATCCATCGATCGCTCTGGCCTTGGCCGATGCGAAGCACGAACGAATTGTAATCCTTGACCGCGACGCCGAATTGACTCGGCACCAATGGGCAACCTTGATCGCTCAGCCTACGGAAACCGTCCGTGCGATTTTTCAGACGGAGAAACCTGCCAGCCGCGCGAGTCGTTGGTTGGTTTGGCTTTATTCGATCTTCACGCTGCTGTTTCTGAAAACACGAAAACACGAATTCACTCGCGGGGCCGTTATCTTGCCTGCGAATTTGGTCCTTAAAAATATCACTCGATTGGCTGGCCCACCCCGACACGATGTGACTCGGCTGATGTCGCTGACTGCATGGCACAATCGTCAACGCGTCGAATCGGTCTGCCATATCTCGGATCGTCAAACGGTACCGACTTCATCGGGCCGAGTACGATCTGGGTTCGGCCGAGTCGGGTCTGCGTTCGGGCGAGCGATTCGGTTTTGGTATGCCGTGTTAATGTTTCCGCGGCGGCATGCTGAAATTGTTGAACGCAAACCCAAGCAGAAAAACAAACGGTATCTAATTTCGTTGCTGTTGATGCTGGTGGCGGGGCTGTTGTTGTTTGGGAATTTGGACTACCCGTTGTTCGAGCCTGATGAGACTCGAAATGCGGAGCTGGCTTTGGCATTGATCGAATCCAAAGATTGGTCGGTGCTGAAACTGCATCAAAGCTACTACTGGGACAAGCCGCCGTTGCAGATTTGGTCGATCGCGTCGAGCTACAAGCTGTTGGGCCCATCGCCATGGTCGACGCGACTTCCGATTGCATTGGCATCGATGTTGACCGTCGGATTGACCTTTTTTCTGGGCCGGCGACTGATTGGATTTTATGCTGCCGTGGCTGCGACGGTCATGCTGTTGTCGTCGATCGGGTTTGTCATTATCAGTCGCTATACGAATATGGATGCGACGTTGACCGCGATGACGACCGCGATGTTTTTGTTTGGCTACGAATCGGTTCGCGGTGGATTTCGCCGCGGCAAATCGTTGTTGGCCGGGGTCGCTGCAGGGCTGGGGCTGATGGTCAAAGGCCCGATCATCATCGTGCTGTGCGGTCCGCCGCTAATGCTGGCGTATTGGTTGGAAGGCAATCGGGAAAGTGAGCAGGCGGTAACGCGAAAGAGGCGGGCGAGAATCGGTTCGAAGCGAATTGGCGCATGGCAGTCGAATGGCTTTTTCAAGCTTGGCGGGTCACTGAAACATTTGAGGCTTTGGGTATTCGATTTATTTCCGCCGGCGGCCTTGAGCTGGTTTGTCGTGCCGGCTGTTTTGGTTGCCGGTCCATGGTTTGTAATCACGGCTTACCACTATCCTGATTTTGCGAACCAGTTTTTTTGGAAACACAACGTCGTGCGGTTCTCCGAAGGATTTAATCATGCCGGGCCCAGTTATTACTACTTGGTTGGGATCTTCTTGTTTATGTTTCCCACGTCGTATTTAATTCCATCGGCCGTTCGATACGCGACGTCGACAAAAATCGATCATGTTAACGCTCGCTCGCGCGAAGTGGGATTTTTGTTTTTGGCGATCGTTTGGATCTTTTTGTTTTTTACCGTGTCCAGTACCAAGCCGACGTACGTGCTGCCGGCGTTTCCGCTGATCTGTCTGTTGATCGGAGCGATGGTTGAGCAATGGATTTTTGTGACGCAGGTCAAACAAAACTCGCTGTTGCAACAATTAATTCGTCGGGCACCTTTTGAAATGCCGATTTGGGGACTGGTGATCGCCGTGGTGGGAGTTGTCTGGATGCAAATTCCATTAAAGTGGGCTGTGGTCGTCGTAGCGTTGTGTTTGGCTGGCGGCGTGGGGGTTTTTCTTGGGCGGATGCATCGTCAGCCGCGTCGAGCACGCAGGGTGGCTTGGTGTGCGGTGGCCAGTGTGACGCTAGGGTTGGCAGCGGCGGTGGGCCAATTGTACGTTCCAACGATTGCTGGGAATCGTTCAGATCTGATTGCCGTCCAGCGGTTGATGACCGAACAAGACGCAAGTCGCCCGATCGTTTTCGTCGGTCGAGATCCTCATGCCGCCAAACAATGGCTCGACCGGACGGTTTTTTATTTTGATAAAGAACAGATCGATGAAGCGGCCGCGTTCTTGCAGGAAAAAGCTGGGGCGGTGTTGATTGTCTCAGACGATCGAGTCGCTGAATTGGCCGGTGTCGCTGGCGATTCGATTGAATTCAATAAGGCCGATTGGGGTCGCCACGTTTACCTTAGCTCGACAAATGAAAAAACGGCGGTTTCGGTATCAGCGACCCGATCTGCAAAAGCCGCAACGGATCAAAGGCGACGATAGCGTGAATTTTAGGCGGCAATTTTTGAGTGAAAATTCTGAGGCAGCACCGAGCGTTGAAATTCGTTAAGATGCGATGGAGGACACCGCGGCCGAAATAATGGAATGCCGCGCCTCCAGCTGGTGACAGCTCAAAATAAAATCTGGGAGAAGCACAATGAATGATGTAATGGCAGTCGTACTGGCCGGTGGTAAAGGATCTCGCTTGGAACCGCTCAGCCGCGACCGGGCAAAACCCGCCGTGCCCTTTGGTGGAGGCTATCGAATTATTGATTTCGCCCTGTCGAATTGCCTCAACAGCGGCCTGCGGCGGATCTTGTTGCTGACGCAATACAAGGCCATGAGTCTCGATCGCCACATCAATCGTGGTTGGCGACAGTTTTTTTGCAGCGAGCTTGGCGAGTTCATTGATGTGGTTCCTCCGCAACAGCGAATCGACGAAAAATGGTATCAAGGCACCGCGGATGCTGTTTACCAAAATATTTATGCGATTGAACAGCAGCGTCCCAAGAACGTCGTAATTCTGGCGGGCGATCACATCTACAAGATGAATTATCGAGCGATGCTGGAATACCATGAAGAGAACAATGCGGACCTAACCATCGCTGCGCTTCAGGTGGACACCGAGGCAGCAAAATCCTTTGGCGTGATGCAAGTTGACCAAGAGCAACGGGTTATTGGGTTCGAAGAAAAACCCGATCACCCCCAGACCGTTCCTGGCGGCGACACCTGTTTGGCCAGTATGGGCGTTTACATTTTTTCCACTCGATTTTTATTCGAGCAATTGCTGGCCGATGCAAACTGCCAAAGCAGCAATCGTGATTTTGGCAAAGACATTATTCCGTCGATCATTGATTCGGCCCGAGTGTTCGCGTTTCCGTTTCGCGATGAAAACCGCAAGCAGCAAGCGTATTGGCGAGACGTTGGGACTTTGGACGCTTACTATCAAGCCAACATGGATTTAGTCGGCGTGGATCCGCTGCTGAATTTGTACGATCAAGATTGGCCGATTCGAACTTACCACGGCGGGTTTCCGCCACCCAAGTTTGTGTTTGGCGGCTGCAATGACCAGGACGAACGGGTCGGCACGGCGCTCGATAGCATCGTTTGTCCCGGTTCGATCATTTCCGGAGGTCGAGTCAGTGGCTGTGTGGTCGGGCCGGAGGTTCGGGTGCATAGCTACGCGGAGGTGACCGAGTCGGTGCTGTTCGACCGAGTGGAAGTCGGAAGAAACGCGATCGTTCGCCGGGCAATCATCGATAAAGACGTGGTGATTCCCGAAGGCGCCCAGATTGGCGTGGACGCCGATTTCGACCGCAGTTGCGGGTTCACGGTGACGGAGTCGGGACTGACCGTGATCGGAAAATCAAGCTCGATACCCTCCGGCGGACTCGACGGTGTCAAAGGGCATCATTTCAAAATTAATCGTCAGTCGTCGGTCGATTCGCAACAAAAAACGAACTAAGCGGTTAGTCGTCCATTTTGTTTTTCTTCAGCAGTTCTTGGGCGGCTTTCGATTCTTCATCTGACATTTTTTCGATCGTGCCGAACAAATGACCGCCGACTTTGTCGTGTTGCCATGTGCCGGCGTATTTGCCACGTCGAATGACCACTCGAGCGTCGAAGGTTCCAAAGCCAGGGAAGAATAAACCATCGACAGTGATGACCGGTGTGTTTCCGGCAAATTTGATATCCATCGGCGGGAGAGGAAGGGTCGCGTCTTTGTTTCCGTATTTGATTCTGGCGACGAGATTCCATTTGTCGCCGAACTCTGACTTTTTTGCCGAAAGAATTTCGTAGCGTTCTTTGATCAGGCCGTCTTTGCCATCCATCAAAAAGTTACCCGTCCACTTGGTGCCGCTCAAGTACTTCTCCAGTTTGGCGTGAAGTTCCTGTTGTTCTTTTACAGCGGCCGCATCCTTCGCCGCGGCCGCATCTTCGGAGACCTGCTTGGCGGGCACATTTTGTTCAGCTTGTTCGGTCAGCTGGTTCTGTTGGATTTTAGGTGCAGCAATGACTTCTTGGGCAAACGTTGATTGCGGGCTGTCAACGACGAAAACAATCACAGCAAAGATGCCCCAAGCAAAAATCTCGCGTGCGGGCGAAAAGCTTGACATTGAAAACGGGATAGCACTTTTTTGAATCCACATGGTTTTGAGCCTTAATTCGAGAGAAAACGTCATTAGAAAACCGTTCGTTGTCGGGTGATTAGAATTGTAAAACGTTCCGTTGTAGAGTGGTGTTGATCAAATCACGCAGTGTATCTAAATTACGCAAACAGTCTTAGATGCAGGCGCAAGTCACGATTAGCTGACTTTTAAGGTTTTTGCCCTGCACCGTTATTCGCCTACACAATGCCGAAGGAGTTGCGTGTGTTTGTTGCCGCGACAACCGAATGTTATCCCGACCTGTCCCTCGCTGATGCCATTGAAAAATTGGCTCATCTTGAGTTTTCGCATATTGAGCTTGGCGTCCATGAATCCGGAAATCATTTGAAGCCCTCCGAAGTCGTGGCCGATTTGCGTCGCTGTTACGACATTATCCACGCGACGGAGCGTCTGACGATTGCCGGTTTGAGTCTGGAGATCGAAGGCGAGGGCGATCCGTATTTTGAAACGTTTACCAAATGTTGCGAACTGGCCAAGCTATCAAAAATTGTCACGTTGACGGTCCAGTCCAGCGAGCACGGTACGCCGTTTAATGAAGAAGTCGAGCGTTACAAAGTCCTTGTGAAAATCGCTCAACGTCACGGCGTGAACGTTGCCATGCGAAGCACACAAGGTCGAATCTCGGCGGATCCCGATACGGTTTCGGTGATCTGTCGGCACGTTGATGGGCTGGGGTTGTCGTTGGACCCGAGTCACTATCACATCGGGCAGCCGCCGGAGACGATGATCTACGAAAATTTGATTCAGTACGTTCACAACGTGTACCTCCGCGATTCCA
This sequence comes from uncultured Pirellulaceae bacterium, assembly GCA_964601665.1. GTDB lineage: Bacteria > Planctomycetota > Planctomycetia > Pirellulales > Pirellulaceae > Mariniblastus. The sequence continues at coordinate 7,396 of CAZROJ010000147.1, forward strand.
CTCCTGAAAAACTTCAGGTACGAGTCGGGCAAGGTATTATTGAATATGGCAAGCTGATCAATTTGCTGAAGAAGGTAAATTTCGATCGTGCGCTTTGTGTCGACATCGGCCCGCCGGATGATCCTGAAATTGATCACGATGGCGAGCTACGCAAATTGCGATTGTTGCTTGAAAGTTTGGTGATGGTTTAGCCGTCAATGCAAGAAACTTCAAAAACAATTTCAGCGGCCGGTCAGCAGCCAATTTTTTCCAAGTCGGCGGCGACGCTTCCGGCGATCAGCACGCAGGCCCAACTGGATTCGAAGTTTTTGGTTTGGCGTGTTTGGAAGCCCTATGTGGTTTCGGTGCTGCTGTTGGTCGGCGCTTTTGGGGTTACGCAGTTTGACGCTTGGCTGGCTCATCCGGATCGAGTCCATCAGCTTCCTGGGGATTTGCTTCGGTTGTTCTACCTGACCGAATTTTTTGCTCATGGGTTTGGTGTAATCATCCTTGCCGTGGGCATTTTTATGCTCGCCCCTGCCGCCAAATTGTACATCCCTAGGATTATGGCGTGTGCGTTATGGCCGGGGTTGGTGGCTCATTTTCTGAAGATCCAATTTGGGCGGCTGCGGCCGATTCGATTCTTCGATAAGTATTCGGTTTCGCATTTTCCAGAAGACCCCGGCAAAACGTGGCTTGGTTGGTTCCACAACGACCAATGGAATTACGAATACGTCAACCAATCGTTTCCGTCGGCGCACACGGCAACCGTTTGGGGGCTGGCCATTGGCATGACTTGGGCGTTTCCTCGTGGTCGTTGGTTGTTTTTCGCGATTGCCGTGATGGCATCGGCCCAACGAGTTATTTCGTACGCTCACTGGCCCAGCGACGTGTTGTTTGGCGCTGCCGTGGCGTTCTGTTGTGCCGGGGCGCTGACGCAAAACTGGGGTGCCGGCTGGGTGTTGGGGAAATTTGAAAGCCGGATGGCAGCCAAGGTTCGCGAATGAATCGCCGAGCTTAGAATGAATCGCCGAGCTTACCGAGCGTAAAGGCGCTAGACGGGGCGGTTGATAATAAACGCTTGCTGTGTTGAACGCTTGCTATTAAACGTTTGCGGTTTAATGTTTGCGGTTTCGCAACCCAATTACGACCAATCCCGTTAGCGACCCGGTGTCCGTAGAAACCCTTAGCAGTCCGTAGAAACCCTAGCGTTTGAACTCTCGCCACAACAAAAATGCGCCGATTGCGATACAAGCGGCATTGCCAATCCAAGCGGCATACGGCGGCAGGTCGCCGACTTTAGCGCCGTTGAGCCCAAACATGAAAAGCGGGTAGTAAACGACCAAGATGGGCAGGAAGCAGACACCAAAAGTGGTGGCGTAGTTGGCCGTTTTCATTTTTAAAGCGATCGGAATGCCGATCATGGCAAAGGCTAAACAGCTAAATCCGTTGGCCCAACGACGATGCGGCACCACGTGCAGCCGAGACAGACGGTGGGCGGAATCCTGTTGCGTTTGGACGCGTTGTTGCCAATCGGCGTTGGTCAAGCCCAGCATGTCGCCAGCCAGCAATTGGCTGCAAGCGCGAATGGCGTTCGCTTGATTCATTCCTGCCAAGCGATCCGATTGAACATCGATTTCAGAATTGATTTGGCTCAAATAGAGATGGCTCGGATTCCCGGTCGCTTTGGTGATTTCTTCCGGCGACTTCAATGGGATCGGGTGTGAGTGCCGGTCGAACTGAAACATCGTCTTTTGTTCGCCGTCCAGCAAGACAGCGCCGCGGACCATTTCTAATTTGAGGCTGTGCGAGTTAATGTCCGTGGTCAGTGTGGCTTCTTCGGCGATGGCACGGAAGGGTTTTGTGGCCGAGTACGTGCTGATGACGGGGCGGATCAAGCGTCGACCAGCAACCGCATCGACCTCGATCGAAAACTTATTCGTTTTGAAGCTACCCTGATCCTCGAGCACGCTGTACAAGATCTTGTCGCTACTTTCGAGCACCACTCGTTCGATGCCCCAGTAGCTCCATGCAAACGAAACGTCGTTAACCCAGACGGCTGCCAAGCTGAGCAAAAACGATACGGCAAGCACGGGGAAAACGATCACCGATTGGTGCAGGCCCATCGATTTGACCGCAACGATCTCGTTGTCAGCCGCCATTCGGCCGAACACGACGCAAACGCTAAACAGGCACGTTGCTGGCATCGCAAACATCAATGCTCGCGGCAAAATGTAGGGGATCAATTGGATCAAAATATCAGGCCCCAGGCTCCGCTCTTTGGCCTCTTCGGCGACTCCAACGATCAGCATCAACGCCACAAACGCGAACGACGAAACCAAAAATATTTTGGCCAGTTCAAAAAAAACGTAACGCGTAATTAGTTTCGGAAACACTCCGGCGTCCTTGCGAAGGTGTCACGGGGCTAGTGGTTGATGGCAGGTTCGGAAGAATAAGAAAAGTGGGGAGCTAGGTCAATTGAGGTTTGTAAATGCCGTCAAGCGTTCAGCCCTTGCCAGCCCTTGCCAGCGACTGGGAGCACGAGAATCCTGGCGAGTTTCGTGTTGAGGGACCTATCTGAGCCGTCTCAAGCCGTCCTCGGTCATTGGTGTCGGAATTTCGACATCGATTTGGTCGATCCGAGCGAGGGTTTCGGGGCTCAAGATTAGATCGTCCGCGGCGAGATTTGCTTCTAACTGATCGAAGCTGCTAACGCCGATAATCGTTGAAGCAACAAAGTCATGCTGCTTGCTCCACGCGACCGCCAGCGTCGTGACGTCGATGTGTAGATCTTCGGCGATCTCGGTTAGCCGCCGAGTCGTCTCGAGCGTGCGAGAGTTGACGAAACGTTTTGCCATCGCCTGCTGACGTTCGCCGCCTTCGTTAAGATAGCCCGTGAATCGAGCACCCGTCGGGTAATCGTTATCGACATTGTATTTGCCGGTCAGGACACCGCCGCCAAGCGGTGAATAAGGCAGCAGGCTCACCGATTCTCGCCGACAGACTTGAGCCAATTCGCTTTCGCAGCGACGGTTGATCAGCGAAAAGTTATTTTGGACGGTTTCGAATCGAACCAGATCGTATTTTTCTGCGACTTGAAGGCTCTTCATCATTCCCCAGCAAGTTTCGTTGCTGCAGCCTGCCACGCGAATTTTTCCTTCGGCAGCCAACTCGGTCAGCGTGTGCAACGTTTCTTCATAGCCAAAATCGTGATCGGGCCAGTGAGTTTGGTACAGGTCAATATAGTCCGTCTGCAAACGTGTCAGCGAACCCTCGACCGCAAGACGCAGCTGATGCCGGTCCAACGACGTCATGCCGTGCCGAACCGGTGGAGTGAACCAGCCGAGTTGCGGGCCGGCGATTTTTGTGGCGACGATGACCGAGTCGCGTGGTTTCGTTTTCAGCCAGCGACCGACAATCTGTTCCGTGACGCCATGCTTGTCTGCCGTCGGCGGGACCGGGTAGAGTTCCGCCGTGTCCAGAAAGTTTACGCCTCGTTCGTAGGCGCAGTCCATGATTCTGAAGGCTTCGGCTTCGTCCGTTTGAACGCCAAAAGTCATCGTGCCAAGGCAGATGTCGGACACGGCAATGCCACTTTTTCCAAGTCGTCGGTTTTGCATGAAAGTTGTTTTCTAAAGTCAGATTTAGTTTGAAGGTGGGTGGTTGGGCGCAGGCCATTGGCCGCAAAAATTCACGGCCTGAAGAAGATACTTGCGATCATGATTACGATCAAAGCGCCCCACAGTAACGTGAAAATTCCACCGCAACCGATGCCGATCCAGGCATGAGCGGATCCTTTGATGACTGGGTTTTCTTTGCGAGCGCGGAGTCCCAAAATCCCGAGGACAAAGGCGGCGATGCCCAGCGGCAAGCCAATCAGCGGCAAGCCACTGGCGATCCCTAGGTAGTAAGCAATCAAAGCTTTTGGGTTTTTGTAGGGAATCAAGCCGCCGGTCGCATCGCCTTCGTTTTCACGTTGTACTGTTTGATCGGCGGGAGTTGCCGGAGCAGAAAAGGGATTGCTGGGCTCTGCTGAATCCGCTTGAACAATGATTTCAGTTTGGCAGAACGGACAAGATTGCCAGTCGGATTCGACTTGTTTGTTGCAGTTGGGACAGTTCATGAAAAAAATCGTTTTAAGTGGGGAAGTGAAGGATCAGCGTAATGATTTTTTTGCGACAACGATCAACGGTGGGGCTGAGTGAGTTG
>CAZROJ010000147.1:11683-12847 GCA_964601665.1 uncultured Pirellulaceae bacterium
GCTGAGTGAGTTGGTTTGACTGCAGTTGGCAGATTTCGATCGCGTCGCGGGCCAGCGTTGCGTTCAGGATTTTTGATTCTTTGTCTTCCGACAAGCAACAAATCACCTCAGCGATTTCTCTTTGAAATGCAAAGACTGGATCGCCGTCGCCAAGTTTCGGTCGTTCGATTGATCCGTCTGCGTGTAAAATTTTCAGCGGCATGGCCTCGGGGGCGTCGCTAAAGGCAGCAAACTCGAACTGGAGCGTGGCGTTTTCAAAATGAACTTCATAGCCATGATTAAACGGTCGGCCTTGTTGGTCGATCACGCCCGAGGTGGCCGAAACGCAAAACTGGGAGTCGGCAAAGTCAAAAATAGTTTGGCAATACGAAACCACCTCGCCGCGTGTCCGGCCGACCGAGTGAACTCGAGTTGGCATGCCAAAGAGCAAGCGAATCAGGTGCGCATCATGGACGTGCAAGTCCAGCATCGGTCCGCCGATCTTTGCCGGGTCGTAGAAGTTGGGCAGCCAAGTTGGGTCTGAAATAACTCGTTTGAAATTGCCGCCTAAAAGTTTTCCAAAGCAGTCTGCTTGGATCGCTTCCACCAAAAATTCGTATTCGACAAAGTAGGGCAAAACGTGCCCAACGAATAGGCGGACGTTTGCGTCGTGACAGACCGAAACGGCTTGATCGCATTGTTCCAGCGTCAGCCCCAACGGTTTTTCGCAAAAGACATGCTTGCCGGCCGCGGCTGCTGTTTTGATTCCCTCCAAGTGAACCGAAGGTGGCGTGCAGAGGTCGATAAAGTCAACGTCTGGGTCGAGCACCATTTGGTCGAGCGACTCGTAGGTTTTGATGTGGGTCAGGTCAACTTGCCCGGCGGGCGGACCAAAGTTGCCTTGAATTCCACTCCAGTCGCCCGTTCGTTTTTTGGGGTCCATTTCGCAAATGGCCACGACTTCGACTCCCGGCAATTTTTGATACGCCAGGAAGTGGATCCAGCCCATGAACCCGATGCCAGTAATTCCAACTTTGATCATGAATCAGCTCTTGGTTTGTTTTGGTGGAGGCGGCGAAGTTAAAATTCGATGTGAGGTCAGATTTAGTGTTTATCCCACAACCAGTGAGCCTCGGGCTAGTGCCGGAAACCGGAATTGTGTACGAATTTAAGATGCCAGCATGA
>CAZROJ010000148.1:0-4641 GCA_964601665.1 uncultured Pirellulaceae bacterium
TGGCATCTTAAATTCGTACACAATTCCAGTTTCCGGCACTAGCGCCGTCGGCTCAATCGTTGTGGGATAAGCTCTTAATAAAAATGCCCGGAGTGAATAGCGTATTTGCTATTCGCTCCGGGCCGATGGGCGTCTCATTGCTTGGCTTTGAAAAATGCGTTCTGCGTGGCGATTTTGGATTTCAGCAAACGGACGTCACTATTGCAAACCCAGCATCCGACTCCGTTTTCAATCGCCTTTCGATTTAACTCGTTTAGAGAGTGGAAAGGCGATTGGGTTTGACCCAGCTGACGTTGCCGGCGGTTTTGACGATCGTTCCGCTGACATCGACTTGCTGACCGTCGAAGCGTTGCTTGTAAACCTGAGGCCAGCGGCTGTGTCCGTCTTCGATGACGTAAACTTTGCCATCGCTGGTTGTGACGGCCAAACCAAGTTCTTCCGGTGCGCCCAAGGGTTTGACCCCGAATTCACAACCGGCACAAGCCGTTTGCCCGCGGAATTGGACTTGCTGGGCGTTTGCCATCGGCATGCTCTCACGTTTCATCATAGAGTCACCGTGCTTCATGGATTTTTTTCCCATCCCACCTTCATGAGCGTGCATGGAATCTTTCGTCATTGGTTTGTTGGCGGCATCCACGAATTGCTGCGGAGACTGGGCAAAAATCTGACGTTCGCGATTGGAGGGGAATAGGTAGCGGAAGCCGTCGTGAAAGGCGGTAAATTCTTCATTGCCTTTGACGGTCTTGTTCATTTTGGCTTGGCAGACGATGCAGTTTCCGTCAAACGCAAGATCGGTGTCCTCGAACTGCTTCGGTGTGCGGTCGAATGCGTTTCGTTCTTTGGCACTTGGGAACAAGTACAAACGATTTTCATGCATCGATACAAAGCGAATGTCGCCAGCCACACGCTTGCCGACTTTGGCGTAGCAGATCGTGCAGTCGCCGCCCAGTGCCGGCGTGTACTTGGCCGGGTTTCGAAGGAACTCTTTTTTTGGCCCATCGCCTGGGAAGAAATAGGTTTTGCCATCGTAAGTTACGGCGTGATTGGGGTCGCCCATGACCCACTTTCGTAGATTGACTACGCAGACAGGGCAGTAACCCTGCAGTCCAACTTGGGCTTGATCGTTGGCAGCGACCTGCTGCATTTGCTGTTGCACCTTGGCTTGTTGCTGAAGAGCTTGCTGTTGGCGAGCCTGCTCTTGGCGAGCTTGTTGTTGTTGGCGAGCTTGTTGCTGTTGGCGGGCTTGTGATGAACTGCCGCTATAGCGGCTGCCAGATTGTGCCGCAGCGTCGTTTGTTGTCAGCACGGCGAAAGCGATCATTGAAGCGATCAATGAAGCGGGCAAAAGGCAATTGCGAAGTGTAAAGGTTTTCATTTTGAACTCGGGTGAAAATATGTTTCGAATGTTTTTTGTTTTAAGCAGGTATCTGGCGAAGGCGATCGGAAGTTGAAGTCCTGCCGTTAGCTTTTAAACGATTGCGAATCTTGGGCCTGGTGCCCGGCAGCCTCTCAATCGCTTTTCGCCTGCGTGACCCGAGTGTGACGAAGGATGTCATTTCTTCTTACGGACGAAACTTGAAAATGCAGCAAGTGATAGCATGCCCGTGGCAACTTTAGCTGCGTCCAGTGTCAACTGCGAATCACAAAAAAAGGCGTGCCACTGGCACGCCTTGAAAGAGGAAAGCTAACTAGCTCCGGTAGCCGGAATGGTTCAACCGGCACACAGCAGTTTGTCTTCGATACTTGTAATCACTGATTCGGTGGTTGGGTAAACTGAAAGAAGTTTACCGAGCTTAGTAAGCGCCAAGACTTCGGCCAGGCGTGAACTTACATGCGTCAAGTAAACTCGTCCGCCCCGTTTGACTGTTTGTTTTCGAGCGACCAGTAAGGCACTGAGCCCACTGCTATTGAGAAAGCCAAGTTGATGGCATTCGATAATAACGTGCTTGTATCCAGAATCGATGAAGTCGCTGACGCAGTCAAAAAAGTACCTTCGATCCATCTCGGTAAAGTTACCGCTGACTTGGATGACGATTGTTGATGCTGAATGAGGAACGGAAATGAAATCGATCATGAGGTGCTGCTGGTTGAGGGGATCAGGGCCTGTTGTTTGTTTGAGAGTCCGCTTTCGACGCCGTGCTTGCCGTTGTCTTACTTGGGAACAGCCAGTTAATACTGGTTTCTTCGATTTTACCGGTAGTTTCTCATTCTTCTTCCGCCTGACCGGGCGTATTTCAATCCCGCACGCGAATTGCCAGAAGAATGTGCCGTTGCGACGTAAGGCTTCTTTGCGGTGCCGCGTCACAGAAGGGTATTCACCAACTGGAATTGCTCGGCCAAGCTTTCGGCAATTCTGACAACAGCCCGGGCACCATGGAGTTCCAAAATGAAACGTATTATCTCTGTCAGTTTAATTGCCGCCCCAATCCTGTTCGCAATTTTCTGGTGGGCACTTCCGGGGGTGACTGCCAAGGCGAAGCCAGGCCCCGCGGCAGACGCAAAACTTGAGACGGCGGTTTTTGCGGGCGGCTGCTTCTGGTGCGTCGAGGCGAATTTTGAAAAAGTAGAGGGCGTTGTCGAAGCGGTCTCTGGCTACACCGGCGGGCATAAAGTGAATCCGACTTACCAAGAAGTTTGTGGAAAGAAAACGGGCCACCTGGAGTCGGTCGAAGTCACCTATGACGCCAATAAAATTACCTATAACGATCTGCTGGAAGTGTTCTGGCGAACGATAGATCCCACCGATGCGGGAGGGAGTTTTCACGATCGCGGGGAGCCCTATATGTCGGCCATTTTTGTGGCGGACGACCGACAACGCGAACTTGCCAAAGCATCCAAGCAGCGGCTGGCCGAGTCGGGCCGATTCGACGGCAGCATTGCGACAACGATTCGCGAAGTGGCAACGTTTTACCCGGCTGAAGACTACCATCAGAACTACTACTTGACTCATCCGTTGAAGTACAACACTTATCGCTTCGCATCGGGGCGCGATCAGTTTATTGCGAATGCTTGGGGAGAAGACGCTAAATACAAACCCACAATGCATCGCTCGTCGCAAATCGATGGCAAAGAAAGGTTGGGGGACGTCGCGATCCAGTGGAGTAAAGAAAGAATGCCAGGATACGTTAAGCCTTCCCGCGCTGCCATTGGAAAACAGTTGACAGCTTTGCAACGCCGAGTGACTCAGGACGAAGGTACCGAGCGTCCGTTCCAAAATGAATTCTGGAATGAAAAGAGAGCGGGGATCTACGTCGACGTGGTTTCGGGTGAGCCGTTATTCAGTTCACTTGATAAATTCGCCTCAGGAACAGGCTGGCCATCGTTTACCCGTCCGCTTGTGGGCAATAACGTCCGGGAAAAGGTTGATCGTGGTTGGCTTTCGACTCGAACGGAGGTCCGATCTAGCCACGCCGATTCGCATCTTGGGCATGTTTTTGACGACGGGCCGCAACCCACAGGGCGCAGATACTGTATCAACTCGGCAGCTTTGCGGTTTGTTCCCGTCGAGCAGTTGAAGCGGCAAGGGTACGGGTTCTTCTTGGCCATCTTCGATCAAAAATCGAACAAGACCTAAATTTAGAGCTTGGAAGATAGTCGGTAAGGACTTTTTGTCTCAAGCGTCGAGCCCCTTGGAATCGCTAGTACTAAATTACAAGCGCGCCTGTCAGAGTGAATTTCAGAAAGAAATGGCAGAAAGAGCATGTCAAAAGTCGAAAAAGACGACAATTGGGTGGAGCGACTGAAATCTGTTGGTAATTCCAGAGATCAAGCTATCGCCGAATTAAGAGAGATCCTTGTGCGAGGTTTGGCGGCAACCTGCCGGAATCGTTACGACGGTCGGGTACAGGCCGAGGATGTTGTTCAGGACGCCTTGATCAAGGTTTTGGATAAGTTAGAAACTTTCGAGGGTCGAAGCAAATTTACCACTTGGGCGATGACCATCGCGGTTCGAATCGCGATCAGTGAAATGCGACGTAAGCACTTCAAAATTGTTTCAATCGAATCGCTGGTTGGTGAGGGAATGAGCTTCGAGCCGACGGCTGTTCCCGAAAAACCCCAAGTTGATCAAGGTAAGAGGGAATTGCTTGTCAAATTGAAGGAGTTGATCCAAACCAATTTGTCAGACAAGCAGCGTGATGCCGTACATGCGTTACTGCACGGAATGCCAGTTGAGGTTTTTGCCGAAAAGACAGGCAGCAATCGAAACGCGATTTACAAACTCGTGCATGATGCAAGGGTAAAATTGCGGAAGGGGTTTGAGCAAGCCGGCTATCAGGCAGATGATGTCAACACGGTCTTTGCCTAAGGAAATAAATTATGTCACAACTTACTACACAACAGATTCAAACGCTGGTCGGACTCATTGTCACGACTCAACCAGACGAACTGTCTTGCGAGGGCTGCTTTGGCCAGATCGGCGAGTTCGCAGAAAAAGCGTTGGAAGGTCGCAAGCTGTCCGCAGGGATGCAAACAATTCAACGTCATTTGCAGCAATGCCCCTGTTGCGCAGGCGAATACGAAGCGCTCTTGGACGCACTCAAGGAAATCGAACCGGTTTAGTTTTTGACGGCAGGGTCACGCCGGCGACTTTAGCGCCAAGTGTCTTGCTAGCGCCAAGTGTCTTGCCCAAGTGTCTTGCCC
>CAZROJ010000148.1:4741-6881 GCA_964601665.1 uncultured Pirellulaceae bacterium
CCAAGTGTCTTGCCCAAGTGTCTTGCCCGAACAAGTGTTCGGCCCGCGACGACAGAACGTTAACTGCTTTCAAGACCTGCTTCGGTTGCGTTTGGATTGGTATGGTTTTGTGAAGGACCGAGCGGCAATAAGAAACGCGAGGCAATAAGAATTGAGAGGATCGTAGCGAACTCGATCCAGACGATGCAGTGATCGTAGAAGTCATAACCAACGTAAGTCGAGCCCCAGAACTCGTATCTTGGTTCGTGTTCAGCGTACCAAAACCGAAGGTAGTAGACGAATAGAATCAAAGACACGAACAACCAGCCACGATTTTTGGCAAAGCAAACCAGCGGCATTGCCCACAGCCAGTACCACGGGTTTTGCGTCGGCTGTAGAAAAAAGAAGACGCCCATTATCAAGAACAGCCAGCTCGCCAGATCCAACGCAGAATCGGTACGGCAAAGCTTGACCAGAACCCAAAGATAGAACAGTCCAAACAGTCCAACCGTGACCAGTCGCGCCACAAAGTAGGCCGGATTTCCGTTGGCCAGTTCTAGGTTGGCCAAGTCTTCATTCCACTTGATCCGAGTTTCGTTGGGAACAAACACATACCATGCTGGTCCATGTTCGGACCAATCGTATTCGACGTTTTGGTAAATGAAACTGAACAGCGCGTCATTCATTCGCCATTGGGTTACAAAGACAGTTAAGCCGTCGTTGGATTGGTCGTCGCTGGATTGTTGCTGAATTATTTCTGTATGATTGACTTCCGTTATCGCAGGATCGGAAAACTGGTTTGGCGTAACGAACATCGGCCACAAAACAATCGTAGTGACCACGGCACAACTGGCGGCAAAACATAGAGCGTTGTTCCAGCGTTTTTTAGCGACAAGAAAAAATAATAGAGCCGGCATCAGGATGACGGGAAACAGTTTCGCTCCGATTCCCAGCGACATCAACGAACCGCTGGCCGGTGACCACCACCAAGGTCTGAAACTGGCTGGCTGCGTGCGTGCGTCTTGGCTTGCGTCCTCGTTAACGCGTTGGATGCCCCACAAGAATACGCCAATTCCGGCCGTCATAAAAAAGATGGCGATTGAATCAAGGTGACCGCCGTTTGCGATTTCTTTTAAGACGAGCGGATTCCAAGCATAAGTCATCAGCCATGCCGGGTGCCTATCCAGCATCCAGATCATCCAGCCCAGACAGAAAACGACTCCCAAGTCGAACAGGATCAATGCAAGTTTAATCGCAATAATGTGCGTCTTAACCGATGCTTGATCAGGCGTTAGTTTGGTTGTGATGCGAAAGACCAGCTGGCTGACGGGCGGGTAGAGCGTTGTGTACTTTTCGAAATGGACGCGGGAGACGATCGTTTTAAGCGTCGGCTTGTCCGCGATCAGCTGCTGTAGGGTTTGCAACTGCGGGTCGCTGGATTGACCTCGCAAGACGGTGTCGGGGGAAAATCGATACGGAGAGACGCCTTGATTGGCGGCAACTCCATCCCAGAGGTAGCGATAATAATCGACTTCCAAGATTGGATTCGAAAAAACGAGGATCAATCGAAACGCAATGGCAAACAGTACAATGACGCCGAAAAACCGCTTGGGACTCACGCCTTGAGGATTTTGGTTTGATGTTTCTAGCTTGGTTATTGAAGCGGTTCGCAAACCGACCAACAACGCGATCAGCGCGACGGCTGACGCGAGCCAAGAAACCCAGACGACTTGGACGATAGGGCGATCAGGTTCTCTTTCGTACGGGAAAGACTGTGCCAGCCAAGCAACGGCCATGGTCAATCCCAGTAAAATGGTGCCGGCAATGAGGGTCGGCGTTAGTGAATACGAGAGCAGTCCCGAGGATTTATTTTTCTGCAGTTGTTCCAAAGCATTGGTTCCAGTACACCGGTTTCCAATAAAGCGATCGGCCGTTGAACTTCTTTGAATTGGTTGAATTAAGCCAACGCGAAGCTCCGCCAGTCCAAAGCTGGCAGGAGCTGTCGTGTCTGAGCCAGGGAATCTAATTAGAATCCACCACAACGGTTGCGGCGCCCCAGCCAGCCGCCGGATCGGACTGGGTTGTACTGAGGGAACCCGAAGGAACGTGATGGGTAAGAATAAGTGGGTGACGAATAAGCGGGCGACGAATAGGTGGGCGA
>CAZROJ010000148.1:6981-10418 GCA_964601665.1 uncultured Pirellulaceae bacterium
GGGCGACGAATAGGTGGGCGAGGGAGCATAGTAGTTCGTTGTCGGAACGGTGGCCATCGGAGCCGAGTAAGTCGGTGGTGAGGAGTAAGTCATCGGAGCCGAGTAGGTCATCGGAGCGGGGCTACTATTGATCGGTGCTGAGTAAGTCGATGTGACCGGCTGGTTATTGGGTGGCGCCGAGTAAACAGGGGACGGCGTTGTTAGCGTGCCGGGTGCGGCAAATCGGGTCGTTGATCCTTGTATCGGAGCTTGAGGCGGGACTGCCAATCGGGTGGAAGAGCCTTGGGTCGGCGCGGTCACGATAGGTCGGGCAAAGCTTGGGCCGGCCGGGCGCGAGCCAGACTGTGCGTTGGTTGTCGTCGCAAGCGTTAGTATCGCAACGGGAACCACAAGTAGGCTGAACTTAAAATTCATAATTCACTCATCAAAGTTAAAGTTAAAGTAGTTAATCGGAAAGTTTTTAACGCGTTTGGGGCAGCGACATCAGCGGCAAAACGCCACTTTAAAATCGTCACTCTAAATAACGGGCGATTGAGCTTGATTGCGTGTGATTGAAGAGCGACTGGCCGCCGAGCTATACAATTTGCCGCTGCTCTTGAGCACGAGCGATGAAATTTCTGCTGTCGATTGTTCTAGCGTTTGTTGCTGCCTCGAGGCTGGCTGCCGCGTTGCATCGGGCTGCGTTGCGTTGCCATTTTTTTGGTTTGTTCGTTTAGATCCCAGCTATATTTCAGGTAGGAAACGCGAACCGAGTTTGCATTCGCGGCAGCCTGAGCGGCTTGGGTTGGGAGAAAGGGGGCGATGGCTCGTAGCTGCGACGCTTGGTCCGCGCCAAAGTCTGTTCCGAACCAATCCATAATTGCCGAAAGCTTAAAAGTGCGTCTGCGGGCGTCGTGTTGAAAATTCTGAGCAACAGAAAAAAAATGCCGTGCATTCAAATCCAGTTGTGCCTCAAGATTCTCACCAACGTAGGCTTGGTTGAGCAGCCGAGGGCATCCTTTGGAAGCACAGACGATTGCAAAGTGGATGCGAGGATCACCCATCGGGCGGAGCGCCTTGTGCTCGATTGAGTCGAGAGAGATTTGGCGACCGCCGACATTAAGAAGCAGATTCTTCCAAATGTTGTAGCCGCCTATTTTTGATGTGTGATTGCGAATGCTGGTGGTCGGGTACTCTTGCAAAATGCCTTTAACGGTGACCGCGTTATAGGCGTTGATCCAGAATGCTTTTCGATTCGCACTCGTGGCAGGCATTTCCAGGCTGGCCGTTGCAAGCGTTGCGAGATAGCGATCCAGCGTTGCCGAATCAGCCGCGTTTGAATTCCAAGCCTTGTAATTAACAGCGCCCGACTTGTCGACATACCTTCGTAATAGGCCATCCCATGCACTGTGCTGGACGTTATCCATCGAAATTTGCGAGGCCTTGCCAATAACCGGGCCAAGCGTCAACTGCCTGTTCGGCTTGGCGGTTCGGGATTGGCTTTGCGATTGGCCCTCGGCCGACAACAGGACAAGCCACGCCAAAGCGAGCATTGGATACACAACATGCGATTTCATGATAATTCCTAAACTGTTTTTTTCGTGAATGGTGGCAAGTTAGAGGACGGGATTTGAGCGTTCAACCAGGTAGGGAGTGATCTTAGGAAGACGCCACGACTCGACACCATATTTCGCTACGGTGTAAAGAATCTTCACACCCGCTTTGACGGACCCCGAAATTGTGCCGCTAATTTTGCTTTTCCCGATGCGCTTTCGATATCGAACAGGCACTTCTTTGATTTTGAGTTTTGCACGGGTGGCTTTGATTTGCATCTCGATTGTCCAACCGAAATTCTCGTCCGCCATCTTCAGGTGTCGCAACGCGGGATAACGAATCGCACGAAATGGGCCAAGGTCGGTATAGCGACTGCCAAAAAACAGACGCATCAAAAAACAAGCCAATTTATTGCCAAAGTAGCTTTGGGGAGGCATGGCGCCCGGCTCTCTTTCGCCAAGAATTCGCGATCCCAGTACAAAGTCATACCCTTCATTTTTGATCGGCCCAATCAGGTCAGTCAATTGATCGGGGTGGTCGCTGTAATCGGCATCCAAAAATGCAACCACATCGGGGGCTGGAATTCCTTTGTTGATTTGCGATTCGATGAACTGCAACCCGCGTAAGCATGCCGCACCATATCCTCGCTGCGTTTGCTTGACCACCAAAGCCCCCTCGGACCTCGCGATTTCAGGAGTTTGGTCAGTGCATCCATTGTCCACAACGATGACCGAGCGAACGTTCGGTAGGTCACGCAATACCAGCGCGATCGAAGCCGCCTCGTTGAGCGCTGGAATTATCAAATCCGTTACCACTTTTATCTCCAATCAAATTGTTTGCTTACTTGACGCCGCATGCTCAATAACCTTTCTGGCCTTTAACAAATTTTATTCGGATTTGTTTTTCGGCATTGAGAGACGAACACTATATACTGATAATCGTCGTCCGTGGCGAAAGGCGGTCGAGGATTTATCTCCAACTTGGATTGGTTCTCAATCATTTTTGGCTGTGAGTTGGTGGTTTCTTTTTGGCCCGCAGGTTTGGCAAAGGCATTGACTGAAGATGTCGTCTTCGTCTTCGTCTTCGTTTTCGGTCAGTCAAAATGAGTTTGGCGACTGCGTCAATTTTTGTGCTCCACGGATTTTTTACTATAAACGATTTGAGGCTTTGTTGTGAAATCACCCCCTCTCCAGATGTTCATTCTGTGCGTCAGCTTGTGCTCGATTTTTGGGTGTACCTCCGATGCTGAGACCTCGCAATCGCTGGCATCCGCAGGTGCTCAGGTTGACACGGAATCGAACGACAGCCAGGCGTCAACGGATAAGCCAAAATCGACTGCCATGAATGGAATGGGGGGAATGAAGTTCCCGGCTTCTGCCGACATGAAGTTCAAGGACGGTGTCGATTCCAATGTGGAGCTTCCTGGATCGGTTGGCGACCTTGTATTCACGAATAAGGACGGCAGCGAATTGAAGGTTGCCGACTACCGTGGCAAGCAGAACCTGATTTTGGTTTTTACCGAAGGGTTCAATGGAATGCTGTGTCCATTTTGTAAAACACAAACATCGCGGCTAGTTGCCAACTACGAAAAATTCAAGCAGAGGAATTGCGAAGTCATCGTCGTCTATCCGGGGCCGGTGGATCGTTTGGATGATTTTGTGGAGGCCGCGTTGACCACGGAAAAAATTCAGGTGGATAAAGTGCCGTTTCCGATTGTGCTAGACAAAGACTTTTCGGCGACCAAGTTTTTCGCAATTCAGAGCCGGCACGCTCACCCCTCGACTTATCTGGTCGACAAAGAAGGCAATGTCAAGTTTGCTTATGTTGGGCAAGACATGACGGCCGATCGACCTTCCATCAAAACGATGCTCGATAAACTCGATCGCTTGCAATAATCGAATCGC
>CAZROJ010000148.1:10518-12834 GCA_964601665.1 uncultured Pirellulaceae bacterium
AATCGCTCGCGATAAATCGAATTTGGGCGACGTCGGCAATTCGAAGTTCAACACGACTCCGGCACCGCCTGTATCTTCAGGCCGCTGCGTCTAGAATGAAGTAATGAACTCCGAACGAAACCAACGAAACCAACGAAAAATAGACGCTGCCATTGAACTTGGATTTCTGGGTGAGTCCGAGCTTCAGGCGATTGCAACTGCTCAGCAGGGATCCAGTTATCCAGCTATCGAGATCGCAATTCGCCGCGGATTTCTTGACGGCAAACAACTTCGTGTGTTGGAGGTCTTTGCGAATCCGCTAGAGGTTGTTCCTGGGTATCGAATCGATGGTTTGATTGGTCAAGGTGGCGTGGGTGTCGTTTTTAAGGCGACACAACTGCGAATGGATCGTCCGGTCGCGATCAAGATTGTCGGCCGAGCGGCTTTAAGGAGTGAGCTGACTTCAAAACGATTTGAAAGAGAAGCAAAGATTATTGGCAAGCTTCGCCATCCAAATATTGTTTCGGCGATCGATTTTGGTGTACACAACGATCAACTGTATCTTGTCATGGAGTTTGTTGATGGCATCGATGGCGACGCGTATCTGGGACAGAAGACGTCGATCCCCGAGTGGCACGCTTGGATCATCGCGCGACAGGTCTGTCACGCACTCGATGACGCGAATCAGATGGGAATTACTCATCGGGATATAAAACCAGCCAACATCATCCTCACGCAGGCGCCAAGCGGTTCGCAAATCCCACCTCAGGTGCCGTTGGCGAAAATCGCCGATTTCGGGTTGGCTAAGTTCAAGCAAAATCAAGCCGAAGCGAAGCTCACGATGGAGGACTCGATCAATGGGACGCCTTACTATATGTCTCCGGAGCAGGTCCAATCGCTCGACGTGGACCACCGCAGCGACATCTATTCACTCGGGATAACAGTCTGGCATTTAATCACAGGTTACCCGCCTGTTACCGGCACCAGTCCGTTGGACGTGATCACGCAAAAGATGAAGCTGGAGGACCAGTGGATGGTGGAAGATGAATCGATTTCAAAGCCTGGGCTCGAACTTCTCACAAGAATGTGTCGTCACGACCGTGAGCAACGAATCAGCGATTATGGCGAGTTGGATTCGTTGATTGAAGGGGTGATTGAAAGTTTGGTTGAAGACCTTGGTGCGGAAGCGTCATCGGCAGGCCCCGACTCGCCTGCGGTTGATGTCGATCGGTTCTCAGCGACGACTGAATTTTTATCGATTCGTGATATTGGCAAGTTTGTCACTCGAGACACCGCGTCGATCTCTAGCGAACCCGGCGAGTTTCAGGCGTCTAAGGTCCATGCTGATTCGGCGGAATCAACGAAGCTTTCAAGAAGGTCTTATTGGCAGCCGCTGGCGATCGCGTCGCTGTGTGGTCTTACGTTGGTTGCCGCATTTTTGTTTCTGTGGGGCCGCGAGTGGAGTGGCAACTTGGGGCCGTCTAGTACCACGTCTCAGCCTGTCGAGTCGGCGGAGTTTCAAGTTTCATTGTCTGAATTTGAAGGGCCGCCACTTTTTCTTTTCGATGGTTTAAACTTAGATCCGAGGCAGAAGTTTTCTGGAACTTGGGATGTTGCCAAGGGGTTGGAGGGCGAAAACGTGTTGGCTGGGAACGGGACTCGAACGTTTCGTTGTCGCGATGCACAGCAGAATCCACTTCGTTATTTTTTGTTTGAATGTGGCTTTCGGCACCACGAATCGGACTCGATCGAGTTTTTGATCGAAGGCGAATCGGGACCGGCGATTGCGATGATCAAAATATCGACCGAATCCGCCGTGTTGAAAGCTGGCAAAAATGAACTGGCACGGATTCAACTGCAAGAGTTCGATGGCCAGAGTTTTGGGTATCACCTGCTGCGCGTTTCTGCGCAGCCGGATCATTGGCGGGTGGAGTTAGATTCTGAGCTTGTCGGACAGGTTCGACGTCCCGAAAACTTTGCCAATCCCGTGTCCATCGAATTGGCAGTGGAAGGCAAAGGCTTTGGCCACTTCGAACAGATTCGCTTTCGAAAGTTTAAGTTTTAATCCGTCGCCGCACGAGTCGTTTTGGCGAAGCACTTGTTTTGAGTTTTTAATCATTTTTCAAGTCAGTTTTGCCAAAAACGAGCGTCGCACAATATTAAAACAGCACTGCGAACGAAGAAGCTCTCAATTCTCAAATTTGACCCATGTTAAGCATTCACATCAATTTTGTACGGGTCAGTTTACTTTTGGATGGCTTGATTTTTTGTAGCTGTTCACGGCTATTGTCGCTCGATTCTCCGAATCGTAAGCGTGAAGTGGTAATCCGCACGCCA
>CAZROJ010000149.1:0-1370 GCA_964601665.1 uncultured Pirellulaceae bacterium
GAGCAGCTTTTGGATGTAGCGGATGTCCGTGCCGTTTTCCAAAAGGTGGGTTGCATTGGTGTTTTTGCGGATTGGCTTGTGTTGCTTCGTTGAACGCTGGGAAAGCCATTTTTGGTTCAATCTACTTTTTGCGGACGAGCAACCAGACACTTCCGATCTCCTGTCGATTCGCATTCGCGCTAGCGTCCAATTGGCTCACAATTTGTTTATCGCCAACTAGCAAGTCCAATTGACCATCGCCGTTGACGTCATGCGCCCAAACTCGAGTTGAACCGCCGAGCTTAAGATCGGCGATCGATCTTGGTTCGTCCAAGTTTTCTGCCAATGGCAGCAGCTGTTTGAACTTGCCCCAAACAGGCTCGGCTGGCGTGCCCAAATTCTCCGCAAAAAATACGCCTCCTTGAGCGGAACCGCTGAGCAGATCCAAGTCGCCGTCGTTGTCCCAATCGGCTAGGTGAGGCGAAGCGTGCCGTGCGGGCTCGGGCAGCCGCAAGGGCAAACGTTTCGATTCAGCCGCCAAGTTTCCTTTCATCGCTCGATTGTCGCCCGCCGATAAATTCTCTCGCAAGAAGAACTGATCCATGTTGGACCCGACCACTAAATCAAGATCACCGTCGGCATCTAAGTCGACGGCGTGCTGCTGTGTGCACAAATTAAGCAGACGTCGCTTGATGTTGTCTGGAACTTGGGTTTGATTTACGTTTTCGATCGGCTGGCCCGCCGAGTCCAACATCGTCTGGGCTGGCGAAAAACTGTTTTCGCCGCTGCCCTGTAAAATCTGAAGCTGCCCGGCTGCTGCGCCAACTGTTAAATAGCTGCCCGACAAAATATCCAACGCACCGTCGCCATCCCAATCCACGAACTGTGGAGTCGCACTGCCGCATCACGAGATGCCTGGCACCTGTGCCGGTGTGCCGGACGAACGTATCCAATCGCCATCGCCAAATTCCAGCGATGCCTGCGATTGATTGCGGCCGTAAAAGACTTTCATTTTGCCATCAGTAAATTGACCGACCACCAGATCCAACTGTCCGTCTTTATTTAAATCAACCAAAGTTGGACAGGCGTAGCCGGGACTTTCGACTGACACAAAATCTCCGCTTGTTGTTTTTAGCCGAACGGCTGGTTCAAATTGGACATCCGACATTTCGATTGAGTCCACGGGCGGCTGGTCGGGTAACGCATCCAAATTAACGGTCGCGGTGGGTGGCTGATTGTTGGCTTCACAACCGATCAACAACAAGATCGAGGATACAAGAATTACCGAGCTAAATTTTTTCATATTCTTTGAGATCCTGTTTGGTACATGGTTTGCGAACTGCCGGTTCGCGCTTTCGATTCGGAGAATCGAGCGACATTGAATCGAGCGA
>CAZROJ010000149.1:1470-12689 GCA_964601665.1 uncultured Pirellulaceae bacterium
TGACTGAAAGCCTGTACGGCCAACCGCGGGTCTCAACCGTACCCGAAACGTTCAATCAACAATTCGGGGGTAGAAATTCGCCGCCGGACTTCAACGGTTCACGGGCTTGGCGCGTTTTCGGTGCATGGCTTTGAGATAGAAGGCAACGCCAATCCACACCAAAACGATCCCGACGACTCGCGGCCAATCGAACGAATTTTTAAAAATGAAAACGCTCAACAAAAACTGAATCGTTGGCCCGACGAACTGAAGCAGCCCAGCCATCGATAAGGGAATGCGCTTGACCGATCCAACATAAAGTGCCAGCGGCAGTACGGTCGCAACGCCTGTCAGCAATAATAACGTTCGGAGCATGGTGGGCGACACCATTGCTTTTTCGGCTTCCGGGTCAACCGGAAGATCGAGCGAGTTTCGGTATATCAAAAACGCGGCTGCCGGAATCCAAATCAAGCCGGTCTCGAATGTCAGGCTGGTTAACGCATGACAACGAATTCGCTTTTTCAGCAACGCGTAAAATCCGAACGAGAACGCGACGACTAACCCTAGCCAAGGGATTCCGGCGGTCGATCCTGCCATCACTAATACGCCGACCGATGAACAAACGAACGCAATCCATTGGGCTCGCGAAAGTTCTTCTTTTTCGAACAACACGCCCAGCAACACGACCACTTGCGGACAAATGTAATACCCCACGCTGGCGTCCATGACTCGGTCGAGCGTCACTGCCATGACGAACCCCAGCCAGTTTGCAAGAATCAAAACGGAAGCCAGAGCGAGCAGACCGAGCATTTTTCGATCGGCCCAGACAGCTTTGATGTTTGACCATCGCGGCAATCCGATCGACTTGAAGCAGCTGGCGACGACGACCAGTAACAACAAAAAACAGAATGACCATACGATTCGGTGTGCGACAATTTCAACACCGGGCGTTGGACGGAGTAGTTCGAGATAAAGCGGGAACAGCCCCCAAATCATTTGGGCCAGCAGTGCGAAAATAATTCCGGTTCGCACGCTGGCGTTTTCGTTAATGGGATTGGGGTTGAGCACGTGTTGTTGATTCCTGGTGTTTTGTTCCAAATAAAAATCTACCCCGAAATGTTTTCGAGCGACGCATTTTCTCTTTGGTCGCGAGGTGTTGGGATAAGCACTGAGATTTTTAAGTAGTGAACGAGGCCACCACGCTAATCTCGAATTTCGAGCTGTAGAGTAGCACTGGTGGTGAAAATTTGGCAGTGGGTGAAATTTTGGTTTGATTGAAGGGTTGAGGATACCCGCGGTTGGTTGATTTCGGGGTGACTTGGGCTCGGAGGCTGATGTGGTTGTTGGTTGATGGAGGAGGCCCGGCCGCTTACGCGATCACGGCTCATTGGTGGATGGAGGGAGGGCCCGGAGGCTGACGTGGTCGCGGGTTGTTGGTTGATGGCAGGAGGCCCGGCCGCTTACGCGATCACGGCTCATTGGTGGATGGAGGGAGGGCCGGAGGCTGATTCGGTCGCGGGGTGTTGGTTGATTGAAGGGAGGGAGGGTCGGCCGCTTACGTGGTCGCGGGGTGTTGGTTACTCTAGCTTCAAGCCGTGTGGCAAGGACTCTCCGAAAACCTTGCCTTGTTGTTCGGCGTCGAAAACGCCGCCGTCGCGGACCATCAAAACTAGCCTTTCATGGGCGCGAGTCTTCGTTAGCCACGCGAGAACTTTATTGCGACAATCCGGGCCCAAGTCTCGGTAGCGATCGTCGACTCGTCTGGCGATCTGAACGACTGCCAAATGCTCCATCGGTGTCGCTTTGTCTTGCACCAAAAATGGCAACAACCAGTCCTCCACCTCTGCTGGCCCAACCACCGAATTCAGCGGTCCGTAGACCGGCTTTCGCTGGCCCAGCCTTCCCACCGCCCAAGTCATCGCGTCACGCGCGGATTTTAATTTTGGCTTGTTGATCAAATCAACAATCAGTCGGCCAATTTCTTGCTTGACGCCGGGAGCAAGCAACTCCATCGAACCGAGCAAACGCCAGACCTCGACGGATTCTTCGGGGCGTAACAGCACCGCATTGTTCTTGATTTTTTCGCCACGCATTTTTTTGGCCATCGCTCGAATCGACGAAAGCAGCGGTTCGGCGATCGCAGCCTGTTGACCTCGCGAGAGCCCGCCAGCCAAGCGTCGCCACAAGATCAAGGACTCGTTTCGAATTGCCGGTGTACCGTGGTTCAGTTTTCCATGGACGCTGCGCCACGTTTCGGTCACTCGCCAATCATCCAGAGCGACTCCGTAGCCCGGACGCAGTGAATACCCCAACAGATTTAGCCAGCGAGCCTCATGAGCGGCGGACTTTTTTCGCCCGTCGTTTCGTTCGATCAGGGCCGCCCAAATTCGACGCAGCAAGGACATTGGCCATTCCTGTTTGGGCAGGTCGACTGCCGCGGAAATCAACTGAACCACCGATTTAGGTTTCACGTTTGCATCGGTATCGAAAACGGACGCCAAAGCATTTTCGCACGCATTCCATGATTGTTCATCGATGAAACCTTCCGATTCACCAGCGCCGGCATGAGACTGAATGTCTGTCTGAGTGGCCGACCGAACGTCGAATTGCAGCTTCCAACTGCGATCGCTTTCGACTTCTCGGCATGACAAATCGATCGTTCCTATTTCGGTCAGACCGACGTTTAGCCGCACCGGGATGTCGCGTTTTTCGTTACGGCTCTTGGCTTTCAACGCCGTTCGAATCGGCGGCAACGCTCGCATTTGCTCCAGGTCGATATCGATCATCTGGCCAGCCGCATCGGCCAATCGAGTGCTGGACACGTACAGCGAAAACTCGACCGGCTGCGAAATCGTCAACTGAAAAACGCGATCGAGTTCGATCGACTGGCCGGCTTCCGCGTTGCCCGGCAACAAACAAATCGCTTTGCCATTGCCAACAGCAATGTAGTAGCTGCGTGCTAACGAGGCGGCAATGCGAACGCCTTGATCGCGCCGCACCATGCCGTAGTACGCAGCGCCTCGAGCCACAGCCAAGTCCAAACGATCGTTGTCCAAGATAACGGGCGACCAAGTTGGATCGTCGTCCGAACGAAACCAACCTGATATCCTTTCTATGGTCGCTTGACGCAAAACTGACGAGGCAAAAAAACCACCGTTGAACAGAACCAAATCCGGCTTTGCATCGGACTGCTCTGGCGATTGTTCGTTCGAATCCGCGGTCTCGTCGGCACCATCGGCTGCATGCGAAACCAAAAACTCGGCCAAGTATTTGGTGATCGCGGGATCGGAGGCGAACGGCAGTCCGAATTCCTGAAAACCGCTGGCATGTCGCTGCGGTTTTTCAGTCAAATTAACTTCGGGCAGGAAGCCCTCGAGGATCAATTGGCGAATTTCGGCAGCCGCTACCTCGGCTTTCAGGCTGCTGCCGAGCAATTTCGCGCCGCGGCCGGGCAGTGAAACGGACATGGAGGCTTCCGCGTTTCCGGCCAACAGTTGCTCTTTGACATTTCGACTGGCCCCAACCAAAACATCCCACTGGTAAGGCTCGAGCTTCTTCCCGCCGGCAATTTTGTTTTCCAAGTATTTGGCGATGGTCAAATCAAGATTGTCGCCGCCGAGAATTAAATGTTCGCCGACAGCGACGCGATGGAACTGAATTTTCTGAGCCGATCGATCGTTGGCCGATGCGTTTGGCAAACTGCCTGTTTGTTCGTTTTTGGGTTCGTCTTTTTGACTGGTTTCAGCGCTGCCATCGGTCGAACTCTTGCGGACGCGAATCAGCGTAAAGTCGGTCGTGCCGCCGCCAATATCGCACACCAAAATCTTTTGCCCGATGGCGACTTTGGTTTCCCAAACATCGGCGTGCTTATAGACCCAAGCGTAGAATGCAGCCTGCGGCTCTTCGATCAATACCACTCGATTCAAACCCGCCTTGGCCGCCGCCTGGATCGTCAGTTCCCGCGCGACTTCGTCAAAGGACGCCGGCAGCGTGATGACCAAATCTTGATCGGCCAGCGGCTCAGCATTAAACCGAGCGTCCCATGCCTTGCGGATATGTTTTAAATAGCGACTGGTTACCTCGACTGGCGAAAGCCGCTGAACGTCGCTGGCACCTTGCCATGGCAACAGGTCGGCCGTTCGATCGACCGCCGAGTGACAGAGCCATGATTTGGCCGACGCGATTCCTCGTCCGGACGTGCGGGCTGTTTCGTCGCGGGCATGGACGCCGACGCAGAATCGTTGCTTCTTTTTGTCCCAAGGCAGTTTAAGACTCGAGCCTTCGGTGTCGGTGTCGATGTCGGCATTGGTATTGGCATTGCCGACGGGCTGGAAGTGAAACGAGGGCAGCGTGTCTCGCGATTCGACTTCGCCCGGTGCAACCAGCTGCGGGATATCCAGCACTTCGATTCGCCAATCCGGCTCAGACGTGTCGATAAAAGTTACCGCCGAATTCGTTGTTCCCAGATCGATCCCTACCACAAAACGGCTGGGCAATTGGTCGACAAGCGGGTCAAACGTTGAGTCACTCACGCGTTTTCCTCGCGTACATTGAATTCGAGCTTCCAGCGATGATCGGAATTAACGTCGCTGCACCAAAGTTCGAACATGCCAAGCTCGGTAATGTTGGATTCAAACTTGACCGCCGCATAGGCTTCGCTGAGCCCCTCGGCTGACAACGAGGTTTGCAGCGGATCCGATTCTTCCAGTTGCCCTTCCCACTGGTCTAAAAGATCACCGGGCTGGTCTTGCTGTCGCTGGTTGGACCGGAAAAAACGAAAGCTAACCGGCTGGCCGACCACTAATCCGATTTCATTCGAAGGAACATCCGCTTGCGTTCCTTCTTCCATGCCAAACGGAACAACGCAGAGCGCTTTCAACGGACGCGGCGCACCGGGAATGGCCAAGCCCGCGGTTTCGATTCCGACGTAATAACTGTGGCCAACGCCGCCACGAATTCGCACGCCGCCCGCGTTTTTGCTCCACGCGTAAAAGCAGGCTCCTTTGGCAACGGCGAAATCCAAATCGTGCACGCCCGACAAGGGCTGAACTTTTTGGCCGTGACCATCGACAGCACTCGTCCAGCCACCGATCACATCGAGCAATCGATTTTGAAATCCTTGAGCCTTAAAAACGCCGCCGTTGAATAAGACAAAATCAGGAACCGTGGCTTGGCCCGATTGGTTTTCAGTTGGTTGGCTGCAGCGATTCAAAAAATCAGCGATGTGCCGCGTGATCCCCGGATCGGATTCGAAGGGCAGGCCGATCTCTTGAAATCCCGAAGCGGGCTGCGACTGTGGGCGATCATCGATCGAACATTTTGGAAAGAAACCGTCCAGCAACATCGCGGCGATATCGTGACGATTGACTTCCGCCGTGACCGTGCCGCCGATTAATTTGCTGCCGCGTCCCAAAACCGAAATCGTATGAGTGTCCGGACCGTCGGCGGCCAACAAAGTTTCTTTGGCTTTGCGGCAACTGTGCCAGAGCGAAACCGACTGCCAAGGGTTCAGCTGGGTTCCTTTTTCGGCAAATTTACTTGCCACCACATGAGCGGTGGCCAGGTCCATGTTGTCCCCGCCAACCAGCAAGTGATTTCCGACCGCGACGCGATTCAAAACGAGGTTGCCGTTTTCTTCTTCGACCGAGATTAAAGTCAAGTCGGTTGTTCCGCCGCCGACGTCGCATACCAAAATCGATTTGCCCACGGACAGCTTCGAACGCCAGTCCTCACCTTGCTGGTCCAGCCACGCGTACAAGGCAGCTTGCGGTTCTTCCAACAAAACAAAATCGCTGGGCAAACCGGCGGCACCGGCGGCTTCCCGAGTTAGCTCGCGGGCCACCGGATCGAACGAAGCCGGCACGGTCAACACGACTTGCTGTTGCTGGATTGGTTGATCGGGAAACTGATGATTCCAAGCGGCGGCCAAATGAGCGAGGTATTTGCCGGTCGCGTCGACGGGCGAAATTTTGTTGACATCGTCTGGGGCTTGATACGGCAAAATTGGCGCGCGGCGATCAACCTTGCTATGACAGAGCCAACTTTTGGCGGCAACGACCGAACGATTGGGGGCATCGGCCGATCGAGAACGTGCCATTTCTCCGACGACGGTTCGCGGGCTCGTTTGTTGTTCGCCTGATTGTTGCTGACCCGCCCAAGGCAAATCCAGCGATTGATTTTCCGCTTCGGCTTCGGTTGCCAAATAAGCAAACGAAGGCAGAGCACTACGGAACTCGACCGTGCTGGCAGCGACCAGCTGAGGCAACTGCAACAACTCGATGGTCGGCTCTTTGCTGTCGCTTTGGATGTTTGCGTAGGCCACAACCGAATTGGTGGTGCCGAGGTCGATTCCAATAACGTATTTTGCTGACATGTTTTTTTTGACTTTGAGAATTAGTTTGCTGAGCAAAATCCTGAACACGATTCCCGTGTTGGAAGCATTCGCGTTTGCTCGACCGCTAGCGGGTGTTGGGCCAAACTGACCGTTCAACTGGCAAATTTGCTGAGCCTTCGTTCAAGGATAGTTTTTCTGTTTCTGTTTCATCCGAACGCCGCGGCGCGTTAACGATTCGGAGAATCGAGCGACTTTGTCGGCTGGTTTGCCTGAAGGCGAACTTGTTATTCCGCAATAATTTCCAACTTAGGCGATTTCGATTTCCACCGGCGCGACGACCAGCTTGGCCGCCTCGGAACCGCTCCACTTGGGAACCTCGCACTGGGTCGCTCGCCAGCCGTGATGAGCCAAAACGCCTCGAAAGGGCGCTTGGCCGGCGACGTTGCCCGTCAAACGAAATTCGGCCGGGTCGAATTTTTCTGGCGTTGCAACTTCGCTGCCGTCTTGGGCATCGGAAATCGGCTGCAGGTCAAACATTCGCTTGATCACCTTGCCTGATTCTTCCAGCACTTCGCGAGCGGCCGCGCCGACTTGTTCGTCCGAATATTCGCCCAACGATTCGCTGACCAAGTCAACCAGCCTAGCCTCACGTTGCAGCGCGGCCAACAGACTGATCGCGTCGCTGCGGGCGGGTGTTGGCGTCTTTGGTTGGGCGACTGGTGTGGGCGGTTCAAGGGCAGCGGCGGGCAGTGATTTGCCGTCGAGCACCTGCTGGAACTTATCGCTCAACTCGCGGTCGAACATCAATTTGAAAAACGCCTTGGTGGCTACCATCAAGCCCATGGCTCGTCTCGAATTGGGTTTAAGGGGTCATTTGAAAGGACAGAGCCTACCTGTTTCGTTGGCAATCCTCCAGCGGTCAAAGCGTGCGCGACCCGAATCAAAGCGAATTACCCACCTTGGCAGAACCGCCACCATTCTGGGGCTCACAAGGGGAATGAAAGACGTCTAGCCAAAAAGCAATTGAGAAACTGCCGGATACCCGGCCCAAGATTCGCAATCGATGCGAACATCAGCGGCAGAACTTCAGCTGCCGATCGCCTTGGCGAGATGCGGCCGTTGGGCCAAATGCCGGCCAAGGGGTGTTGGCAAATGGTTGGCCACCCGAAATAATTTTGGCTCGCAGAATTGGAAGAACGGGGCTCCTGCTGAGTTTTTCGAAAGCATGCGGCGCGGCGGGAGCCGTAAAACTTCCGAATCGGGAACGTATTTTCCAACCAACGCGAAACAGCTTCACTATTTATCTCAACCTAGGCCTTTCCATGTTCGCTAATTCAGCCAAGCTTTTCACTCGATTTTCGATCATGGTTTTGTTCGCGTTGTTTTTAGCAACGATCGTATCCAACGCCGCCTCCGCTTGGACCTCGTCGCCCAATACCGTCGAAGAGCAAAATGAAGTCGCCGAGGACGCTGGCCAAGATCTTGTTCACGGCGAACCTCGACGCACTCGCGAGCACAACAACCCGGGCATTGTCGCCAACTTGTTAACACTGGCGATGTTGGTGTTGCTGCAAGCGGTCTTGGGATTCGACAATCTGTTGTACATTTCGCTGGAGTCAAAACATGCTCCCGAGGACAAACGAAAATCCGTTCGCGCGTGGGGCATCGGCTTGGCGATCTTCTTAAGGATCGCTCTACTTTTTGCACTGGTTTCCGCCAAAGAGTTTTTCGAAAAGACATCGCTCTTTAGGCTGGACATGGCGTTCTGCCGGTGCAGTTTGAATCTCCACAGCCTGATCGTGTTACTTGGTGGAGCCTTCATCATGTACACCGCGATGAAAGAAATCTGGCATATGACACGGCTGGAACACGCAGATCACGGCCATGCCGAGAAAAAACGAAAGTCCGTGGGCGCGATTATTTTCTGGATCGTCATCATGAATATCGTGTTTAGTTTTGACTCGATCTTGAGTGCGATGGCGCTGACGGATGTCTTTTGGGTCATGACTTTAGCGATCGTGATCAGCGGCGTGTTGATGATCGTGCTGAGCGACCACGTGGCGACGTTCCTTGAAAAGAACCGGATGTACGAAGTGCTCGGTTTGTTCGTGCTGCTGATCGTCGGCATCATGCTGGTCAGCGAAGGCGGTCACCTCGCGCACTTGAGCTTTTTCGAAAACGAGGTCCAGCCGATGACCAAAACCACGTTCTACTTTGTGCTGGCCGTGTTGATCCTGATCGACATCGTTCAAGGCCGCTACCAAAAGAAATTGCTCGCCGAAAACAAAGCCAACAGCAAAGCCAACAACAAAGCGCGGAACAAAGCCAACGCATGAGGCCGCCGCCCAACGCAATCAAGAAGTCTAGTTTTTTTTCCAGTGACCGATGGGCGATCGCCGGCTGGCCCTTTGCTCTTGGATCCGCCAAAGCTCATTGCCGAACTTGCCCAGTCCGCCTAAGAAAGCAAGAAGTGATAGCACTTCTGGCCGACGGCGGGCACGAAAACAAAACCTATTGGAACAATCGGCATATTTTCCTAAACCTATTTAACCGGCAAAGTCGATGTCCGAAATGACGGTCTCGTCTGTCATATTTTTAGGTTGGAAAATCCGATGCTCGCTATCAAATCAATTTTTACTCGGTCCTTTCAAATCCTGGGTGTCGCCTTGGCGATTGCTCCCATGATTGCCAGTAGTGCCATGGGCCAGCAAACACCTTCGCAACGTTATCAACCGGTCACCGAGAACGTTTACGATTCGGCTCAGGCAGCTCAGGACTACTACCCCGAGCGAGTCCATCGCGGCGGCGTTGTACCGGCTTCCTTCCAAACCTCCGAACCGGCTGTACCCGCGATTTTGGCAGGTGCATCGACCCAGCCTCAAACCAAAACAGCGACCGGAACCAACAGTTTCGCTCTACCGCCGACCACTAACCAGCAGAGCATCGGCGGATCCACCCGAACCATGCCGCGCCAGTCGCCCGCCGACCTTGCCGCACAAATGTCTCAGCACGCCGTCGGACAACCAAATCAAGACTTGCTGCCGCCACCGCCTGCCGCCAAAACACGTACATCATCCATCCCGGTTGGAGTTATCCCTCAGGTGGGCGGATCCGATTTTCGACCACAAACGCGACCGACCGCGACGCCTCAACAAACTGCCACCAACAAAGCCACGACCCGCGTGCCGGTCCAGCAACCGATGGTTCGAACGGCCGACAATCGAGCCAGCTTAAGCCGGACAACGACCAACGACCTGCGTTCGACCTCGTACCAGCAGCCAACGAGCCAACCGCAGACAACCAGCAACCGACCATCGACAACTCGGCATGCCTCCCACATGCCTGCGGCTCGCACACCAGTTCAAAACTCGGCTTTCCAGCAAACGATGCGGTCTCCTGCAGCAGCCATCCAAGACACACAAGTCCGGCCCGCCGCCGCGACGCAACCAACACCTGAAAAAGCTTCGATCAAAATCGCCGCCCCATCCATCGAAGTCCTCACCGTTGGGCCTCAGACGATTGGCATCAACAAGCCTTCGATTTACCGAGTGATCGTTCGCAACAACAGCACGATCAAAGCGGATCGCGTTTTGGTCGGTATCAATTTGCCAGCTTGGGTCGACATTGAAAACTTGACAATGACCTCCGGCGGCAAAGAAATCACCGACGGAAAACAACAGGCTCGTTTGGTCTGGAGCGTCGACCAAATCGCGGGCAATTCGAATCAAACCATGACCATCACAGCCGTTCCTCGCAAAGCCGAGATTTTCGACGTCGGCGTCGAATGGACGCTCGTCCCGATGGTTGGCAAGACAACCATTCGCGTGACCGAGCCAAAGCTCGAGATGTCAATTTCCGGGCCTAAAGAAGTGCAGTACGGCGAAACGGCTTTGTACCATGTTGCCGTGCGAAACCCGGGCACGGGTGCCGCTGACAACGTGACCGTGATGCTGCCTGAAGCACTCGGCGGCGAACGAGCCAACTTGGGCGTCATTCCGCCGGGCAAGGAAAAGAATTTCCAAGTCGAACTTTTGGCACGAACCGCCGGCGACCTAAATTTACTGGCCACGGCAACTGGCGACGGCAGTCTAAAAGCATCTGCCGAACGAGCGTTGATCGTACGTCGAGCCAACCTTGAAATCACGATGAGAGGACCGCCGCTCAAGTACGCTGGCGGCATTGGAAAATACTCGGTCACCGTTAATAACTCGGGCGATTCAACCGCAACCGACCTGCTGGCCGCAATTGCTTTGCCAGCCGGAGTCAAATACCTCAAAGGAATCGACGCTGTCAAATTAATTGATGGCGGCATGCGATGGCCTGTCGGATCGCTGGCTCCCGGTCAGAGCCGCACTTACGATATGTTTTGCGAACTCAACTCTTCAGGCGACCTAAAATTGGACGCGGGAGTCCGCGGCAAAGCGGGATCGGATCTGGCGGCTTCGGGCTTTTGCACCACGACGGTCGAAACCATTGCTGACCTGGTCCTCACGGTTGCTGACCTCAAAGGGCCATTGCCGACTGGCGAAAAGGTTCCTTACACGATCAAGATTCGTAACCGCGGCACCAAAGCGGCCCGCGGCGTCGACGTGGTCATGCAATTTTCCGAGGGCATCGAACCGCATTCGGCCAAAGGACTTGAACACCGCATCGCACCCGGCAAGGTTACTTTCTCGCCGATTTCAAAAATCGATCCTGGCCAAGAGGTTAGTTTTGAAGTCACTGCCGAAGCCTACAAAAGCGGCACTCACATCTTCCGTGCTCAGCTGACCTGCAAAGATTCCGATTCCCGAGAAATCGCGGAAGGGACCACGCGTTACTTTGGCGATGCGGTCGCGCCACCGGAAATGCTAAATCGACCAATGGCCAATACAGCCGACGCTGACAACAATTCGTTCAAGTAATT
>CAZROJ010000150.1:0-12475 GCA_964601665.1 uncultured Pirellulaceae bacterium
AAAAAAACACTAGCCTAAGCGTTCTTGATAGAGCGACCAGACTCCCAATCGCAAACGCTTCTACTAGTGTTTTAATCGCGCGGTCTGACTTCCGACTAAACCGCGCGGTGTTCTGTTGTAATCGCCAATCGGCAGTTGTTTCTGCTTGCTTTAGCCCAAGTTTGAAGTGACGATTAAATGGAGATCGACGAAAACGAGATCCAGCGGGACGCGGCGACGTTAATCTCTTGGTTTTGAAAAACCGTGAATGAAAACGACCGTGCCCCAAAATAGCATTGGCCAGCACAGCCAGCCGGGTGGAGTGATTTTTCGCTGGTTCAGCGTTGAGGCGATCACCGGAGCGACAGGTTGTTGGTAACTGATTTGATTGTAGGGGGAAGCCGAGTAAGGGTTCTGGGCTTGCTGCGGTAGCGGTGCCGGTAGGGCGGCTGGCTCGAGTGTGCCGTTTTCAGAAAGAAAATTGGCCACCCGTGGGGTGAGGACGTAGGAGTCGACTATCGCGAGTTGAACGCCGATAAATATCAGCACAAAACCGAGAGTCATCGTTGAGGTGCGTCGCATGGGACATCGCATGGAAAATGGATTTTGTGGCGAAGTTCAGATTCGAACCCCGCCTAAGTTCGCTCTGCTTCCAACATCGAACCTTCTGATTCGCAGACTTGAAAAAAGACAGCCCGATCGCGGCTGCAAGTCACTTTGAGATCGGGTTGTTCGGATTATTCGGGGCAAGCGGACTGGGGCGAGGTGAACCGACGACAAATCCACGGCCACTTGGTTTGCAGGGCCAAGCAGTGTAAAAATTGAGACATGAGAGCCTATCTAAATTTATTGCAACACGTCCTTGAGCATGGCGTCGAAAAAACGGACCGAACCGGGACCGGTACGACCAGCGTCTTTGGTCACCAAATGCGGTTTGACCTCAGGCAGGGCTTTCCGATGGTGACCACTAAAAAGCTGCACTTCAAAAGCATCATTCACGAGTTGATCTGGTTTTTAAGCGGCAGCACGAACGTTAAATATTTGCAAGACAACGGCGTTCGAATTTGGAACGAGTGGGCCGACGAAAATGGCGAACTGGGCCCCGTCTATGGATCGCAGTGGCGTTCGTGGCTGGGTGCCGATGGACAGACGATTGACCAGGTCGCTCAAGTTGTTGATCAAATTAAATCGAATCCCGATTCGCGGCGGCTGATCGTGAGTGCGTGGAACGTGGCGGAAGTGCCCAAGATGAAGCTGCCGCCCTGCCATGCTTTTTTTCAATTTTATGTGGCCAATGGCGAACTGTCGTGTCAACTTTACCAGCGAAGTGCGGACATCTTTTTAGGTGTGCCCTTTAATATCGGTTCTTACGCAGCGCTGACGATGATGATGGCTCAAGTGACGGGCTTGCAGGCAGGTGACTTTGTGCACACGCTGGGCGATGCTCACTTGTATTCCAATCATGTTGATCAAGCCAGGCTGCAGCTGACTCGGGAACCCTATCCGTTGCCGACGTTAAAGTTGAACCCGGAAATCAATTCGATCTTCGATTTTAAATACGAAGATTTTGAGCTAGTCGACTACCAGGCTCATCCGCACATCAAAGGCAAGGTCGCCGTTTAGTCGGTTTGGTAAAAAACGCAAATTGGAAGCGTCAAGTCAATACGGACCAGTCAATACGGACCAGTGATTTGCCGCTGGCTGTTTATACTCAAGCATTGTACGAAAATGAATTTGACGACAACTCCCAAGCTTGCATTGATCGTTGCCGCGTCCGAAAACAACGTTATCGGTAGGGACAATGATTTGCCATGGCGTCTTTCAGCGGATTTGAAAAAGTTTAAATCGCTGACCATGGGGCACTCGATCATCATGGGTCGCAAAACGTTTGAATCGATCGGCCGACTGCTGCCCGGCCGCGAAACGGTGATCATCACTCGCAACGAAAACTATGCGTTTGAAGGAGCCGCGGTCGTGCATTCGGTGGAACAGGCGCTCGAGGCGTGCGCGGGGCAAGCGAGAGTGTTTTTGATCGGCGGCGCTGAAATCTATCGTTTGGCAATGCCACAGGTCGACGAGATTTATTTGACGCGTGTCCATGCCGAAGTCGAGGGCGACACGTATTTGCCGAAGGTCGATTGGGCCGAGTTTGATTTGATAGAATCTGAATCATTCGAAGCCAACGAAAAGAACGACCATCGTTTTTCGCTGCAGCACTACCGCCGCAAGTCGATTTAATAGGTGCGTTACTTTGCGGCGATTTTTTCGCGGTAAACTTGCGAGTTGCTATCGTAGTATTTGCCGTAAACACCACCGTAGTAGCTATAGGCTCCGTACTGATAACCGTATTCGCTGTAGTGTGGATTCTCGTCCAAGCCGTTGACGATCACGCCCAGCCAATTGGCTCCAACGCGGTCGAGCGTTTCTTTTGCTTTCTGCGAAGTCAGCTTGACGCCTTTGCGAATGCGAGTGACCAAGTAGACGCCATCAACAATGCTGGCGATCGTAGCGGGGTCCGAAACGGGAAGTACGGGCGGCGAATCAATCAAAACGTAATCGAACTTCTCGCGCAAGGCTTCGATCAAATTTCGGAATTCCATCGACGTGACGATTTCACCTGGGTTGTTGGGGCGTCCGCCGGCCGGAAGCAAGTACAAGTCCTCTTGGAGTGCGCAATCTTGGATGGCATCGTCCAGTTCAAGATCGCCCGAGAGGATGTCCATCAGGCCGGTCGAAAGTTCTTGGCCAAAATACTGATGCACGCGGGGGCGACGGAAGTCAGCGTCGACCAAACAGACTTTTTTGCCCGCTTGGGCGATCGAGATGGCCATGTTGCCAATGGTCGTCGACTTGCCATCACCCGGCGACGGGCTGGTGAACAAAATGGTTTTGATGTCGTCGACGTGGGATCGGAAAAACAGTCCCGTGCGGACATCGCGGAAGGATTCCGATGCGGTCGCCGAAGGTTTATGAGCGGCGATTAGCGAGGCGTGGCCTTGCGTGGCCTCGACCTGCCGTGTGTTAATTCGCGGGATGCGACCGACGACAGGGACTTGCAAGCGTTGGAGGATTTCGGTTGGGTTGCGGAATGCGAGTTCACTTTGGTCGACCAAGACTGCCAGACCAATGCCCAGCAGTGAAGCCAGCATGGTGCCCAGTGCCAACGATTTGGGCAGCGAAGGTGCTACTTTGCCACCACGTTTTGGTTCATTTAGGCTTTTAACTTCCGTCGATACGTAGTTGTCTTCAGACAGAATATCAATTTCGGACAGTTTGTTGACAATCACGCTGACCGCTTCGCCCTTTTGATCAATTTCGCTCTGCAACAGGTTCAGCCGTGCGATACCTTTGGCCGCGTCTCTGGCTTTTTCGGATACCAACTCGATTTCGTTTTCAAGCGATCCCAGCGTTTTGATCAGTCGATTTTGTTCGTGTTGCAGTTTCAGCTGGTACATGCGAATCCACTGTCGGTCTTCGTTGGCTCGAAAAGTTTCCAAGTCCATTGGCTGTTGGCTTTGTGACTTCGCGTCCGGGTTCAATAGCCGGGCTTCTTTTTCGATGTAGGCCTGAAGTTCTTTTAACTGAGAGTAAAACGTATCCTTTTGCTTGGCGTAGTGTTCCAGTTGATTGTCGATTGCAACCATCGATTTATGACCACTCCCGAAAACATCGGAGAGTTCGGAGCGTCTGAATTGGAGATCCGCAATGCGCGACTCTTGATCCCAAATTTTTTGCTGGAGGGCTTGCCGTTGTTGCAAGTCAGGCTGCAGGTTGCGAACCACTCGATCACCGCCCAGTGCTTCTTCTTTGAAGATTGCACGTGTGAGTCCGAGGTATTCTTGAGCTTCTACTGTCGCAACTTTGATTTGAGTTTCATCGATCACTCCCGTTTCAGGATTGGCCTTCAGATTTTTTGCCAAGACGCGAGCGCGGTCTTGGACGTCCCGCAAAGTACTGCGAAGCGAATCGTACTTGTCTTGCAGGCGAAACAGTTTCTTGTTGTGCGGATTGATAATGTTGCCTTGGTTGTCGGTCGAATCGATCTCCAAATCGCTCCATAGTTGGCTAAGTTCGTTCTCTTTGCTGTTTTTGTCATCGGATAGTTTGGCTTTAACTTGCTTGATGTAGTCCTCAGCCTTGTCTCCGTCTGTTTTCGAGTCCTCTTTGATTTCATATTTGTACGAGGCTACGACTTGCTCCAAGATAATTGGCAAATCGTCTTGGTCAGGTCCCGTGCAGACGATCGATAGAGTTTCGCTGCTGATGGGAACAATTCGCAGCATCTCTTTAAGCGTACCGACGGGGTCATTCGTTTCCGCAAATGTTTTCAAGTTGTCAAAATTGCCGTTTCTAGCGGCTTCGTCCAAGATCTTCTCGCTGCCGATCAAACTGATATGTTTATCCAGCGACTCTTTGTGCGTGCGAAATTCCGCCCCCATGACCGATGGTGGTGCTTGTGTCGTAATCATCAACAGCGTGTTTGATGAATAAACTTTGGGGCAGTTGATGTAATAAAAGTAGCCGCAAACTGCACCAATGATCGCAAACAACGCGATCAAATATTTGCGGCGTTGCAGCGGCCCCCAGATATCAAAACCTCCTGAGGGCACGCCTTGAGGTGCTGCCACAGCGTAGGGATTGCTGATCGCAATCGGTGCTGGCGCTGGTTGGAGAGTTTGGTTCGACGGGGAGACTGGCGATGGAGGAAGTAACGTCATTGGGGATTTCAGCAACGCAGGTTGGGGAGCTCTGATCGAAACTTGTAACGCCTGTTGAACTTAGGCATCATTTGCTTGTTATGCAGGGGGAGGACTCAAAGCTAGAACATTTTACGTATATGGGTAATCGTTTGTAGTGGAATCTTCCCTCGAGTCGCGAAAACGAGGCTGGATGTAGCGATTAGGCAACGTTGGCAGATTCGGCGGGGCAAAAAAACAACGTCGGGCTCGCCATGGCCAAAGCCTTTCGAAACAAGCCGCGATTGCGTTGGAGTAACAAGTTTAACGATTTTGCCGAAAAAGCGGAGCTCGAAACAAGCCTGTTTTCGGTTTACTGATCGAGTTTTTGGATTTGTGTTGATCGAAAAGGCTAGTGAAATCGTCAATTCGAATGCAAGACGGGCGTTGAGTTTGGTCTTCAATTTTCCATCACACGACGGTTTTTTTCGGTCGCTAGTCAACTTTTCAAGTCCTGCAGAACTTTTAACAATACGAAAAGGTCAGGTTTGGGTTCGCGGTTGCCGACACCTAAAGTGCCGATTCACTGCTAGCTACCTAGGTTGTGTAATTTAGGGTGATCGGAATACTATCGAGTGACAAAGGTTGTGGTACCACTTTCAAGCTTTGGCTTGTTTGGAATCATATGGTTTCGATTGAATTCCATTTTAGTGGTTGGCAGCCAATCCTCCCTCCCTCCCTTCCTACCTAAACTTTCAATTTCCCCGTGTTGAGCCCGGTCAGCGGCAGACGAATTTTGCCAACCCCTTCCTGAGGCAATGGAGCTTCAGGACGAGGTCTGCAGAAAGTACTAGGCTGCCGAGCGTCTGACGCTTCGTGTTCTGTGCTTGGCGCCGCGTGTTTGGTTTTTTTCACTGGCGAATTGTCTGAACACGAACCAGCACGCAAGAAGCAAGAAGAAACGCAAAACAGTTCAAAAAACGCGGCAGGCAAGCAAGACTTGGCGATGGATTGCGACGGTTCGGTTTGGCGGATGTTGGGTCGGTGTTTTAATTGTCGATGCGTTCGCGAGGTCGCAGGTGTGTTGCCACCCACGGGGACGGAGTACGCGCTGATCCAAAGTTTGGTTTGGCGAGCGACTGTTTAGCGAGCGACTGAGACCGACGGATTTCGAAAATTCTAACTTATTGTACTTATTGAACTTGTTGACTTAACGCATGATTTTGATTCTCGGTGGAACCGGATACGTCGGCCAAGCATTTCAACGACTGCTGAACGATCGGCGTCTTGATCACTTGGTCGTGTCTCGGTCGCAGTACAATTACGCTGATCGCGATTCATTGATCGAGTTGATTCAAGAGATCAAGCCGACGTTTTTGGTCAACGCGGCCGGCTACACCGGCAAGCCCAACGTGGACGCTTGCGAAATTTACAAAGCTGATTGCTTGCTGGGCAATGCGGTTTTACCGGGCGTGATTCGCGAGGCTTGCGAAGCGACCGAGCTGGCGTGGGGCCAAGTGTCGTCGGGTTGTATTTACACTGGCAAGAATAAGGACGGGTCCGGCTTTCGCGAATCCGATTCGCCGAACTTTTGTTTCCGAACCAATAATTCCAGCTTTTACTCTGGCTGCAAAGCGATTGGCGAGGAGGTCCTTGAAGGCTGCGAAAACGTTTACCAGTGGCGGCTTCGAATTCCGTTTAATCATATCGATGGGGAGAGAAATTATCTGTCCAAGCTGGTGAAATACGATCGACTGTTGGACGTCGAAAATTCGATTTCTCATTTGGATGAATTTGCTGCTTGTTGCATCGATGGTTGGCTGAAACGAATTCCGTTCGGCGTTTACAATGTGACCAACACCGGCGCCGTGACGACTCGGCAGGTGGTCGAATTAATAAAACGCGAATTGTCGATCGACAAGGAATTTCAGTTTTTCAAAAACGAAACGGAATTCATGCAACTGGCCGCTAAAACGCCGCGTTCGAATTGCGTGATGGACAACTCAAAACTTCGTGCGACGGGAATTGAGATTTCACCGGTCGAGGATGCCATCGTTCGGTCATTGCGTCAGTGGCAGTCGATGTCGCCGCCGGTGACTGGCGTGGTGCGACAGGAGTTCGTCTGATGAAAGGAATTATTTTAGCGGGCGGTTCGGGGACTCGGCTGCATCCAATCACGCTGGGGGCCAGCAAGCAGCTGTTGCCGATTTATGACAAGCCGATGATCTACTATCCGTTGTCAACGTTGATGTTGGCCGGGATTCGTGACGTTTTGCTGATATCCACGCCGCATGATTTGCCTTCGTTTCAGAGGTTGCTGGGCGATGGAAAGCGATTGGGGATGCGTTTTGAGTACGCTCAGCAACCGCGTCCGGACGGTTTGGCTCAGGCTTTTGTCATCGGAGCCAATTTTGTGGGCGATGATCCGGTGGCGTTGGTTTTGGGCGATAATATTTTTTATGGGCAAGGCTTCAGTCATACGTTGGCAGCGGTCGGTAATCGAAATCGAGGAGCGACGGTTTTTGGCTACCACGTGAACGACCCGCAGCGTTACGGGGTCGTGGAATTTGATGCCGGCGGCAAAGTGATGTCGATCGAAGAAAAACCCGAACGACCCAAGTCGAATTTCGCCGTGCCGGGTTTGTATTTCTATGACAACCGCGTGGTCGAAATCGCCAAAAATCTGAAGCCTTCGCCGCGTGGTGAATTGGAAATAACCGACGTCAATCGGCGCTACCTTGAAGAAGGTTCGTTGCATGTTGAAATATTTTCCCGCGGATTTGCTTGGCTGGATACGGGCACAAAAGATTCGTTGCTGGACGCTTGCAATTTTGTGGCTGCTGTGGAAAAACGTCAGGGCCTGAAGATCGCTTGTTTGGAGGAAGTCGCTTACAAGCAGGGGTTCATCGATTCGGATCAATTGCTTGTGCTGGCTGATGAATTCAATAATGACTACGGCGATTATTTGCGAGGTTTGGTGAAACACTCATGAGCACCGTCAGTGCGGTCCCCGCAATGCAATCGCCGCTGAATCAAGGCCAGCACTATGTCGCGGGGCCGGCGATTTCGATTGGCAAATGGGTGACGATTGCCTTTTTGGTGCGATTGGCGTTGATGCTGGTTGTTCACTTTTCCGGTGCTGAGGAATCGTTGCGGCTAACGCGAGACGCTTTTTTGTATGACGAAGTCGGGCTCGCGATTTCCGAGTACTACGTGTCGGGCGGAAGTACGGCTTGGCCATCGCGGGTGACGGGCGTGGTTGATTTTGGCTGGGAACACTTTATCGGTCTGGTGTATTACCTGTTTGGCTATGAGCCGTTATTGATAAAGTTGGTCTGTGTTTGTGCGGGTGCGTTGGTGCCACTGGTTCATTGTCGCACGGCATTGATTGTTTCCAACGACACGCGAATCGGGCTGGCCGTGCTGATTATTTCGGCCTTCTTTCCGACGCAGGTTTACTACAGCGTGCTGATGGTACGCGATTCGGTGTCGGCGCTTTCGGTTTCGATGTTGTTTTGGGGCATCGCTCAGTTTATTCGTAAAACGACGCCGTGGTGGTGGGTTACGTTTTTGATTGGGTTTCTTGTTTTGATAAGCCTGCGATCCTACCTGGCATCGGTTTTGGTGGTTGTGATTCCGTTAAGCTTTTTGGTGACGGCGATTTTTTCGCGGGAGGGTCGAGGCCGAGCTATCGGCGGCATTGCGGTGATTGGTTTGGCGGTGGTGGCGTCGACGGTTGTTGTGCCCGTGTTGGTCGATGGTGAACTGCAAGACTATGTCGAACTGGATACGCAATTTACTGATTTGGACTATATCAACAAAGTTCGAAGCAAGATGAACCGGGGTGCGGGGGCGATGTACTCAGATGGTTCGGTGACGGAGGTCGGGTCAAGTCTTGTTGATACGGCGACCAGCTTTTTGATTGGGCTCTATTTTTTCTTTTTTAGTATCAACCCCGGACAGCTAAGCAGTATTCGGCAAATCATGGCACTGCCGGAAGTGATGTTGGTGATCGTTGGATTGTGGTACGGCAGCATCGGGGCGTGGGTGTTGTGGAAAGAGCGGCGGGACGTGTTTTTGCCGCTGATTCTGCCGACGCTCGTGATGACGCTCGGCTACAGCGCCGCGACGACCAACGGCGGGCCCTTGATGCGCTGGCGAATGCAGTTGCTGGGAGTTTACTTGATCGTAGCGGCCACGGGTTTGATTGCTTCGGTCAGGAAAAAGCAAATGATGCGAGAACAGTTTGAAGATCAAAGTTCGGGTCGTGGGGTTGGCGGTTAGTGTCAACGAATGTCCAAGCCAAACGATAGATCAACGATTGATTCGAAGCCAAGCGGTCAACCAATCGCCGTTGTGCTTGGTGCCTCGCCGACTGGTTTGGCAGCGGTTCGAGGATTAGGGCGAGCGGGAATTCGGGTTCGCGTTGCGGATTTTCATGCCGATCGCCCGGCGTTTCACAGTCGCTATTGTACCGGTTCCCCGATCACGGGCGGCTGTGTCGAAGAGGTCCTAGATAACGTTATCGCTGCGACGAAAGAGGAACCACGGCCGCCGGTTGTGATTCCGACCAGCGATGCCATGGTTTTGGGTTTGGTTGATCATTGTAAAAAAATATCGGGCAAGCTGGAAACGTACGAAGCGATCAAAAGTGGTTTGGCGCGACCGGTCACGGACAAGGCTGATTTTTACCAGCAATGTTTGCAGGCCGGAGTCCCCGTGGCGAAGACGGCTTTTCCAAGGTCGAGGGATGAAGTTTTAGCAATAGCCAAAGACTTTCAGTTTCCGATGCTACTCAAGCCCGTTTTTGGTCATCTGTGGCGAGAACGTTTGAGGGGAAAAAAATTATTGGTTGCCAAGAGCCGCCAAGATCTTGAGCAAATGGTCGAACGGTTCGGCGACGATGTGAGCGGCTTGATGGTGCAGGAGTTGATTCCTGGCCCTGAGGAAGACATCTGGATCGGCGGGGTGTACCGAGGGCAGGATGGTCAGCACGACTGTTGTTTCGTCGGTCAAAAGACGCGTCAGTATCCGCCTGATTTTGGTTCGGCGTCTTACGCGAAGAGCCTCTACAACGCGGAAGTTGAAAAACTGAGCTGGAAATTTTTGAATGCGATCGATTACCGAGGCATCTGCGGAACGGAATTCAAGCTGGATCGTCGCGATGGCAAGTACAAAATCATCGAAGTGAATCCTCGGCCGACGCTGTGGTTTCATTTGGTAACGGCTGCTGGCATGAACTTGTTCGAGTTCGCATTTAGGGACTTGGCCGGCGAGCGTTTATCGGTTCCGGTTGCTAAACAGGTGCCGGGCGTGCGTTGGTGTTTTCAGGACAAAGACGTTTTAACGTGGTCACATCATTTCCGGCGATTGAATTTGTATCCGTTGTTCAGCACGTTGTCGCCTTTCAATCACGGGGCGGTTTTTAGCGTGGAAGATCCGATGCCCTCGGTGAAGATTCCGTTTTATTATCTCCGCCGTTTAAGAGAACGGTTTTTGGGGCGATGAAAAGCGGTGGCTCATCGCTGAAACTTGTTCGAGTTGTGTTCACTAAGTCGTTGACTTCATGACGCCGCCTTTAACCCACCAGAGAAATCGAGACCGATCTTTGGGTCGGTTTATCGCGAAGACTGCGGGCGGGACGTTTGTCTTGCGGCTGTTCTATTTGGCCTCGGGTTTCATCACGACGTTAATGCTGACGCGGTGGATTGGTGCGGAAGGGCTTGGCGTCTATAACTTCGTGGTTTCGTGGGTCGTGCTAGTCGCAATTTTTGTCAAATTTGGTTTCGAGGACTACTTGGTTCGCGAAACAGCTGCGGCTCGCGGACGTGGCGATGAAGAAACGGCTAGCCGTTTATGGAAATTCGCCAGGGCATTCACGGTGGTCAGTTCGGCGGTAGCGTGCTTGGTCTTTTACGGCGTTGTCGCGTTCTTCGAGTTTACCAATCGGCATTTGGAAAACGCATTTTGGATTGGCATTCTGTTGATTCCGATGTTGAGCCTGATTGCGCTGTACCGTGGACGGTTTCGAGCCAATAAACAGATCTTGAATTCGCAGGTGCCCGAGTATTTGATTCGCCCGATTTTGTTGATGGCCAGTATTGGAATGCTGATGTGGTTGGCTGTTCCTGGTCAGCCAGTGGTTGCGTTGCTGATCAATGTTGTTGCGACCTTTATGGCGATGGCTTTTTGCATGTTTGCATCGATTGCAGATTGGGACAAAGCGACCAACGATGAGGCTGGTACTTCGGGAGCAAATCAGGAGGCCAAAACTCGCAAGCCTCCTTCGGCATCTGATTGGTTGCTGGGCGCGTTTCCGTTTGTCTTGATTGCTGGGATTTCGATTGTGAACCAACGGACGGACCGGTTGATGCTTGGCGCCATGTTGGACATGCAGGCGGTTGGTTTTTATTCGGTAGCCGTTCAGATGGCCATGGTTGTCAACTTTACTCTGGTTGGGCTGAATCAAGCAATTGCTCCGCTTGTAGCAGAGCGTCACGATTCGAATCGGAGTCGTGAATTACAGCATTCTTTGATGCGAGCAACGAATTTGGCAACGCTAGGGAGTCTGGCGATTGTGGTGGCACTCGTGCTGTTGGGGCCGATTGTTCTGAATTTTTTTGGAGCCGAATTTTCTAGCAGCTATTTGCCGATGATCATTTTGTCGGTCGGGCAGCTGATGAACGTCGCGTCAGGTCCCGTCGGTACGCTTTTGTCGATGTCGCGGCACGAGCGATTCGTTGGGGTCGGAATGGCAACGAGCGTCGTGTTTAATTTGTTGCTCAACTACGTTTTGATTCCGAAATATGGTGTT
Source organism: uncultured Pirellulaceae bacterium (assembly GCA_964601665.1). Lineage (GTDB taxonomy): Bacteria > Planctomycetota > Planctomycetia > Pirellulales > Pirellulaceae > Mariniblastus. The sequence continues at coordinate 11,470 of CAZROJ010000150.1, forward strand.
AGCGGCGCCGCGATCGCAACCGCAGTGTCTGTTGGAATTTGGAATTTAATGATGGTGTTTTTTGCAAAAAGAATTTTGGGGATAAACGCCAATCTTGGTGCATTACTGATCCCAGAAAAACAGGTGGAAAATTGAATCGCCCGAATCTTTTTATACTGGGTGCGCCGAAATGCGGAACAACCGCTTGGCATCATTATTTGGGGCAACACTCGGATATCGCGTTTAGTGCAGCGAAAGAGCCACATTATTTCTGTGAAGATTTTCAAGGCTTTCGTTGGGCTAAAACCGAAGCAGAGTATCTAAAGCTGTTCGATGGCTTGCCGTCATCGGCCTACGTTGGCGAAGCGTCGGTGATGTATCTGTATTCAAAAGTCGCGGTTGAAAAAATCAAGCAATTTGCACCTGACGCCAAGTTGATTGTGTTTGTTCGATCGCCGGAAGATTTTTTCGTTTCGTATCATTCGCAGATTCTTCTTTCCTTCGACGAAGACATTGTCGATCCGGAAGCCGCATGGGAAATGCAGGATCGGCGAATGGCCGGCGAAGCGATACCGACCAGCTGCCGTGAGGCTAAGTTTCTTCAGTATCGCGAGGTCTGCAAGTTCGGAGAACAGTTGCAAAGGCTGTACTCCGTTTTTCCTCGCGAACAAGTCAAGGTCATTGTTTTTGACCAATGGATCGAAAACCCAAGGGGCACTTATTTGGAAGTGATGAAATTTTTGGGACTGCCTGACGACGGTTTTGAGGATTTTAAACCGATCAATACAAAACGGCACAATCGGTTTCGTTGGTTGGGTAAGCTTGTGCGACGTCCACCGCAGTCTTTGCTGCGAACTTCGAAATTCATTCGACAACTTTTTGGTTTGCAGCGTTTAGGAGTTGCCCGACGCATTCGGCAGTTCAACGAACGTAAAAAGAATCGCCATGCTGAAATTTCACAAACGTTTCGTGAAAAGATGAAAGCTGATTTAGAAGAAGATCAGCGGCTGCTGGAGTCGCTGTTGGG
>CAZROJ010000151.1:0-12405 GCA_964601665.1 uncultured Pirellulaceae bacterium
AAAAAAAGGGGACAGCCAAAGTTTTACGCAATTTGAGCAATTTCCCCGGTTGATAAATTGGCAAAAATTGCGATTTGCTTTTACCTTCCCCGGAAGTAGCCGTTTGGAGCGCGGACGACGACTTGTAATCGGCTCGATCCGAAAAGCTCAGGCGCATCGCGAGACAGATCGCGAGACAGTTGAAGTTCTGGTGAGCGGAAAAGTGCTTCTACGTCGCTTGGACAAACTGCTCGTCGCGGTCAAGTCGCGAAGTAGCTGAGACCGGGAGCCTGCATCCAAGATTGCTGACGCTTGGTTGTCTGGTCCGTCATCGACTGGGGACTGCCTGCGGCTCGTTTGAACACTTTTCCAAACTTCCGCACGACGTCAAAACCAAGAGCAACTGTCGTCGTCCCCCGCCACACTGAGGCCGGTGTCTAACGGATGGTAGACTTGCCGCCGATAAGCTTGAGCAAGCGAGACTGAGTCGGTTGGCTGGCGAGTCGTTCTTGGATCACTTCGTCGCCTTTGCGATCCCAGGCCGCGGCGCCGAAGGTCGGGTCGTGTCGCTTACCGAATCAAACTGTCGATGTTTAAACGCTGGCTGAAAGTTCGTTGAGTGCTGAACGGATTGCTCGGGCGGCCGTTTCTGGGGCCACCGGATTGATCCAAATGTCGGTTCCTAGTTCAAAACCGGCTTGCTTGGTAATGCGAGGGAAGATTTGAAAATACCATGGATCGGCGTCGATTCGCTGCATCGGTGGAAGCTGCAGCAAAATGTTGTACGCGGGATTGTCCAATAACGATTCCAAGCATTTAACGATGAATTGGCAGTGCTGAGCCAGTTCGTGCCGGATCGATTGATCGCAGGTCAGTAGACTCAAGCGTGAGTCTTTTGGAACGACGTTGACTTGAAAAGGGAATCGACTTGCGAATGGGCAAACCAAACAAAAGTTTTCAGTTTGGTGAATAATTCGAGTCTCTTGCTCGATTTCCCAGTGGGTCAATTCTTGAACCAGCGAGTCTCTTTGCGATCGTTGATGGCTCAGTTCGCGCTCGGTTCGTCGCTGTAACAAACTACTGACCAAGGGCGTTCCGATTAACTGCCAGTGGAGATGACCCAGCGATGCACCGGCGTCCGAACGACAATTTAAAAAAAGCATCACGTGCTTAACGTCGTTGTCTTGGCGAATGGCACGCAGCCGATTCTGCAGTGCTAAGAATGAAATCTCTAGCTCGGTCTTACTTAGTTCGCCAACTGAAATGCAGTGTCGAGGCGAAGGGATGATCAGTTCTTGATGGCCTGGGTTTCCACTGACACGAAACGGCGGCGGCAACGCACCCGAGATGGTGCTGCTACTTTGTTCGGAGGGGTTACCTGTCTTGCTGGAGAAAGACGGATACTTGTTGGAAATTACCCGCGCGATCCAGTTGGGGTTGGACATCGTGCCAGGAATGACTTGCCCTGATTCTCCAAAGGCGATGATGGCTGGCGGGGTTTCGGCTTCGTTGCCTTGGCAAAACGGACAGATCATTTGTTGCCGTCTTTGTCCTGCGGCGACAAACTCCACCGGCCGGGCTCTTCGATTGCCAGCCATGGCAACCCAAATGTCATCAATCGGGTCGTGACGTAGATCGGACATGGTTTTGCCGGGTATTGAATGAAGTAGATCGGGCCCGCATTTGGTGGATCGCCCTCATTATAGTCGACTCGATGGACGTCTACCGACAAGCCGAGCAATTCGGTTCCAATAAAATGTCTTGGTTTACATGGAACAACTGCAGCGACTTAGTGTTTGCGTGAATCGCGAGGCGGTCAATGGTTGAGAAATACCCCAAAGCCTTGGCGAGTTTTGAATGGTTTGAGGATTCGACAGGTATCGTCGGTTTTAACGAGTGATTTTGTGCCGAGCGACTTAGCTGATGTCATCCTTGGCCCAGCGAATTGTTTTTTCGTACAGCGATTCGTATTTCCGAGCACTGTTTTCCCATGACCAATCGGTTGTCATGCCATTGATCATGATTTGATTCCAAACGGCCGGTTGGTTGCGATAAGTTTCGACCGCGCGGTGCAGCGTTTGGCCGAGTGCTTCCACGGAATAGTCGGAGAAGCTGAAGCCGGTTGCCGTTTGATCGTCGATCGTTCCGCTATTGGCATCGACTACGGTGTCGGCAAGGCCGCCCGTTTTTCTTACGACCGGGATCGTGCCATAGGCCATGCTGTACATCTGGTTCAGGCCGCAGGGTTCGTATTGGCTGGGCATCACGAACATGTCCGAGCCGGCTTCGATACGGTGGGCATAGGGATTTGAGAAATCCAAAGCCAACGACAATCGATCGGGGTGGGCGCGGTGCAGCGATGTCAACACATCGTGATAGTCCGGATCACCAGTCCCCAAGACAATCCATTGGGCATCGACGTTTTGCAGCCAGTCGCGCAGGACAGGAATGATCAGTGACCAGCCTTTTTGCGAAGCGAGTCGACCGACGATACCGATCAACGGCACATCGGCTCGGGGTTCAAGTTTGGCTTCTTCTTGCAGAGCCTGTTTGCATTTTGCTTTTCCTTCGCAGCCTTGCTTGGGATCAAAATCGCTATCGAAATGATGTGGAAGGTGAATGTCCGTCGCAGGATTCCAATCGATACGGTCGATGCCATTGATGATTCCAGATAATCGGTCGGCACGATGTCGCAGTACGCTCTCCAAGCCGCAGCCTTGTTCGGACGTTTGAATTTCTTGGGCGTAGGTCGGGCTGACCGTGTTGATTGAATCGGCGAAGGTGATTCCAGTTTTCAGCAGGTTCAGCTGACCGTGGAATTCCATTTGTTGCCAGTTGAAGAATTTGGGTTCCAAACCGGTCGAGTGCATTTTGGATTGATCGAACAGGCCTTGATAGGCCAGGTTGTGAATCGTCAATAAAGATGCGATACCGCTGTACAGCGGGTTGTCGCGATATTCAGTTTTTAAATAGGCAGGGATCAATCCCGCTTGCCAATCATTGACGTGAACGAGGTCCGGCTGCAGATCGAATTCGCGAATGGATTCCAGTACCGATCGGCTGAACAGGATGAACCGTTCGCAGTTGTCGGCGTAATCGTCGCCGCCGGTTCCGTAGAGTCCGTCGCGATAAAAGTAATCGTGGTGGCGCACGAAGTAGACGTCGACCTTGCTGGCGGGCAGTTGTGATTTGGCAATCTGAACCGTTTCTAGTTTGCCACCGATGGGAATTTCAAGCTCGTTGGGCAGTAATTCGATCGGCGGATCGCTGTTTTCAACGCAACGATAAAAGGGCATGAAGACGCAAACTTCGTGGCCTAGTTTTTCTAGTTCACGTGGTAGTGCTCCAGCGACGTCGGCTAGGCCACCTGTTTTGGCAAAAGGAACAACTTCGCTGCTGGCTAAAACGATTTTCATGAATCAAATTCTAACTTGGGTGCTAATATCGCTGTGGATCCTAAACTGGAAACGAGGCCTTGTCCAACTGGCATTTGACACTGGCAATGGGCGGCGGGGCGGAAAGGCGCGTCATTGCGTTTGTTATTACGCGTGGTGCTGCCAGATGGTTGGCAGTGGGTTTGCCGTTTTCGGTGGAAAAATAAGCGGCTACCGTGGGTGCCGCTGGCAGCTATCCAATCGTCTGAATGGCGGCTCGGAGTTCGATCAGAGTTTTTTCGTAGTCGGCCTGTGGATTCAATCGAAGGCAGGGGCCGGGAAAGCAGATAGCTCGCTGCCACGATTCTTCGGGGTCGAGGCCAATCGTTTGCTGCGGTGGATCTTGAATGACCAAAATGGAGAGGTCTTGGTGGATTTCTAAATATTTTTTTTGGCAAAATATTTTTTTAAATTTCCACTGCGGGTAGCTTTCTGACAGCGTTTGGATCGCCTGGCTGGCAACGGATTCTCGGTTTCTGCTTTTTGTGAGCGCGATTCCCATCGTTTTGTCGGGAGAATTGATTTTTTCAAGAAGCTGTTCGATCGAGCAGTTGGCGATGGGGTGGATGAGTTCTGCGGCAATTTCAGCCGCGGGTTCGAGCACGAACCGCCGAAACGTCATGCGAGGGTGAGGCAGCGTCAGCGTGTCCGAGTCGACGATTTGGCTGCCAAGGAGCAACAGGTCCAAATCGATCGAACGATCTCCCCAGCGATGTTCACGCACTCGTCCGAACTCACGCTCGATCTTGGCCGTGGCAGCGTGGAGTTCTTGCGGGTTTAGGCTCGTCTGGATCCTGATTACGGCATTGAGGTAATCGGAGTTTTCAGCGTCTTGTTCGTTGTTTTTTTCCGACTGGCCGCGGATCGGGCGGGTCCAAATTTCGGTGCTGATCCGAACGATATTTACGCCATCGGTCCGTCCGAGCTGAGCGACTGCATCCGCGAAAATTTGTTTAGGATTACCTTGGTTGGATCCAAAGGCAATCAGGCCCGTTTGGGGTTCAATATTCATCGGATGTCGAGCATGAAAAAACGGTGGAGGATTCCTTCCGTCCACCGCATGTTTCTAGGAACCAAAATAAGACTTAGTTCTGCTAGAGAATAATTACTGCCCGCGCCAAGGCTCCTGCCTTGACCATAATCTCGAGCGATTACACGTTTCCTGCCGCGTTAACAGGCAAAATATTGGGCACCTGATTTATCCCATCCCAGCCAAAGGCTTGAACAGTCGGATTCCATCAGTTGTTAGGCACCCATGAATTGAACGTACATCGTGTTCGCTCGTTAATTCTTTGAATGAACGCATCTAAGCGTTTTTGCTGTGTCGTCATAAAAAAGAGAAACTGGGGCCGATGAAAGCTTTTCAAAACTCAAACACACAGCGGTTTTAGTCGTGATTGCTTGTGAAACTTGGCGGCTTAAATCTCTCTTAGTCTGTTGGGCCATTTTGCGAATCGATCCGGACTTGTCAAGCAAATTCGTTTTAATTTTTTCAAACCAAAAATCGAGCCTTCAAAAAGTGGATGCGACGGTTGACACCGATTCGAAGCGTTTGTAAGGCTGACGAAAACCGTGCAAAGGGTTGCGAGATGTTGGGAGTTCGCCGTAATCAATTGGTTGTTTTTTTGGTAAATCGAAAAAAACAAATTTGTTTGAATCCACAAGTTGCGGTTCTACGAATACAGTTCCATTGCGGCACAGGTCGCAACACAATAAGAAAATTTCTTAGAAGGTTTACGATGAAAGTAACGACTATTTTTTCGCTTGTCGCTGCGGCATGTTTGGCAACGACGGCGACCGCTCAGACTTGCCCGTTCTCGAATAGCTCTGCTGACCAAACAATGACAACATCTGTTGCGGTTGCTCAGCCGATGGCTCAAGCGGACATCGTTGATACGGCTGTTGGTGCAGGGAATTTCACAACGCTTGTTGCCGCCGCCAAAGCCGCCGGTTTAGTTGATACACTCAAGAGCGAAGGCCCGCTAACGATTCTGGCTCCGACCGATGCAGCGTTTAAAAAGTTGCCTGCGGGCACGGTCGAGTCGTTGTTGAAGAAAGAAAACCTTGGCAAGCTTCAGGCCATTTTGAAGTACCATGTGATCGCAGGCAAAGTCATGTCAGGCGATGTGGTCAAGCTAACTGAAGCGGCAACGGTCAACGGACAAAAAGTAAAGATCAACACGGACAGCGGTTCGGTGATGTTCAACAACGCGAAGCTGTTGAATGCGGACATCGCTTGCTCGAACGGCGTGATTCACGTGATCGATTCGGTTCTGTTGCCTTCGGCTGAACCAGAAAAAATGGACATCGTTAAAACTGCCGCAGCCGCAGGTAGCTTCAACACGCTGTTGGCTGCTGCCAAAGCCGCTGGCTTGGTCGAAGTTCTGCAAGGCGATGGACCGTTGACCGTCCTAGCTCCAACCGATGACGCGTTCAAAAAGCTTCCTGAAGGCACCGTCGCTTCGCTGCTGAAAGAAGAAAACCGTGAACAGCTTCAGAACATCCTGAAGTACCATGTGATCGCCGGCAAAGTCATGTCAGGTGACGTGGTTAAGCTAACTGAAGCCGCAACCGTTGCCGGTCCCAAGGTCAAGATCATGGCCAAAGATGGCAAGGTCACTTTTAACGAAGCAAAATTGCTCAAGGCCGACATCGAATGCTCAAACGGCGTGGTTCACGTAATCGATAGTGTTTTGATCCCAGCAGCGACTCCGGATATTGTTGACACAGCCGTTGCAGCCGGTCAGTTCAACACGCTTGTCGCGGCAGTTAAGGCAGCAGGTTTGGTTGAAACTTTGAAAGGCGATGGCCCCTTCACTGTGTTCGCTCCAACCGATGCGGCTTTCAAAAAGCTTCCTGCTGAGACTCTGCAAGCACTGCTAAAGCCAGAAAATAAAGGCAAATTGACCTCGATTTTGACTTACCACGTTGTCGCAGGCAACGTTTTGGCTGCCGACGTCGTTAAGCTCTCCAAAGCAAAGACGGTAAACGGAAAAGAAGTCACCGTGAAGGTCACCGATGGCGGCGTCATGATTGATGGTGCCAAGGTACTCAAGACTGATATCAAGTGCGGCAACGGCGTCATCCACGTGATCGACTCGGTTATTTTGCCTGAGTAGTTTTGAGTTTTAGTTTTCCAAGCTTGCGAGTTTGGGTTGTGTGACGCAGCCCAAGCTCGCTTTCGTTTGGGGCCTTGCTGATCCGGCACATTCAGATTCGACTGAAGGCCGATCGGTTAACCAAATCGATTTTTTACGTGTGACTAAAGGCGATTGAAAAAAATTCTGCAAATGAAGATTTGTATCTGAATTCGTTCAACCTGAAACACCGTTATGTCCGTCGATTTGCAATTTTCAAAACCCAAATATCTCAACCCCACATTGTCGCACCTTCTCAACGATAGCTTTCCAGAAGCTCCGATCTTGCCCCGAGTTGCTACCGGGGACCCCGAGGCCATTGAGGCATGTTTAGACCGCTTCGGTGGGTTGGTGTGGTCGATTGTCAGGCGTTCGTGCGCGGACGAGCAATTGGCCGAAGATGCAGTGCAAGACATTTTTATCCAGGTTTGGCAATCCGCAAAAAGATTTGACCAATCGGTTTCCAACGAAAGTACGTTTGTCGCGATGATCGCTCGCCGAAGACTAATCGACCGATTCCGTCGAAACGCCAGCCGAGATTGGGCGACGCCGACTGAACCCGATAGCTTCGTGGAAATGTCTGATGAAAGTTCAAGTGTTGAATTGAATGCCGAATTGCGAGATGAAGTCCGCTTGGCCGAGCGATTTCTTTCGAAACTTCCGGCAAAACAACAAGACGTGATTCGAATGAGCATCTACGATGGATTCTCGCATTCACGTATCTCCGAAATCACCGGATTTTCGCTGGGTACCGTGAAGACAAACATTCGCCGAGGCCTTGCTGAGTTGCGTCGACTGATTTTCGCCGCAAATCCTGAAACCGGAAGGTCGGCGTAGTATGATTGGCTACATGATGACTCCCGAACAACTACCAGATTGGTTTGTCGAATTAATCGATATCCGAGTTACGTCGGGGTTGGATGACGATCAACGGCAGCGTTTTGATCGGTTTGTTTCGCAGCATGACGATCCAAATGGCGTGATGCAAGTCGTTGAGCAGTACGAGTTGACGGCGGCGGCGTTGGATTTGCAATTTGAAAAGCGTGCTTTGGGGAAGACGGCTGATGGGCCGAAGATGTCTTCGCGGATGCCAGATCGTTTGCGAGGCAAATTGCTTCGCGACGCCAAGGCGTTTTTTGAAAATGTGTCCGAGCAGGCAAGTCACGAGGATGGCCGAACAGTTTCGTTCGTGTCCACGATTCCACCGGTGGGCCACGCAAGCGAAGGTTCAATTGATGAATTGCGGACGCCCCAGAATAATGCGGCAAAGAGAAAAGGCCCTGGCGCGGGGCTGACCCGTCGCGAGGTCGTCGGCTGGTTGGTGGCGGCTGCGTCGGTCGCGGTTTTGCTGACCGGCTGGAATCCGTTTGCGTTTCCTGTTGGCCCCGATAAGTCCGCGGCGAGTGTTTCAGTCGCTGAACAGTTTGATGGTTTTGTTGCTTCGCCGCCGAGCGATCTGACTCGTGTTCACTGGCAAGCAACTGACCCGAATTCTAAGGCCGGCGGTGAGGTTTTATGGAGCGATTCGCAACAAACGGGCTACATGGTTTTCAAAAATTTGCCGCTGAACGACGCCCAAGAGAGCCAGTATCAGCTCTGGATTTTTGACACCGATGCGGGACAGGCTCATCCTGTTGATGGCGGGACTTTCAATGTGACCGATCTGGAAAAATCCGTTGTCAAGATTGACGCGAGAGTTCCGGTCGGCCGAGCAGTCATGTTTGCGGTGACCGAAGAGCAGCCGGGTGGTGTGGTGGTGTCGTCCCGAGAGCGATTGCCGCTGCTGGCTAAAGTAAATTAGCGAAGCACAACACTGCAACGGCGGCGATTTTGCCAGGGCGAGCGGACGCTTCATAGGGAACTCGGAAGGTCCGAGCCCGGCACTTGGTTTCGAGCCCGGTTTTTTTTGGCCTGCGGTTTTAATTTCGGCCTGCGATTTTAATTTCGACTCGCATTTTATTTTCACAAACCGGCGGCGATTTGACCGCCTGTTTCGGCTGTGATCGGGATACGCAACCCGCGATCAAAGTCGCTCCTGCCGAGCCCAACGTCTGTATAAAACGGGCTTGACGTAGCCAACCCAACCGAGAATCTGTCGATGGCCTGATTGCGATCTTTAGATTAAAATTTGCTGGCAAATCCTGGCGATGGTCCGGGGTATCGTTTGACACCGATGTTTGACACCGATGTTTGACACCGATCGATCAAAGGTGGTTACCTTTGATGTTTTCTTTCTGGAGTTGCCCAGTTGTCCCTGAATATAGTTCAATACCCGCACCCGACGCTGCGATACAAAAGTAAGCCCATCAAACGGGTCAACGCGGAGCTCAAGCAAATTGTTGCCGACATGTTTGACGCGATGTACGCCGCGAAAGGCATTGGTTTGGCTGCGAACCAAGTTGATCTGCCGCTGCGGTTGTTCGTGATCAATTTGAGCGGCAAGCGGGGCGAAGGCGAGGAATGCGTTTTTATCAATCCTGTGATCAGTGGGCCTAAGGGCAGCGACGAATTCGAAGAAGGTTGCCTGAGCATCGTCGGCGTGAACGCGATGGTGACGCGGCCCGAGCAGGTGCACGTCGAGGCCTACGATTTGGCCGGCAACGAGATCAATGCCACCGTCAGTGGGATGTTGGCCAAGGCAATTCAACACGAATGCGATCACTTGGACGGTGTGCTTTTCGTCGATCGAATTAGTGATTCGGCCAAGACGGCGATTTTGGGTGAACTGCAGGATTTCGAATTGATTTTTGATAACGAACGATCCACGGGAAACATTCCCGATGACGACGCGATCGTCGCTAGATTGCGTGAGTACGAAGCAAAATTCTGTTAGGTTGCAAGTCGTGGTCGCCCGCCAGCTTTGCCAATCCCACCGACGTTAAAAAAATAAACTTTTATTGCGAGTCTCGTCTCTATGCGAATCGTCATGTTCGGTACCGGCCCGTTTGCGGTGCCTACGTTCCAGTCATTACTAAAAAGCGACCACGACGTTCTAGCGCTGTTCACTCGACCAACCGCCGATTCGGGCAAGCGTCGTAAGACGTCGGCCAATCCAACTCGTGATGTTGCTCATTCGATTGGCTTGGAAACTCATGCCCCCCAAGACGTCAATGATGCAGCGTCGGTAGCGCTGTTGCGAGAACTCAATGCCGACCTGTTGATGGTTTGCGACTACGGACAAATTTTATCGCGCGAATGTTTGGCAGCGGCAACCCAAGGTGGCATCAATCTGCACGGTTCGTTGCTGCCCAAATACCGCGGTGCCGCGCCGATCAATTGGTGTTTGTACAACGGCGATGCGGTGACGGGGATCACGATCATCCATATGACCGCGAAACTGGACGGCGGGCCGTGCTTGGCAAAGCGCGAGCTTAAAATTACAGCCGAAGATACAGCGGAATCGATTGAGCCCAAGCTTGCCGAATTGGGCGTCGAGGCCGTTCACGAGTCAATCGAAATGCTGGAGGCATGGGATGGTGAGTCACCGATTGGCCAGCCTCAGGATCAATCGCAGTCGACCAAAGCTCCTCGTCTTAAAAAAGCGGACGGCTTGATTGATTGGAATCGGACAGCAGCTGAAATCGTCAATCAGATCCAAGCGTTTCAACCGTGGCCGGGGAGTTTCACAAATTGGCATTCGGCCAATAAAAAACAACCGATGCGATTGATCGTTTACCGCGGCACTGCCCTGCCCGATTCGAGAGGAGTTGGCGAAGTTGAATCAGTCGGCGCGGTCAGCGCGGGGCTGGTAGCCGCTTGTGATAAAGATCAGTTGGTGGTTCAAACGGGTGCTGGCCAGCTGTCGATCGAGATGATCCAGCCGGCCGGGAAGAAGCCCATGCCCATCGCCGATTTTCTGCGCGGCAATCCGCCGGCAGTCGGCGACCGATTCGAGTAGTCGAGCCAATTTGGGTTTCGGTGGCGGGCATGGTTTAGGTCGCCGAGTCCTGTTCGGCTTGCTGCCGAGCGGCCTCGAGCGTGTTTTCCAGTAACATGGTTACGGTCAGTGGTCCGACACCGCCGGGGACGGGAGTAACGTAGCTGGCACTTGTTTTAACCGAATCAAAATCGACATCGCCAACCAAGCCATCGTCGGTTCGATTGATTCCTACATCCACGACGACGGCGCCGGGTTTGATCATGTCGGCGGTGACAAATTTGGGTTTGCCGATTGCCGCGATCACGACGTCCGCCTGGGCAACGGTTGCTTTTAGGTCGGCGGTCCGGCTATGACACAGCGTTACGGTCGCATTGGCGAAATCGGATCCAAGACCCATTCCGTGGCCGCTGAGCATCATCGCCATCGGTTTGCCGACGATATCGCTGCGACCGATCACGCAGACGGTTTTGCCCGAGGTCGTGATGTTGTAGCGCTTCAGCATTTGGACAATGCCGTGCGGCGTGCAAGGCAGAAATCGATGTCGGCCTTGGGAAATCAAACCGACGTTGTGCGGATGAAACGCATCGACATCTTTGGCTGGATCGATTGCATCGAGCACGCGTCGCGCGTCGATTTGGTCGGGCAGCGGCAGTTGAACCAAAATTCCATTGATGGTTGAATCGTTGTTAAGTTCAGCAACTTTGGCCAGCAATTGGTCGGTGGAAATTTCGGCCGGCATGCGAATCAATTGGCTATCGATTCCGGCCCGGCCGCAGGCTCGTTCTTTATTTCGCACATAGACTTGGCTCGCCGGATCTTCGCCGACCAACACGGCAGCCAAGGTGGGCGCAGAGTTTCCGCCGGAGACGAAGTCGGCCACTTTCTGTTTCGTTTCCGATTGAATTTGCTTGGCAATCGATTTGCCGTCCAAAATTTCCGCAGGCATATTGTTTTCCGTTTGATCGAAGCCGAATTGAAATCGTTTGAAAAAGGTTAATGGATATCGTAGCTGGATTGAAGCCGGCGCGATCGTGGCTCGATTTTGGCGACGGAGGTTGATGCGAGTATTCTTGGGAGTCAGAGAATGACGCTGGAAAAGTTTTTTGAAATCAAGCGAACCTGGTTCGGGGGCAGACGTCTATCAAGCAAACCAAAGTGGTTGTTGGCAAATTTGGCGAAGCAGATTCGCGGCCGGCAATTAATTTTAAAAAAATACCGATCAGAGGGTCATCAAGTTCAATGTCTGCCTTATTCATCCACGTCAACTTTTTCAATCGTCTCGATCGGGCTGCGAAGAATCGCAGTTTTGATTTTGCGATGAAGATGCGTTGTTAACGCTGGGTGGATCGATGTTTGAAAGCATTTGAGCCTGCGTTAGACGGAAGTTAGACGCGGGCTTTTTTCGTAGGGAAATTTGAATCAAACGAGATTTGAGTCAAACGAATTGGACGTCGAGCAACACGATTGATTGGCTTGGTAGCTCAAGCGGTAGAGCATTTGGTTGAAGCCCAGAAGGTGAGGATTCGAGCGCCTCCCAAGCCACTTTGACAGTCAAACGAAAACGAAACAACTTTTTGCAGATGGGCCAGTGCCCAACCAGGCCTCATAAGCCAGGACTGCCAGGTGCGACCCCTGGATCTGCAACTCAATTTTTACGAATCCCACAAGCGGAGTGCTTGTCCGATGACCTCGCGAACCAATGGAAAATGCGTCGCGCGAGAACGGTGTTGGATAAGGTTTTGAAAGGAAATTTGATGTTTCGACAACACCGATTTAAACGTGCATCACGAGCTGAAATTTTTTTCAGGGCTGTGGTGTCAACGGTTAACACACCTGACTTTTAATCAGGGAGATGAGGGTTCGAATCCCTCCGGCCCTACTTGGGTAGCAACAAAATGAAAAGCCTCATCGGTCCAGTCAGGAGTGGACGCTGCCTTGTCAGGGCAGAGACCGCCGGTTCGAATCCGGCATGGGG
>CAZROJ010000152.1:0-12266 GCA_964601665.1 uncultured Pirellulaceae bacterium
CATTGGGTTCTTCGTACCTTGGTTCTTCGAACCGGACCCGTGAACGGTTACGATTTTTTTGCAAAACGAGAGCCCCGTTTGTACAAAAATTTATTGAAGAAAATTCTTGTGAATCAACCTAAAAAGCGAACGCCCTATTTTGCCACCGTACCACCTCAGGAGATCCTGCCCATCGTTAACGGGCGGTATGAGTCTTCGGTGCGCGGTCTGTTTGTAATCGGGGATGTAACCGGATTGCCGCTAGTGAAAGTTGCCGCCAATCAAGGTCGCGAGGTGGTCGAGCGGATGGAAAAGTCTGGGCTGTTCAAAAACAGCCAGTCGCTCGAAGGTTTGGACATGGTCATCGTTGGCGGCGGACCGGCGGGAATATCGGCGGCGATCGAGTGCGAAAAACGGGGGCTCAAATACGTACTGCTTGAACGGGCCGAATTGGCCAGCACGGTGCGGACGTTTCCGCAGGGCAAAAAAGTTTATGCCGAACCCCAAACGATAAAAAATATCAGCGATTTGGATGTCGATCGAGATCTCGACCGTGATGACTTTTTGAAAATCGTCGAACAGGCCGTCGCTGATCGAAGTCTAAAATACAAAGAAGGCGTGGAAGTCAGCAAGATCCAGAAAATCCAAGATCGACAGTTCGAGGTCCACACCAAAGCTGGCACGACCTTTCCGGCACGCCAAGTCTTGATCGCGATCGGTCGGCAAGGTCAACCCAGAAAGCTGGAGATCGACGGTTGCGATGATTGCACGAAGGTTACCTATCGATTGCACACTCGCGAAGACTACAACGACGAAGATGTCTTGGTGGTCGGCGGAGGAAACTCGGCAATCGAAGCCGCGTTGATGCTCAAGGGGCATAATCGCGTCACGATTTCCTATCGGGGCGATGACTTTTTTCGAGCCAAACAAGAAAACCGAAAATTACTGGACGAGGCGATTGCCAATGGCGAAATCAAAACGATCCTGAAAAGCAATCTCGTTGGTAGTCGCCGGGAAGAAGTGGATTTGGAGATCGGCAACGAAATTCAGACGATTAAAAACGACAAAGTCATTGTGCTGATCGGGACGCTGCCGCCGATCGAATTCTTGATGGACACGGGGATGGAGCTGGACGGAATCTGGAACAGCAAACGCGTGGTCTGGTCGGTTATCGGTATTCTGATTGGGATCTTTTTGTATTTTGGTGCGAAGAGTTTTGTGTTGCACCCCGAAGATGCGGGCACCAACGCTGTGGGTACGATCGGCAAGTACCTGTGGCCCGAATCGCTGTGGTTTCTGGATCCGAATTCTGCGGTTGTTTCGTTTCTGCTGATGAAGCTCGTGCCGCTGATTGGCTTGCTGGTTGCCGGAGCAAGAATGGTTCAATATTTAATGACCGGGCCGGGCAAGAATCCGCCGTTTCGGGTTCCGGCAACGAAACTAATTTTATCGGCTTGTGCTGGCTTGTTTGTGCTAGGCATGATCGCGCCCGGGGCGGTAACCACCGACAAAATGCAAGCCGGTGACGGCCCATACTTTTTAGACTTGAGCCTGAAATCGCTCGGCAACGATGTCGGTGTGGAAACGGCATTCGACGCGCTTTCACCGGGATTCAAAAACGAAGCCACAGGCAGTCAAGGACGCGGGGCTAGGTACTTTTCGAACCTGTCCGGCGTTTATTATTTGCTGTACTTTGGTCTGATCGGTGTGTTTGGGATTTATTGGGCGATCAAGACCAACAGTAAAATTATTTGGAAGCGCAATCTAACGATCATCGCGTGTCAGTGGACGTTGTGGTGGGGAATCCCCACGTTCTTAGTGGCATTGTTTGGCCGCAGTGCAATCGCGCCGGTGCTAAAGAAATCCATCAACGCGTGGCCGCTGAACATGTCGGCTTTTCAAGTCAATCCGGTCGCGGGGCCGGGCGATCCCGAGTGGTGGCACATGGTCGGTGTCGTCGGTGTCGTTTGGGCGGTGGTGTTGACGTTCGTTGTCATTCCACTGTTCACGATTCGCTACGGCAAGATCTATTGTTCGTATATTTGTTCGTGCGGGGCTTTGGCGGAAACCGTCGGCAACAGTTTTCGGCATCGCGGTCCCAAAGGCGATTGGCCGCGGAGAATAGAAAAATACGGTTACATTTTTATCTTGCTGGCCACCATCGCGACGATCGCGGACCTGATGGGGTGGGCTCCGGTACTGTGGGTCAAAGGTGACCAGCCTTTTAAGTTGGACTTAATGGGCTGGTACGACATTTGGGTCGGCACGTTTTTGGCTGGAGCGATGGCCATCGGGCTTTACCCGTTCCTTGGCCAAAGAATTTGGTGCCGCATGTGGTGCCCGCTGGCGTTTTGGATGAACTTCTGGGGACGCTGGTCGAAGTTTAAGATCACACCCGAAAAAGGCAAATGTATTGACTGCAATGTTTGCAATCAATTTTGCCAAATGGGAATTGATATTAAAGGCCGAGCATTGCGTGGCGAACCGGTTACGCTGGTCGACACGCCTTGTGTTGGCTGCCAGGAATGTATCGTGCGGTGTCCGATGCAAATTTTGCACTTGGGCGAAGTTCCGGGCACGTCCGCGTTGGTGCAATTGCAGGGAAATGCCTCAACGATCGCTTAAAACACCACTAAACACTACACGGCTTAAAAGCCAAGGCAACAACCATGGCAAACAGGTCAGCGGAGCAAAGCATGAGTCAGGGCAGCAAGTACTACGGAGGTTATTTTTGGGTCGCAGCGGTTTCGTTTGTCGTGCCGCTGTTTGTAGGTTGGCAGGCATTTCAAAATCTGCAGCCGACGTCCAAGCCCACCCCTATGGTCGATGCCAGTGGAGTGGATCACAACGTCTGGGACTACTTGCTGAAGTCTTACGTTAGCAATGGCTTGGTCGATTACACCGGAATGAAAAAAGATTATCTATTCCGCGAGTACCTTCGCCAGTTGGGGCAGTGCGATCCGGCATGCTTACAGACCGAAGATGAAAAGTTAGCCTTGGCGTGCAACGCTTACAATGCTTTTGTTATCAATGGTGTGATTGGCCACAAGATCTATGACACCGTCGATGGATTTACCGTCGATGGCAATGGTTTCTTTGACATCAAGGAGCATATTTACGCGGGGCAGACGATGAGTCTGAACGATATCGAACATGGAATGATTCGGCCGACGTTTGGCGAACCGCGAATTCATGTCGCTTTAGTTTGTGCGGCTCGCAGTTGCCCGTCGATCCGCGCTGAAGCCTATGTCGGTCCGCGGGTGCGAGCACAGTTGCAGGACCAAGCCTTGCAGTTTGCTAACAATCCAAAGTACGTGATGTTTGACGCGGTCACTAACGAGTTGAGGTTGAGCAAAATTCTCAGTTGGTACGGTGATGACTGGAATGAAGCGTATCCCAGCAGCGGCTATCTGGGCTGGATCCATGAATTGACGCGTGACCCGTTGGTGAAGGAAGCGACCGCGAAAGCAATCAAAGGTGAAGTCGAGGTTGCTTTTTTCGAATACGACTGGCTGCTGAATTCTCAAGCCGACCCCGGAGCCAAGCCAGTGAAGGCCAAAAAGTCGGGCGGCTTCGGTTCGGGTTCGAGTCCGGATGAATAGCGACGGCTTTTGAACCGGGCCGTATTTGCTCTGATAGCGCACTCTGATGGCGCAAAGTTGGCTCCAATTCAGTTTTTGGGAACGATGCATTCGAGTCGTGCTAGGCCCGGCAATTGTCGCTCCATGGAAATTCCAACCGCCGATCGATTTGACTGGAATGGATTCGACGCGTGCTACACGCGTGCTTCCAAACGCTGAAATGCTTGATTTATTTGGTTCATTTAAAAATAAATCTGACTTGTCGTCGTAAGTAATCCTCTTGTAGGTCCTCTCATACGCATAACCCGAGCATGTGCTCAAGCGAATGTACTGAATGACCTGACGGAGTATCCGATGCGAAACTTTATGACTGTGGTTGCCTTATTCACTTCCGTCTTGTTCGGCGTTTCGCAAGCGAATGCCCAGTCGGGGACGCGAGGTGGCGGTGGGTCGTCTTTTGGCGGAGGTTCGTCTTTTGGTGGTTATCGGCCAAGCAACTCCGAACGTCGGCAAATTGCCCGGCAGCGTCGGCAGGAGCTGCAACGGGAGGCGGTTGTTGCGCGTCAGCAGCTCGTAGAACTTTCAAAAATTCAGTTCAAACAATCCTTGGCGAATCTTGTGTTGAAGAAAAATACCCGTCTTAATTCGCGACAAAATCGCGTCGCGTTTGACGAAGCCAAGGCTGATTTCCGTGGCCTTCGCAGTGGCAACGTGTCGCCGGGCAGTCTTGGCCCGCTGCGGTCGCCGTTTCGATTGACCAGCAAAGAGTTGGATCGGAACAAGCGTACCGCTAGCTGGCCAAAATTGTTGCGGACCCGTGAGTTTAGGGAGCAGGTGGTAAGGATCGATTCGGCGATCATGGACGGTCGGATCGACACGTCAGAATCAGCAGGCCAGTTTTTAAGTGACTTGAGCCGACTGAACCAAAGGCTGAACACAGCTGCATTACGCAACGGGCTTTCGGTCGGTGAATTCGCAAGAGCCCGACGGTTTATTACGGGACTGGCCAACGAAGTTCGAGCGACCAACCTGGTCATGTAAATTTCCAGCTGCTTGGCGTCATGTGAGCCAAGTGGCTTTTTTCCCCGAACGTTCTGTTGTCGTCAGTGGCCTCAGTCCAATTATGAACCAATCGAGAAAGCTCAACGATGATGCGATGCAATCGAACGAAAATTATTGGAGCCGTTGGTGTGAGTGTCGTCGCACTGGTATTGACTCTTGTTAATCCTGAGGCATTCAGCCGCCAGTCCCGGGGAATTGCTCAGCAGGGGGCAGTTCCAAGTACCAAACAATTGGGCGAAGTATCGGGCGTCAAGCCTTTGCCCAAGCCTGCCGGAGAGACGGGGGGGGATGCCGATCCTGAGTCATTTGCCTTGATTGAGCTTTTCACATCGCAGGGATGCAGCAGTTGCCCTAGCGCCGATCAAAACCTTGCCAGGATCGCGGCCAATACCCAAGGCAAAAATGTCTATACGCTTTCCTACCATGTCGATTATTGGAACTACTTGGGCTGGAAAGACCCCTATAGTTCCAGTGCCCACTCCAATCGCCAGCGACAGTACGCTCGACAATTCGATTCGAACAGCATTTACACACCCCAGATGGTGGTAAACGGTCGCGCCGAATTTGTTGGTTCGAAAGTGGCGGTGTCGGATCGCGCCGTTGCTTCGGCACTTGAACTTAAAGCCAAAGCGACGGTTCGTGTTAAAGCTGCCGCGGAAAACAATCGAGTGACTGCCAGTTGGCAAGCCAGTGGGCTCAACCGTAGCGATCTGGTGAATATTGCCTTGGTTCAAAATCGAGCAACGCAGAAGGTGAAGCGTGGCGAAAACGCGCGGCGTAGGCTCAGCCACGTCAACGTTGTTCGCCAGCTAAAATCGATGCAAGCGGCGAAGTCGGGTTCGGTTGAGTTCGACACTCCCGCAGGATTCGAAGCTGGCGGCTATCACGTGGTCGTGTTTGTTCAGTCATCAAGGAATGTCCGAGCGGCGGCAAGGGGAAGCATCGCTGCGGCATCCAAGTCGAAGCCGATGGGTTTTGGGAGGACTGAATCGAGCAAAGTGAAATCTGATTCGATGGGCTCGACTGACGCCCAAATGGCCGTCACCGCGTTCAAACCGACCCTGGCCGACACGCAAGCGGACTTAGTGGGAGCTGAACAGTTTTTGCGAATACTTGATGGCAATGAATCTGCTTTTGACACCAGCCTTAAAAAAATATCCGAAAGCTGGGACGTTTCTTACGTTCCAATGCTATTAGAAGTCAGTCGATTCATGTCTGTATCGCGACGTGCGAAAGTCATCGTTTTATTGGAATCGAAAACTGGCAAGCGCTTCGGTTCTGACTCTGCGAAATGGATGAAATGGAGCTGGAAGCAAGAATACGATCAGCATCCGGGCTATGCAAAATTCAAATCTGCATTGTACGGCGCGATCGACTCTCGATTTGAGGAATACTTCGTCAAAACCAAAGACGCCAAAATTCGGCTTGACGAAATTCGCTGGGGTGGCGTTCGGCGAGATGGGATTCCACCGCTTAAGAACCCAAAAATGATATCCGCCGAAGGAGCGACCTACTTGGCCGACTCGGACGTCGTATTTGGAATTGAACTCAATGGCGAAGCGCGGGCTTATCCGAAGCGGATTCTTGCTTGGCATGAAATGTTCAAAGATACGATCGGTGGCGAATCCGTGTGCGGCGTGTACTGAACGCTGTGTGGTGCTCTGATCGTGTATCAGACCGAAGTCGATGGCATTCACCACGAACTTGGAACCAGCGGATTTCTGTACCGGTCCAACAAATTGATGTACGACCATGTAACAAAATCACTCTGGTCAACGTTACAAGGTGAGCCGGTTGTTGGGCCGCTGGTCGGCAAAGGAATCAAGCTTAAGCGGCGGTACTTGGTCACCACGACCTGGGGCCAGTGGAAAAAACGTCATCCAAACACGACCGTCTTGTCCCTCGAGACGGGGCATCGGCGAGATTACGGGGAAGGCGTGGCTTACCGCGACTACTTTGCTACCGACAGGTTGATGTTCAACGTTCCCAAGTTAGATAAACGATTGTTGAACAAGGACCATGTGCTCGCGTTGCGAAACGACGGCCAGCAACTTGCGATTGCGATCAAGTATTTGGCCAAAACTTCGGTCCATCACGATAGGCTGGGCAAGCAAAACATTGTGGTGCTGGCAGACGATAACGGCACAAGTCGTGCTTATGCAGCAGGCGATCGGAAGTTCCAGTCGTTTGATGGGATGCAAACGGCAATCGACGCTCAAGGCGACAAATGGACAGTTTTGGAAGACAAGCTCGTATCAAAGGGGCGTTCGTTGAGTCGGATTCCTGCTCACAACGTTTTTTGGTTTGGTTGGGTTTCGCAATTTCCTGAGACACGGCTGGTTAAATAAACGCTGCCGAGGATGTTTGTTTCCTTGTGGCTGTTGACGGCAATTGTCGCTCGATTCTCACAATCGTTGGCGTGAAGTGGCAGCACGCACTCCATTTAAATGGACGTTCTCGTTCTTTAAGGCCAAACGCTTCCGTAATTTAGGCTATTAACCGGAATTTTAGTAAGGGCTTTAAAGCTTTCGCGTCAACAAAAAACTGGGGCTGTTGCCTAAATGGCGGGCGTTGGAATTCGACTTCCCGAAAAATTTAGAACCTAGCTGTGACTCTTTTTAGGTAGAGATTCAAATTCATGACGATTGCAGATAAAAAACTGGCGGAAGAACCCATTAACCACGAGTCAGCTGTTGCGGACCGATACTCCCAAGCCGCCGGCGAGCGGGAACCTGCTTTGTGCTGCCCTGTTCAGTATCGTCCTGAATTATTGGAAGTTATTCCCGATCAGATTATCCAGCGAGACTATGGCTGCGGCGACCCTTCGCCGTTTGTAAATCCGGGCGAGACCGTGTTAGATTTGGGCTCGGGTGGGGGAAAGCTTTGTTATATCGCCGCTCAAATCGTGGGCGAGCAAGGCAAAGTGATTGGCGTAGATTGCAATCAAGAAATGTTGGAGTTGGCCAGAGGGTACCAAGCCGAAGTGGCCGCGAAGATTGGCTACGATGTGGTCGACTTTCGCTGCGGCGTGATTCAAAATTTGGGCTTGGATCTCGAACTGTTCGAAAAAGAACTTGAAGAACTGCAGTCCAATGGCATCACGAACATCCTCGATCGAAGACGGCTCGAACAACGTTTGGAAGTCGAACAGCCGATGATTAAAGACGATACGGTTGACTGCGTTGTCTCCAATTGTGTTTTGAATCTAGTTCGCCCAAGCGATCGCAAACAATTATTCGCTGAACTTTTTCGAGTCCTGAAGGTCGGCGGTCGAGCAGCAATCTCTGATATCGTCTCGGACGAAACTGTGCCCGAGCATCTTCAAAACGATCCCGAATTGTGGTCAGGTTGTATTTCAGGTGCTTGGCGAGAAGACCAGTTCATGGCTGAATTCGCCGCGGCGGGCTTTGAGGGTATGTTTCTTGCGAAGCGCGAATCGGAACCTTGGCAAACCGTCGAAGGCATTGAGTTTCGTTCCGTCACGATCGTGGCTTACAAGCCGGATCCCGATGAGTGTTTGGAACGCAATCAGGGCGTGATTTACAAAGGCCCGTTTTCCAAGGTCGAAGACGACGATGGACACGTTTTTTATCGCGGCCAGTCGATGGCAATCTGCGATCGAACCTACAAAACGCTGCAGCGAGAGCCTTTCGCGCAGCACTTTTATCCGGTGGAACCAATTGAACCAGTTTCGTTGGAGTCGGCCGAGCCATTTGAATGCGACCAGGTCCGGCGTCGGCATCCTCGCGAGACCAAGGGGCTGGAATACGATGTGACGGAAACGGCTTGTGGAGACGGCTGTTGCTAATAAGATTGGAGGCGCAGGGATTGGGTTGATGGACTTCGACGACAACGAGCCTAAGATCTCTGGCAGTTCCTTTTAGAGCTCGGCGCGGAAATTTTTTAACGGTCAAAGCAGTCTCGATAAATTATGAAACCAATGGTTAAAACAAGCGACGGTGGAAACAGTAATAAAAAGACATCGCTGAAACACCAACAGAATCCGCTCGCCGTCCCGGCTAATCAGCTGACGATCTTGAGCCAACCTCCGGCAGCGCCAACCCGTTTGATCGAATCCGAGGGCCAATCGCTACCTCGATTTTCGCGGAAGCTTGTCGAGGCGGGTGTTGGCAAACTGCAAAGTAGCGCGATTGAAATTTTGCAGGTTAACCTTGGGAAAATGTGCAACATGACTTGCGCCCACTGCCATGTAGACGCAGGGCCAGATCGGCGCGAGATTATGCAGCAGCGAGAGGTTGACGCTTGTTTGAGCGTGTTGCAAAACCATCCTCAGATCAAAACGCTTGATTTGACAGGGGGAGCTCCCGAGATGAATCCGCTGTTCCGCGAGATGGTGTTGGCCGCGCGGAAAATGAATCGACACGTGATTGATCGCTGCAACCTGACGATTTTATTGGCCAATGGATTCGAGTCCATGCCTGAATTCTTGGCGGAGAATCAAGTTGAAATCGTTGCCTCACTGCCTTGTTATCTGGAAGAAAATACGGACAGCCAGCGAGGCGACGGGGCCTTTCAAAAATCCATCGAAGCACTCAAGCGATTGAATGAATTGGGATATGGAAAACCAAATACCGGTTTGATGTTGACGCTTGTTTACAATCCCGTCGGACAAAATCTACCGCCCGATCAAACAGAGCTCGAAAATGATTACCGTAAAGAATTGGACGAACGGTTTGGGATTCACTTCAACCGTTTGTTTGCGATAACGAATGTTCCGGTTAGTCGATACCTTGAATACCTCGTTCGAATCGGTGAATTCGAATCGTACATGACGACGCTGATCGATGCCTTCAATCCAGCAGCCATTGAGGGGCTGATGTGTCGCAACACGGTTTCGGTTAGTTGGGACGGACGCCTGTTCGATTGCGATTTCAATCAGATGTTGGAGCTGGATACCTTCGGCGATGCCCCGTCCACCATTCACGAATTTGACTTTCAAAAGTTAGCCAACCGCCCAATCGTGACTCACCAACATTGCTTTGGCTGCACCGCCGGAAGCGGGTCCGGTTGCCAAGGTGCGATCGCTGAATGAAGTGTGACGACGGATAGGGCGTCGCATTAACATGGCGCTCAACTTTCCGAGATGTTGGTTGCAGGGCCAGAGTTTGGCAGCACTTTTTTACTTCGATCCGGAACCGTCGGCTTTTGATTCGGATCCATCGGCGTGATCATCTGATTTGGTGTCACTGCTGCCCGACTCGGAACTGCCTGACGTTGAAGGCGTATCATTTGACGTTTCAGGCTCGCCGCAACCCGCCATCACGACACAGAAACTGGCAAACAGCATAATCACGCACAGACGAAAAAGAGATTTCATGACCAACCCATCCTATTAAATTGAAATTTTGACAGACGTTATTTTAAACAACTTTTTGGAAAAGTTCAAACCTTGTTTCGAGGAAATTTGAATGCTCGATGCGCGAGCAGGATAGCGCCTCGAGACTCGCCGTTAGTTTTTTTGTTTGTCTGTGCGTGCGGCGAAACCAAGCAGCAACACGGCGGAAGTAAACGCTCCCCAGACAACAAAAAAATCATAAATCTCGACGCCCGAGTAGTTAGTGCCGCCAAGTGCAAACGGGCCGGGGATCGACTTGAACCAGAACCGGGAGTAGTAAGTCAGCATGACTCCAGCGATCAGTAACCAAGCGTGATTTTTTGAAAAGCAAAAAAATGGTGTCGCCCAGAGCATGTACCACGGGTTCACCGTAGGCTGCAAAATGAGGAACACCGCTAGGATCCAACCAATTCGACTCAAAGATTTTACAATCCATTGCTCGTTTTCGGTTTGGGTTTTTAACAACGCTGCCAGGTGCCAAATATAAAAAATTGAAAACAGGCCAAGCGTTACCGCCCTCGTTGCCGAGTAAGCGGGGTTGTCGCCGCCAATTTCATGGGTTTTGCACCCGTTACAAAAATCGCTGCGAAAGTCTTCGCTGGTAATGACGAACCAGGGTGTTCGGTGGTTGGGGCGTTTGACATCTTTCAAATTCAAATAGATCGTAGAAAAGACCATGTCGTTCATTCGCCAGCTTGAAAGAAAAGACGTCAAGCCATCTTTGCTCTGCACCTCAAGCTCAACTCGCTCAACGTTTTCGATCGCTTCAGCCTTGCCAACGCTGGACGTTTGCTCGAAAGCAATAGGCAGCAGCATGGGTGACAAAACGACTGTCGTGACAATGGTAAAAGCAATTGAAAACGCCAAGGCATCGCCTTTGTAGGCACTCGAGCCTTTGCGTAACGTCGCCACCAACAACAAGGGGAAAAGGACAATCGGAAACAGCTTCGCGCCAACTCCCAGCCCCAACGCAACTGCACTCGCGATCACCAGCCAGTGCCGCCGCCGCGATGACAAGTACCAGTTCGCCATTGCGAGCACCGACAACACGGTCAAAAAGGTTGCAATCGAATCGAGATGCCCGCCGTTGGCGACTTCTTTGATAACCAGCGGGTTCCATGCGTAGACAATCAGCCAACCGCAGTGCAGTTTCAGTAACCGAAACAGCAGTAGCACCAGCGACAACGTTCCTAGGTCAAACAAAACCAACGCTAACTTCATCGCCGCGATATGGGTTTCGACGCTTGAGGAGAAGGGAACCAGAGACATGGTTGCACCAAACACTAGTTGGCTAACAGGAGGGTAAATGGTGGTGTGGTTGGCAAAATGAATTCGCGAAAGAATCAAGTGATTACTTTCGGACGCAAGGGCCAGCAAATTCAACTTTCCTAGTTCGCCGTTAGTGTGAGGCGACGCCAGCAGAATTTGCTCGGGCGCATACTGGTAGGGCGAGATACCTTGCGCGATCACCTTGCCGTCCCAAAGGTAGCGGTAGTAGTCAATTTCGAGGATCGGACAGGTGAACAAGGCGACCAGCCGCGTGCTGATTGCAAACCCGATAATCAAGATCAACAACTGGTGTTGGCTGGCGACTTGAACGGAAACCTTGATCGCAGCCATCAGTCCCCAAAACGCAAAGATCGCACTCAGCATCAACAGCCCTGTAACTGCCAGCGTCGGCTGGGCCATCCCCGAGGCATACCTGAATGGCGGGCTCAAAAACCAGATCACAAGAAAACAAGTCAGTACTAAAAAAGCAAAAAGACTCGTCTGGCGAAGCCACCGTTTATCTACAGCGGTCACACGATCGATTGTTAGGGGATCCTTCATGATTGGGTTTAGTCGTGCTAAGCGTATCGAGATCAAGACGGGTTAGTCGAAGCGAGTTTGTAAAAGCAGGCTGCCCGCGGAGTGTTTTTATTCGCAAATTTTGACGCAAGCCAGGCATAGGCCAAGGCTTGCATTCTCAGAATGACCGTGACAGCACGGAGACTTTACTGGACCACTTGAGACAAAAACGCTTATGAAAATTGGATGTTCAACAGCTGATGTTGGCGACGATTTCGAATCTTGGGCTTGGTACCCGGTAGTTTTTCAATCGCCTTTTGTCAGCTTCGGGCATATCGCCACCAAAGCTTGAATCACCAGTAGACCAAAAGTCAGCTTCAAAAGCCGCATCTGAAAAAACGGTTCACGTCAACACTATAAACGTAAAGACATATATATCAGGAAGAATTAAAGAACAGGAAATTAATTTGCAAGGCTACGTCCGTTAGCGTACGACAAAC
>CAZROJ010000153.1:0-12140 GCA_964601665.1 uncultured Pirellulaceae bacterium
ATTCGCGAGCTGATTGATTCGCCAGCTGATTAATTCGCCAGCAAAACAAACTGCCTGAAGCGAACCGCTGGAGACGCCACTTCGAAGGAATCAATATTGTTTAAAATACTGGGTCTTGCCCGACGAACTTGGTTTCGGCTGCCAATACGTTTTATTTGACTTAACTTTATCATCGAATCCACTCGACCGACGCACGATTATGCTCATCGGCCAAATGAATACGAAATAGACCACCGACAAAACCAACCAAGACATCAGCCAACGGACCGGAAACATCATCGTCTGAACCGCAGCAGCGATGCGTTGAAAAAGAGTCGAAGGTTTGTGCGTCAGATCGATTCGAGCTTTCCGCGCGACCTCCCAATCATCGGGGACGCCCGTCGTCGGAGCGATTTTTTGGTACAGGGTAGTGCCAATCACCAAGGCATCCAATTGCGTTCGCAAAAAACAATCGATCGCGTCAAATTCGGAACCAACGATGGGCTGGCCGCGAACGTTGAAACTCGTATTGATTAGAACGGGGCAGCCCGAACGAGCCTCGAACGCCGACAGCAGGTTGAACAGCGTTTGGTTTTGTTCGGCCGTCACGGTTTGGACGCGAGCGGTTTGGTCAACATGTGTCACTTCGGGGATTGCCAAAGGTTCAAGCACCTTGGCCGCCAGCAGCATGTAAGGTGATTCGACATCAAGTTCGAAGTATTCGCTGGCCCGTTCAGCAAGAACAAGCGGCGCGAATGGCCGGAAGGATTCGCGAAATTTCACATTTGCATTTAGTTTATTTTTCATTCCAGCAACCGCTGGACTGGCCAGAATGCTTCGATTGCCCAAGGCTCGCGGACCAAATTCCATCCGACCTTGGAACCAACCTAAAATCTCGCCGTCGTTCAACAATTCGGCGGCCTCAACGGCCAAGGCTTGCTGCGAATCAAACTTTCGAGTGACGACGTTAGGCGGCAGCGGCAGGCCCTCGCCTGCGTTTTCGTCCGCTGTTGGGCCGAGAAACTGCGAAGCAAATTTTTTTGGCGTGCGTTTTTTGCCAAGCAGTTGATGCCACACGAACAGAGCGGCCCCCACGGATCCACCCGCGTCACCGGCCGCCGGCTGCACCCAAACCTTTTCAAACGGTCCTTCACGCAGCAATCTTCCGTTGGCCACACAGTTGAGTGCAACTCCGCCAGCCAAACAAAGGTTCAGGCAGTCGGTTTGGCGATGAATGTGACGGCCGATCCGCAACAAGATCTCTTCCGTCACTTCCTGAATTGACGCCGCCAAGTCTTTTTCTCGTTGAGTAATTTCAGAGTCGGGCTTGCGAGGTGGACTGTGGAACAATTTTGCGAATTCTGGCGAAGCCATTGTCACCCCGGCGCAATAATTAAAATACTTTTGATTCAGGCGGAACGAGCCATCCTCTTTTAAATCAACAATCTCGTTAAGAATCTCATCCTTGAAGACGGGATTGCCGTACGAGGCCAACCCCATCAGCTTGCCTTCGCCACCGTTTACTCGAAAACCACAGAAGGCAGTAAACGTTGAGTACAACAGTCCCAACGAATCGGGAAAAACGATTTCCTGCTGCAGTTGAATTTGATTTCCAGTTCCGACACCGAAGCTGGTCGTCGTCCATTCTCCGACGCCGTCGGTGGTCAAGACAGCCGCCTGCTCGAAGGGTGACGGAAAAAAAGCACTCGCCGCGTGCGATTCGTGATGCTCTGAGAAGACGATCCGCTTTTTATATTTCCCACCTAAACCTTTTCGGATCGCGGTCGACAAATAAAGCTTGCTGCGAAGCCATGCCGGCATCGACCGACAGAACGTTCTCCAACCGCGTGGAGCATACCGCAGATGAGTTTCTAAAATGCGTTCGAATTTTTTAAACGGCTTTTCATAAAAGGCAACATAATCAATTTGTTCTACCGACACATTGGCTTGTTCCAAGCAAAACGCGATCGCCAGCCTTGGGAAAGACGCATCGTGTTTTTTTCGGCTGAACCTTTCTTCTTGGGCCGCAGCCACGACTTCGCCGTCGACGACAATCGCAGCGGCCGAGTCATGATAAAATGCGGAGATACCAAGTATGACAGTCAATGATTCGGCGTCGTGAAAAACGAAAAACTAAATTATACTGGTTGATGTTCTCTCTTGGCGATAACGTGAAAAAACAAGATCTAAATCAATCGCCGAAGCCATCGCCGCGACATCCTGGGCTTTCGCTTCGCAGAAGAAATTTGTTTCGAGCAGCCGCCGTGGCTTTGGGGCTGTTACCGTTTCTTTTATTGGAATTGGTTTTGCTTGCCGTAGGCTGGCGAGGTTCCAATGGCGTCGACGATCCGTACATCGGCTTCACCGAAATTCGCCCGCTGTTCGTAAAAAACGTAGACGCAACCCGTTTTGAAATCGCAGAAAACCGAAAACCGTTATTCCAGCCGGATTCGTTTTTGGCAAAAAAACCAGACGACGAGTTTCGGATCTTTTGTGTTGGTGGATCAACCGTCCAAGGCCGTCCCTACTCGATTGAAACGGCGTTTTCGAAATGGCTCGAACTGAGCCTTACCGCCGCCGACGATTCTCGACGCTGGAAAGTAATCAATTGCGGTGGCGTTTCGTACGCCAGCTACCGCCTGGTTCCCATCGTCGATGAAATCCTAGCCTACCAACCGGACTTGATTGTTTTATATACCGGCCACAATGAATTCCTTGAAGATCGAACTTACGCGGCGATCAAACAAGAGCCACTTTGGTTAGTCCGCACTCACGAACGCCTTTCGTCACTTCGCAGCTATTCGTTTCTTCGCAGCCAATTTGTTTCGGCGAACAATTCACCGCAGACCGAAACACTTCCCGCTGAAGTCGAAGCGAGGCTGGACTTCCAAGGTGGGCTCGATCTATATTCCCGCGACGACGCATGGCAGCAAAAAGTGGTTGCTGACTTCGAACAGAATTTGCGTCGCATGGCGTTTTCGATTCAACAAACTGGCGTTCCATTATTTTTGGTCAATCCCGTTTGCAACCTGCGCGACGTGGCACCTTTTAAAAGCTCAGCCAGTCCAGAAATGACTCAGGAACAGTTCGAAACATTTAACGCCAAATTGTTAGCTGCCGGACAAACAAGCTCGCTGGACGAAAAATTATCGGCGTTGCAAGCGTTGGCGAAAATTAATCCAAGACACGCCAATCTCCAGTTCCAACTCGGCCAAGCGTTCCTTGCTCAAGGTAAATTGGGTCTCGCAAGACAGCATCTAATTGCCGCTAAGGATGAAGACATTTGTCCGCTGCGGGCCACCGAGCCAATTTATAACGCGATTGACAAAGTCCGCCAGGAATTCAATTTGCCGATGGTCGATGCCATGCTCCATTTTTCTACTCAGGCCCAAGACGGCATTCCTGGCCGCGAGGCCTTGGTCGATCATGTGCATCCTTCCATTCATGGTCACCAACAGATTGCCGACTTAATTATTGACCAGATGCAGAGCCAAGATGTCGTCAAAGTCAAAGCTGATTCGGCGAAGCTTGCCGACCTTTACCGCCGGCACTTTGAATCGCTCGACAACTTTTATTTCGAACGAGCCAAGGATCGCCTGGACGGATTGCAGCGGTGGGCCGAAGGCAAAGTGAGACGCGTCCGCGATGTGACGCCAGGCAAAAAAACGAGTCAATCTCGCGATTAGCATTGAAGAGTTATTTCGCCGAAACCGTTCTGGCTGGAACTACCGCGTCCGGCCGATTGGCCAACAACGCGGTTTAGGCGAAAGGCGATTGAGAAACTACCGGGCCATGTACCCAAGATTCGCAATCGTTGCAAACATCAGCGGTAGAAATTCAACTGCCGATCGCCTTAGCTGCTTGGGTAATCGTATGCTTGGTTGGCAGGATCGAAATCGATATCTTCCAGTCCCACATTAATCTTGAGTTCGGTGTAAAAATATTTTTCCAGCAGAACGGGTTCGCCGCCGGGTGATTCAGGCCAGGCATATCCTTCATAGGCCAAAGGGATTTCTAATTCGTTATCAATATAAATTCGGGCGATGTAGAAATCAAAGTGGTCTTCTTGTTCGGGGTGTCGAACCTCCAACATGACACAGCGGCGACCATCGATCTCGAGATTTCGCGTTACCGTGACTTCGCAATTGTCATACTCGCGATCTCGCTTGCCCGTTTCCTGCATTTTAGCCAGTAGATTGCGGAACCCAATTTCGGTGATCGGATGCCGACTGCCTCGCATCGCCAACATCGAATCCGGCTTCAAGTAAAACCGTTTAATGTTCATAAAGCCTGTTGTGTGAGCGACCAAGTTCCCGTCATTCCAACCATCGACCCAAATCGCCTCTTGGCCGGCAACCGATTCTGGCTTCAAGAAAAGCGTGTAAACCGACAGGCCACATTGGTCGTCACCCGAAGTCCTTGGATGGCGAATCTTACAAAAAACTGTACGTTCAGGCTGAAGCTGATCGCCAAGCTGAACTTGGCTGATCAACGTTGACGTGTAGTCCCGGACGTTCTGATCGGTTTTGGCCAATGACGAAGCAGCAATCTCCAACAGCGGGTCGAACGGGTGTTCCGCCGAGTCGATCATTGCTTGGTTGATACGTGATAGCAGCGATCCCGTCGGCCCGGTGCTTTCGATCGGTTGGTCTCGGTTGCCGTCGACGGTCGTCGCTCCAACTGTCGAAGTCAAATCAGGCGCGGGCTCAAATAGGCGTTTCCCCGCCCAGACCACGAACCCGACACACACGGCAAACAAAATCAATCGCAACCACGAGTAGCCTTTGGAGCTACTTTGTTTTTTCAAATCGTCGTTGCTGTCGTTCGCTGGGATGTTCATTGATTTTTCGCGCTGCAAAAACGCTTTGTCAAAATCGGCTTGCGACGCCAACGTCCAGTGCCGCAAGTCTTTCGGGTTGGTTTTAGTATCGACATTTTAAAGCCTCCGACGATAGCCGGTTATACTCGACCGAACAACGCAAGGTTTCATCCCACTGTTCAAAGAACGGCCAAAACCGTGTTGCAGGTTGCATTAGGCTGGGGAACGTTTTCACCGGAAACACTCGAGGTCAGGGCCATCGGCTCACTTAATTGGCCAATCCGACAATCCCCCACTTCGTAACCAACCGCGTGACGATCAGTTTCGCTATTCCTCGGATTGGTCCTTGTCTTTTCCCAATAAGCTTACACCCATCGTGATCGCAAAGCCAATACCGGCCAAACCAAACGCCGATGCGAGGTGGAAGGCGGAAGGGCGGAAGTATTCGACGGGCCAGTCTTTTTCTTTAAACTCGGCAACATTTTCGATGGTTACCACTTGGGCTTTGATCACATCGCCCGGTTCGGGCTTGCGAACATTTTGGAAAGGAAACAGTCCCACGGTGGAACCCAACAGCAACCCCAGCAGCACTCCAAGTGTTTGCGTTTGGTAGCGATTGAACAGCCACTTGAGCAAGTTGCCAACCAACACGATGCCGACCAGCACGCCAATGCCGACCGGCAACAAAACTGACAACGCCGGCGTCATGGCGGCGCTAAGATCGCGAGCCGTCAGTGCATCTTTGAAGTCGTGAACGGCGCCCAAAATTGGAACATATTGGCCCATCAAAAGCAAAATGTATCCGCCGGACAAACCTGGCAAAATCATGGCACTCGCACCTGCCAACCCAGCGGCCAACAGAGTCAAAAAATTAGAACCACTCGATCCAACCACGCCCATGTATTGGGCGACGGCAAGTGCGACCATGGCTAGAAAGGCGACCGCCGCTGGGGAAAACAAACGCGAGCCTTTTTCGGATACCATTTTCCAGACCACCGGAATTCCGCCAAGCGTCAGACCGATAAACAGGCTGTACATAATCCAGCGTTGCTCGACGACCAAAGTCTTCAACGTGCCGGCGAAAACTAAAACTCCCAACCCAGCGGCGATCCCGACCAGGCCCAAAACAAGCAACGCGCGAAATGAGAATTTCAGGCGGGTCACATTCGCCAGCGAATCGATAAAAGCCGGGTAGATTCCGGCGGCCAACAGCATCGTGCCACCGCTGATACCAGGAACAAGGTTCGCGAGCCCCATTAGGATTCCACCAAAAATGCTTCGCGATGCAATTACTGGTAACGAGGCCTGATCGCCGTTGGCATCATTGATTGAGGTGGTCACCGGATCGCGTTTCATAAGACTGTTGGTGGTTTTTGAAAAAGTCGTTGTTTGGAAAAAAGCGTTTTGATATTGGCAATCGTGATCAATAGACAGAACCACTAAGGCGTAATTCGTTGCCTTATTTTTAGCTAAAGCAGAGCCAAGTGTTAATCTAGGGGGCTTTTGCAGCTCAGTTTAACTTTGTAGTCCGCGCAAAACCGCGTTTCTAACTTTATTTGGATGTGACCAGCAAAAAGACTGATAGATTTACGGTTGAGATAAAGGGGCAAGCTTAGTTTAGTTTTCCACTCTAGTCGATTCGAAAATCGCAGCCCGACGCGTCGCCAATAGATTTCGCTCTCGTTTGGCTTATGCGTCGACTTACCGATCGCCTCGCCAGACTGCTGAAGAACTGATTCGCTCTGATGGAACGCGGGACGCGGCGGCTGATTGAGCGTTACCTGCAAAGGCGAACACCCATCCGGGTTCAAACGATTTTCTTGCCACCGATCATCTGATTCGGAACACCACGATTTTACAACATGATTATTGGACAAAACGGCAACGCGATCGAAATCCATGCGCCGGCCAAAGTCAACTTCTTTTTGGAGTTGCTCGGTCGACGTGACGATGGATTTCACGAAATCGATACCATCATGCAAACGGTATCGCTGTGGGATCATTTGTCGATTCGCCAAAGCACCAATAACGACATTTCGTTGTCTTGTTGTTCACTCCATCGGTTCGAGCGAGATTCGATACCGACCGACGGAAGGAACTTGATCGTGCGTGCTTGCCAGCGATTACGCGATTACGCTTTGGCAGAAAACTTGGTCGCTTCCCTGCCCGGGCTCAACATCGAACTACGAAAAAGAATCCCATCGGCGGCCGGTTTAGGCGGCGCGTCTTCGGACTGTGCAGCCGCGTTGGTCGGTGCGAACTTGGCTTGGGATCTTAACCTGTCCAAAACGCAACTCGCAATTTTGGCGGCGGAACTTGGGAGCGACGTGGCGTTCTTTTTGGACGGCGGTGCGGCACGTTGCCAGGGGCGCGGCGAAATCGTGACGCCAATCGATGCGCCAGCCGGTTTGGATCTAGTCATTGTCAAGCCGCCAATATCGCTTTCCACAAAACTTGTTTTTGAACAGGTTCAGCCAACCGGCCAAACCGTTTCCGCGGATCGGATGCTCACGGCGATCGCCGCAGGCAATGCCGCTTCGATCGCTGCGGCAAGTTTTAACCGGCTCGATTCAGCGGCTCGAAAATTGACAAATCAAATTCAATGGTTAGCGACGGCCTTTGAATCGACTGGATGTATCGGGCATCAAATGAGTGGGAGCGGGTCGAGCTATTTCGGGCTTTTCGCCAGCCAAAAATCAGCCAGCCGAGCGTGCCAACAATTGTCGGCGCAGCTTGACGGCTGTCGCGTTTTCGCCGTTCGCACATTGGGCCCGATTAACGACCAGATCGCTTTTAAACCACACGCAAGCCGAACAGGAATTTGTTCGGTTTAATAGGGACTTGCTTCATTGAGACAGGGAATGGGAAATATGAAAATTACCGAAGTCAGAATCAAGTTAATTGATAACCCGGATGATCGATTGCGTGGCTTTTGCAGCATTACGTTCGACGATAGCTTTGTCGTTCGTGATCTGAAAATTATCGAAGGCAACTCGGGTCCGTTTGTGGCGATGCCCAGTCGGAAATTGACCGACAATTGCCAAAAATGCCGTTCCAAGAATCACTTGCGAGCCAATTTTTGCAACCAATGCGGGGTCAAACTTCAGCATTCGCGAATCGAGCACGACGCGGGGGGGCGAGCGAAACTGTACGCGGATGTGGCCCACCCGGTGAACGCCCAAAGCCGCGAAATGATCCAAAACCGAGTCGTCCAAGAGCTCAACCGAGAGTTGCAATTGGCGGCCGAACCGGGCTACCAACCACGCTACGACGACGACTATTTCGACGACGATCCGGGGCCAAAAGCGGAAGCAACGCCGGAAGCGGAGGCGTCTAGCGAAGATTCATCTGAAATCCAGCCTGCGGCCCCCAAAAGCACTCGCATCGATCCTGCCGAGCAAAAACCGTATAAAACGCACAATCTGCCTGCCGAGGTGAATGAACAGGCGAAGTCTAGCGATGAGGACTTCGGTAAAGGTGTGTTTGAGTAAATTTACCGATCAAATAAAATCGGCCGTTTAACTATACTACGATCACTCGTGTTCGCTGCGATTTTGACCGGCGGGCCATCGTCGTTCTTTCTGCCATGTACAGGCACCTGAAATATGCATCGTTACTCGCTTTCTTTGATTTGTTCACTGGTCGCTCTCGCCGTCGGCATCTTTGGAAATCCTCAACAGACTCGTGCCCAAGGTCAGCCGCGACCTTTCGCCAAAGGTGTTCTGAAAACGATCCCGATCAACTTAAACCCTCGCGACACGCATTCGTTGCCCGTTCGGTTGACGGGAGTCGATTCAAAAGCGTGGCAACCCAACACCTTTGCCGCCGAAAAAACACTCGAAGGCCAGGCTCAACAAGTTACGTTGTACCGCGATCCGGTTTGGGAGTATGAGTTTTCTTTTTTGCCGCTGCGACAAGAAACCGTGGAAATCACGACTCCCTCAGGCCAGCTTCGCAACGCCAACGTTTGGTACATGGTTTTCCGTGTCCGCAACACTGGCCAAACGATGAGCTACAAAGATGTCCGACAGAGCGAAGATTCCGAACGAGTCGTAAAAAAACTGCAACTCAATGTTCCTGTTGACCCGGCAAAGATTCAATTCATCCCCCGATTTTCGCTCGAAGGCTGGATAGAAAATCCAACCACTGGGCAGTACCAGCAGATCGCTTACCCATCGGTTATTGATTCTTCAGCCACGGCCCAAATCCAAATCATCGAAGACCCAAATCAAAAACTGCTGGATGTGCACGCAATATCCAACGTCAACTTACCGCTGGCTAAAACGGATGCCGACCCGGGTGTCTGGGGCGTTGCGATTTGGAAAAACGTTAATCCCGATATTGACTACGTCAGCGTAAAAGTAGCCGGCCTATCGAACGCCCGTCGAATGACGAACCCGCAAACCCGTGACACCATCGGCAAAACCTTGCAGCTTAACTTTTGGCGTCCGGGAGACTCCGTTGGCCAACGCCGCGACGCCGTCAGCTACGGAATTCCGCTGGTTGACGATCCGCAAGAACAAATCCGCATTACCCGGTTTTACGATTTACCGGGCCCGCAGATTCGCCTTTACGAGGTCAACGATACCGCCAAACGAGAACTTTTATTGGGTGAAATCGCCGGCGGAGTGGACCTAAAGACTTTCCGGTCAGGCCTAACGGACCAATTGGATGCTGGCACGCTACCGGCCAACCTTCTCAAAACCGTCGCCACTTCCGGATTGGAAATTTCAGCCGATGCCGCCGTAAAAACACTGATTCCCCGCACCAAGTGGACTTTTTCCGACGCCGACAAGCGGTATGTCGTGAAACTCGAGCCCCAATACTGGGAGCCGGATTTCGGCAAAATTCGTTTTATAAAGACTCTTGATTATCTGTGGATCTACCGATAGTATCTGTGATTCGCAAAAACCCAAAAACTCGCAGAATATAGATATCAGGACAGAGAAATGGCCCACAAAAAGGGACAAGGTTCCAGTCGGAACGGTCGCGATTCCAACGCACAACGTCGTGGCGTAAAAAAGTTCGGTGGCGAAAAAGTCGTCGCCGGCAACATTCTTATTCGCCAAGTTGGCAACAAATGGCACCCAGGCAAAGGCGTCGGACAGGGCAAAGATTACACTTTGTTCGCTCTGATCGATGGAAACATCATGTTCGACCGCAAAGGCCGACGGATCAACGTCGTTGCCGAAACTGCTTAGGCGCCGTTGGGGCAGTCGACTTCGGTCGCGATTTAAATCCGTTGGCATTGCCGACAGGCTTGCCCGATCCCAAGCAATTGAAACAATCTAAAAGGATGCCAATTCAGTTTTGGCATCCTTTTTGTTTTGCCTATTTGGGTTTTCAAACCAGCCCAAAATCGAAAATCGAAATAGCCTCGCAAACCAATCATAATCAACTAACTTTTAGCCCAACTTTTTTTCATGTTTGTCGATCAAGTCACCATTAAAGTCAGCGGCGGTCGCGGCGGTAATGGCTGCGTCAGTTTTCGACGCGAAAAATACGTGCCCAAAGGTGGACCCGACGGGGGCGACGGTGGGCACGGTGGCAGTGTCATCATTGAAGCCAGACAAGGCGTCAATAGTTTGGTCGCGTTGTCCAACCGGAACCACGTTCGCGGCGACAAAGGCACCGGCGGCATGGGCTACTGCCGACACGGAAAATGCGCCGACGACACGACGATCTACGTTCCCCCCGGAACCATCGTCATTGATTCCGAAACAGGTTTGACGCTGAAAGACCTCGCCAACGACGGCGATACCGTCATCGCGGCCCATGGAGGTCGCGGTGGAAAAGGCAACACGCGTTTTAAGTCCTCGACCAACCAAGCCCCACGGCAAGCGACCGAAGGAACCGAAGGCGAAAACAAAACCTTGGTTTTGGAGTTGAAAGTAATCGCGGACGTTGGCCTGATCGGTAAACCGAACGCTGGTAAGAGCACGCTGTTGAGCCGGCTCTCGAGTGCCAAACCGGAAATCGCGAACTACCCCTTCACAACCAAGTTCCCCAACCTCGGCCAAGTCCCAATCAACCTGGACCAAGCCTTTATCATGGCTGACATTCCAGGCTTGATCGAAGGCGCAAGCCAAGGCGTGGGGCTGGGCCACGATTTTCTAAAGCATATCGAACGAGCGGGCATTTTGGTCCACTTGGTCGAACCCACACCGATGGACCAAACCGACCCCATCGAAAACTATCACGCCATTCGCCATGAACTGGAGCAGTACAACGTCAAACTAAAAGACCGCCCCGAGATTTTAGTTTGCACGAAATCGGAACTGCCAGGCCAAGAAGAAGTTGTAGCAGCTTTGGCGGAATCAACTGGCAAGGACGTGATCTCGATTTCAGCGGTCACCGGCCAAGGGCTCAAACCGCTGGTGCACCACATCGCGTCGGTTCTAGAAAAGTACAAGTCATGCGACTGATTTTGGTCGATATTGGTAACAGTGCCATCAAGCTGTCGGGCTTGCCGACGGGCGAACCTTCGACTGACAGCGGTTTGAATTCGATACGATCCCCGAACTGGGATGAAGTTGACTTTTCGCGTTTGGCCGACGAGCCTGCCCGGTGGATCGTTTCCAGCGTCAACAAAACAACGTCGCATGAATTGACCGCGAAACTGAACAAAGATCGACCTGACGATGAAGTTCATTTTGTTTCCAAAGATGATTTGCGGCTCAAAGTGTTAACCGATCAGCCCGCTCAAGTCGGTATCGATCGGCTGGTGGCAGCCCAAGCGGCATGGGAGCACTGCAAAGAATCGGGGACAGCGTCGATCGTAGTTGATGCGGGCACGGCCGTCACAATTGACCGGGTAACCAACGATGGAGAATTCCTGGGCGGCATTATCTACCCAGGCCCCGAAGCTTCGTTTGTTCAATTGAGCGACCAAACGGCCTCGCTGCCGGACCTGAATTTCGCGTCGCGCCAAAAAACAATTTCTGCCTGGCAAACAATCAAAGAACGCGAAGGGGCGCTGCTTGCCTGGCAAACCAACACCGTCAATGCAATCACCGCCGGAGTCTTCCGAACTCAATTGGCCGGGCTCGACCGGAGCGTTCGTGATTTCTTGACTGCGGTCAAAAAGCCGGCCCGAGTTTTTCTGACCGGCGGTGCCATGCCGGAATTGCTGGACGCAGGAAACGCGTTGGGGGTGCTGCCAGACTGGATCGAATCGGCCGTTCAACGACCTTTGCTGGTACTCGAAGGACTGCAGAGCATCGGCCAGCGCGAGTAAAACAGGGCAGGGCAGGGCAGCAAGATCCCTCAGCACCCCGAGGCTAGTGTCGGAAACCGGAATTGTGTACGAATTTAAGATGCCAGCATGATTGCTCTAGATCGG
>CAZROJ010000154.1:0-12116 GCA_964601665.1 uncultured Pirellulaceae bacterium
GAGAGGGGAGCAATGAATAGAGCGCTCGTTCATCATCGATCTAGAGAAATCATGCCGGCATCTTAAATTCGTACACAATTCCGGTTTCCAGCACTAGCCGCAGGCATTTTGAGTTTTGAGATAAGCCCTTAGTCAAAAGGGTGGCGATTTAGTTTCCATATCTCGCCATGATCCGGTTCGCGATGCCTGGCACGATGCGGTCGAGCCAAACTAGTAAGCGGCCGCCATGGGTGAGGATGATTTCGTGTTTGCGTTTTTTCATCGCACGAATCGTTTTCGCGGCGACCTGTTCGGGCGGCATCGAGCCTCTTTTTTTCCAGTTCTTGCCTGTGTCGTCTTCGATGGCGGCATCAAAGAACTCGCTGTCGGTGGTACTGGGACTGACCAGCAAAAGCGCAACGCCATCGCTCACAAGTTCCGCTCGGATCGAATCGCTAAAACCATGCAACGCAAATTTGCTGGCGCAGTATTCGCTTTTCAGCGGCGCGGCGCGATGAGCAAGAATGCTGCTCATGTTCACGATCAGCGGGTCGTTGCCCTGTTTTAAGAATGGAATTGATTTTCGTGTCAGTTCGGTCACCGCAAAAAAGTTAACTTC
Source organism: uncultured Pirellulaceae bacterium (assembly GCA_964601665.1). GTDB lineage: Bacteria > Planctomycetota > Planctomycetia > Pirellulales > Pirellulaceae > Mariniblastus. Next base: position 599 of record CAZROJ010000154.1, read on the forward strand.
GAAAAGCTGACGCATTCTGTCAGCCGCTGACTGATCAAAACGTCCCATTGCGCCAATACCGGCATTGTTGATTAAGATGTCTATTCCGCCAAACTGATCGACGCATTGCTGAATCAAAAGATCTTGAACGGTAGAATCACAGACGTCGCCAACGACCGGAATGATTTTGCCGGACGCTCCATTTTTGTTGGCTCCATTTTCCGTCTGACTGTTGAAGGTTTCGATCAATTGGTCCAGCCGGTCTTTGCGACGAGCGTTCGCGGTGACGTGAGCACCCGATTTAGCCAATTGAAGCGCGAGTTCCCAGCCGATGCCGCTGGAGGCGCCGGTCAAAATAATACGCTTGCCCTGAATCGAAAGTCGCTTCACGGGCGTTTAACCGTCGAGCTAGATTCGGTCGGGGAATCGTCTTCCGTGGGCGTCAGAATCGCGTCAAATTGTTCGACCGGAGCTTGAGAATGCAGCCTTGTTTCGGCTGCCGGTTCGGTGATGGTTTCGTCCGCGTCGTGGGGTTCTGATTTAGGCCAGTTTGACGGATTGTGAGGCGTGATGATCACGTCCGTTGGTTCGATCTTGCCGAGGTGTTTTTGTGGAATCCGACAGTGAACGATGACTTGTTCTTCAGAGTACTGAGTCGACAGGATCTCTCCTTTGGCCGCGATGAACGCTAGAAGTTTTCCGTTAGCCACGCTCATTTCGATATCGACATCTTGAAACGAACGGCTGAGCGCGTCGCTGACCACCGTATGAAGTTGTTTGAAACCTTCGCGTTTTTTTGCACTTACCGGAACGGCATTTGGGTATCGATTGAGAACGGCATCGTAAGTGGCAACGTCGGAAACTTGGTCGGTCTTATTCAGAATCAGCAGCGTGTCTTTTTCTTCGATACCAAGCTCCCGCAGCACGTCGTAAACGCTACTGATTTGTTCCGCCACGCTGGGATTGCTGGCGTCAGCGACGTGCAGCAATAAATCGGCCTGTCGCGTCTCTTCCAGCGTCGCTTTAAAACTGGCGATCAAACCATGCGGCAAGTCTCGAATAAAACCAACCGTGTCCGAAAGCAGCACCGGCCCCCAACTGGGCAGCGTCCACCTGCGCGTCCGCGTGTCCAGAGTGGCAAACAATTTGTCCTCGGCCAAAACGGACGCTTCGGTCAACGCGTTCATCAGCGTGCTCTTGCCGGCGTTGGTGTAGCCGACCAGTGAAACCGTCATCGTGCCGCGGCGAGAAGCAACTTGGCGTTCTTTACGAGACTCAATCTTTTTTAGATCGGCCTTCAGGTCGTGGATCCGTTTCATCGCCAAACGGCGGTCGGTTTCCAGTTGCTTTTCACCAGGGCCACGCATTCCGACGCCCATTTTCAAACGAGAAAGGTGAGTCCACATTCGCTTCAAACGCGGCAGGGAATACTCCAGCTGGGCCAGTTCAACTGCCAATCGAGATTCGTAGGTTTGCGCGTGTGTGGCAAAGATGTCCAAAATCAATTCGGTGCGATCGAGCACTTTGACGCCGGTTGCAATTTCGAGATTTCGGTTTTGAGCCGGGCTTAATTCGTTATCAAAAATAACCACATCGGCCGCATGGAATTCGACCAACTGGGTCAGCTCTTCGACTTTTCCTTTGCCCAAATAGGCCGTGTTGTCCGGCTTTTCTCGACGCTGAATCATGCCCGCAGCGACGATGGCTCCCGCCGTTTCGGCGAGGCCTTGGATTTCGTCCAAAGGGTCCAAATCGATCGCATCGCTGGGCAGCACAACTCGAACCACGATGGCGATTTCTTGTTCGACTTGTTGAGATTTTTTGCGGTCTTCCACTTGTTGCGTCATTCTTTGGCGTTGGATTGATTTGGAATGTTCGACGGAATTATAGTCTTTGGTGGTTCGTAAATGAATGGACCGAATCTAGTGCCGAATGTTCACCCTAAAGTTGTTTTGATTGCCACCAGGCCCGCTGCCAACCGGATAGTTTGGAATCTCGTAGCGACTGGGACGACGGCGGCGGAGTCTAACAGGCGAACGATTTTTTAGCGAATCATTGCTAGCCGCGAAGTTCACGAATGGTTGCGATCGTCAACTGCATGTCTGACGGCAGCGGAGCCTCGATTGTCTGGCGCTCATGCGATTCTGGGTGTTCGAAGTTGATTCGATGGGCATGAAGTGCTTGGCGTTCAAGGAGCGTCTGTGTGTCGGCATCGTCACGTGTCAAATCAGTTTTCGTCAGGCGGGCTCGACCGCTATAAAGTCGATCGCAGAGCACTGGGCAACCCACATGGGCCATGTGAACCCGAATTTGATGCGTGCGGCCGGTCTTGGGTTTGATGCGTACGAGTCCGAATCCTTGAAAGCGTTCGACGACTTCGTAAACCGAAACGGATGGGCGGCTGGTTGAGTGATTTTCGCGGATTGCCTTTTTTTCGCGTTGGTACGGATGAGCACCGATGGGTTTGTCGATCTGGTCGTTGTCACGATCGGGAGCGGGGCTGACGATGGCAAGATATTCTTTGTTGATGGTACGTTGTTCGAATTGGGAGGCGAGCGATTTGTGGGCGAAGTCGGTTTTGGCAATCAAAATCACGCCGCTGGTGTCTCGATCCAAGCGATGCACAATGCCCGGCCGCGTCGGTCCGCCGACGGAGCTTAGATTCTTAAAATGAAACGCCAGAGCCGCTGTTAGCGTTCCCGACCAATGACCTTTGGCCGGATGAACAACCATCGCCGGTGGTTTGTTGATGGCGACGATCGAATCGTCTTCGTACAAAACTTCCAAAGGAATGTCTTCGGGCAGTGATCCTTCGGGACTGGGCGGCGGCTGATCGAAGCTAATCTGTTGACCCGTGCGAACGCGTGTTGAAGACTTGGCTTTGCTGCCACCGACCAAAGCAAGTCCTGAAGCAATCGCGCGTTGAATTTTTACTCGGCTGAATTTCGGATAGTGCCGGCGTAAAAAAGAATCGAGCCGTTCTTGATCTTCGTTTTCTTCGACAATCAGGCTTGCTGAAGGCGGAGACGCGGTGTTTGGATTGGTGGACGAATCGGTCACTTTAATTTCCTAATACTGAACCCAAGTCGCTGGGTCGCACGATGGCAATGGATGGTTTTTTGCAGCGAATTTAATTAGCGGCAATTGCCACGTTTAAATCGTTTGCAAAGTTCATTTAAAAAGGAATCGGTGGTCTTCAAAAGCAAGTCATTTCGACTGGAAGCTTGAACTGTCTTTTTGCTAACTGTCTACAAAATTTTTGAAAGCCCGGCTGTTGTAAATCGGAGCAGAATCGGCGTCGGTAGTGAAAACCGATGGTCCCACTGATCGCTGCGAAATTTGGCTCTGTGGCGTGTCAATGGATCGCAGGGGTGTCAGGTTTTTCCTTTTTTAACGGTGGCATCACCAGCGGATTTGCTGATGAACGCGGCCACCGTATTTATTGATCTTTGGCGAGTGTTATGAATTATCATGGTATTGGAGAATTGCCTATGTCACAACAATCTAAGAGATCAGCTTACTGCCCGAACTGCACAAAAAATGTGCCGCATTTGCGGTCTCGCGGAGGGCCGGTCGTAGCTTTTTTGGATCGTTGGATGGGACAACTGTTGCACCTGTTAAGGATCGGGCCGTGGCATTGTTTTCACTGTCAAACGAAAATGTGGATCTTGCCCTATGTCAGGCAGGATGCCGAAAATTATCGCATGATCGATCCGCTGGATATGCCCGTGGCGGAATCGGCGACAATTTGGTCTCCGGCTGTATCGCATGTCTCGCCCGCCAAGACGGTGGACGCGGAAACAAGCGACGTCGAGTCGTCTGACGCCCCCGACGAAATCGATCCTAAACAAGTTATCCTGGACGTGATAATCGAAGATTCAACTTTTGGTCAGGCTTTCGAGAATTCAGCGTCGACTTCTGCTATCTTGATGTTGCAGCAAGAAACCGATTTAGAACGGTCGAGTCTTCAAAGCGAAGACGACGGACTCGAGTCGAGCGAAGAAATTGAATCATTGAAGCGAATTGATCTGATGGCCAAACGAAACGAAAAAAAATCATCGGCGAAAAAGTCTAAACTGCCTGAAGCCGAATCGGTCGGTAATTTTATCAAAGACCGCTCGCTCATCTTACGCTCCACCCGAATGCATCGCGTTTCTGTAAAGTATCGCGATTCGGTTGTGGATCGAATTTTGACGGGAAAGGTTTCGATCAGTCAATTGGCGGCGTCGAGCGATTATACTGAAGGTGAGCTTGTCAGTTGGATTGCCGACAAAGTCAAACGGCTTAACGCAAAAATTGAATTGCTTGAGCAGTCGGCTGAATATGACTGGGACGCGGCCAATCGAGCGGCAAACGCAAAAGGTTCTTCCGAACGATCGTAGCTGACAAACCACTCTGGTTTTAGTGCTCATCCCACAACGAGTGCGCCGACGCAAGCCGCGGGCCTTTTAGTTTTGGGGTTAGCAGTAAACCAGTGCCAAAGCTTATTCAAACATTTAACTACAGCAGACCACGGATGTTCAAATGAAATTTATCGAAATGAACGGAGCAACGTTGGAAGCCATTATTAGCTCCAGCGAATTGCACAGCCCAGATCTCTCGACTGCGGGAGTGTTGCCCGAATCAATTATTCGCGTCAATGAACATGGCGACATCGAAGTTCGGCAGCCCAACAAGTGGGCCATCGTCGGCGGGTTGCTTGGGAATTTCCAAGACCGCATCAAACAAGAAACCGGGTTTGAGTGGGTGTAGGCTCGAAGCCCGGCGCTGGCCTGTCATGGGTTTTCCGGTGCTGGCCCGCCATGGGTTTTCGCTGCAGCTTTCTTGGCTGAAGCTTTCTTGGCTGGAGCGTTAGTTGGCGGGCGAGGTTACCGCCATCGGAGCTTTGTGGTCTCGATACATTTTACCGGCGGGCGTTAGTTCGCCGTCTTTGATGACGTGCCGGGATCCGTTTTCTGCCGTTAAGTTAAAGATGGCGTATCGCTCGACAAACGGGGCCGCGTCCATGGCTTTCATCAAGCTTTTTAGGTGTCGAGCATTTTCGTTGAAGTTTGGATTGTGTTTGCGAGTCCACGGCGCGCCGTTATTAAATTCGGTGACCCAAATCGGCCTGCCCGTTCGTAAGTGGATTTTCTTCAACCATTGCACCCATTTTTCGGGTGACCGATTTGCGTGATAGCAGTGGACCGCGATGAAATCCACTCGCAGACCCTTTTGATCCGCCATGTCAATGAACTGGTAGAGAAATGACAGGCTGCCGTCAGTTGGAGCGATGCTGCCGATGCGAAGACCTGAGGCCATCAGCTTCGGCCACATTTCAATGCATTTTTCAAGCGACATGTTGGCTTGGTCTTTTTTCATCGGCTCGTTAAAACCCAAAACGGCGGTCGTGTTTTCTAACGAGTTAATTTTTTTAAAGCTGTCCCAATGAGCGTTGTGGCGCATCGGAATGTATTCCATGTCCAGCGTGCTCTGGCCACCGGCGCCCCAGTCGTAACGCCAATTCGTTGCCAACATTTCCGACGATTTTTGGTTGCCGCCAAAACCTTTTTTGTTGGTCCAGCGCCATGGGAAAACTCGGACAAATGAGATGTTATCGCGGAGGTTTTTGGGCAATGATCGGATTTCCAAATCTTCGTTGGATGCGATGTAGACCTTGCTGGCGCCGGTGCCATCGGCATTTTCTGCGAAGGTCGCCATATAGCCATGCTGTAAACGAAACGAGCTGATTTTGTCGTTCGCGCTGCCCAACTGCTTGCGCCAATAATATTTGTGTATAACGTGTGACATCGGGTCCCCACGAAAGTTCGATTCTTGATAAGTCGTCAGCGCGACGTGATCCGGGCCATGAGGAATTACGCAAGATCCACTTCCCACCGGAGCGATGCGGACGTTTTGACCGAGTTCGGCAGGTTTGCCGGCAACAAAGAAAAATGTCAGATATTGCTGCTGAACTACCGAGGGCGACAAAGCCGGAAAGAGAACCCAGGCCTCAGGCGAATCTAAATCGATTCGACTGTCGACGATCGCCGACTCGTTTGCGTTGATCGTTAGCAGCGATTTTCCTGTGACAATCAAATGCTGCTGATCGACCGTTCGCATTTTTGTCTGTCGGTCGTGAATCTTTTTCTGTCGGCGTTTGGTTGTTTGGCAGTTTCCTTCCGACAAAGCTTGAAAGCTAAAGCCAATGAACAAACATGCGAGCACTACGATCGGTTGGCGACGTGAGAATTCGATCATTGATTTTTGGTCCAAGGTGTGTTTTAAAACCGTCTATATTGCCGGAATCAAGTTCCTTTGAGTGCGGAACGAAACATTTGGGTTGGCCTGCCGCTTTCTGCCTCTTTTATAATCACTATTTAAAATGTCGCCATACAAGAAGCGAGCAAAACATGGTTGAGGGGTCCTTAGAACGAAATGGTTTTACGATTTTACCGCGAGTGTTAACGTTCGGTGAAATCGACGACTGCTTGGAACGTTTGAACGCGGCGTTGGAAGATTCGGCGTCGTCAATCCGAAACCGGCAAGGCGTCGTTTACGCGGCGCGAAATGTCATTGATTTGCTTCCAAACATCGATCGCATTTGGCGTACACCTGTGACGTCGGATTTTCTGGCCGAGGTGCTTGGCAAGCAGTTTGTGTTGGTGCGAACGTTGTTTTTTGATAAGCATCCCGAACGTTCCTGGACGTTGCCGTGGCATAAGGACATGACGATCGCGGTCAAAGATAACTCGATCAAAAGCTCGAACTTTACCAAGCCAACTCAGAAACTGGGGGTGCCGCACGTTGAAGCACCAACGTCTGTCTTGCAAAACATGCTGACGCTGCGTTTTCATCTGGATGACGTCACCGAAGACAACGGTCCCCTGGAGGTGATTCCTGGCACGCATTTAAACGGAAAGCAGGACCAAGGTGATCAACGCAACATGCAAAAGATTCTTGTCTCGGCGGGCGATGTTTTGGCGATGCGTCCGTTGCTTTCCCATGCCAGTGGAAAATCCAAAAAAGGGACTCGGTTGCATCGGCGAATTTTGCATTTTGAATTTTCTGGCGATCCGATTCTGCAAGAAGGTTTTCAGTGGTACTACGACGACGCAAGCTCCTAAAATTTTTGGTAGCCGAGTTTTTGGTAGCCGTCCAGTGGGTTGGTTCGAAGAGCCAAATGTCGCACAAATTTCCCATTGATTAGCGTGAACCACCGAAGCGTTTTACCTAAAAACAACGTCGATCAGAATCGAGTGCGTGCTGCCACTTCACGTGTGCGAATCGGACAATCTGGCGATACTAAGGTTTTGTCTCAACCAAAATTAAGCGGTAACAAAGCATCAATGGTGAAGGATGGCGACTGATGCGGCCGACTCGATTCGATCGGTCTTAAACCAATTTGTCGCGTCGTAGCGTAACTGGTCTCGCGTTTATGGTTTCATTTTTTCGATCCACTGCCGGAGCAATTTGACTGCTTTTTCGTCGACCACATTGCTGCCGATCGTCGGCATGCGGCCTTGACCGAGCGTTTCCATGCGATGAAGCAGTAGCGATTTGTTGGGCATACCGGGGGCGATGATTTTGCCATCGGTGATGCCTAAATTGGTCTGAGCTGGCAGTTGATCGATGGTTCCAGTGTTGCCAATTTCCGTTGCATATCGCAAATCAATATTTGCGTTGCCGGGGCCGTTGGGGCGATGACACATCGCGCAATTCACCTCCAAAAGCACGCGGGCTCGCGACGCCAATGGCTGCGTGTCGTCAAACGGCGAGCAATATTGTTGGGCGGTGGTTAGGTCGACACCTTCAATATCGATCAGTCCCAACTTTTGCCAGTATTGAATTTGGTTTTCGCCGTTGTCAAGCGTTCTGTTCAGTTGAGCCGTATTCATGCCCAACACGTAGCCGGCGGCGTCGGTGTGGCAACTGGCACATTCGGAGGAAGAAGGCGAGTGCCAAGTCGTGCGAACCCATTTTTGTTCTCCCTTGGCGGGCTTTGAATTTGGCTGCCATAACTCGAACTGCTTTCCCTGTGGCATTAGTTCAGCTTCGTCACCGTTTCGATTCCAAACGTAGGTTGCGGCCTCCCAACCTGTTTCGGTACGAATGATCAAACGTGTTTCAATCGGTTGCTTTGCGCCACGCCGCCTGCTGACGCCATGCTGAAAATGCTTAACAACGCGGGCTCCTACGGGCAGCTCCCAAGTACCGTCGTCGCGATAGCCCAATTTTTCGCCCGGAGGCAGAGAAAAGTAACGTGACTTATTGGCATTGTCGGACCAAAACGGAGCATTCAATTCGTAGGGTTGGTAGTCAGCTGAGATTTCTTGCTTCTTCAACGACGCAAAAATATCGGTCTCGGACAAACGTTTTGGCCAATCGTCGAAACTGTTTTCGGGTTCGGCAGCCGGGACGACCCGATAAATCATGCCGTCAAAGCTGCACAAAAATAGCTCGCCCTGTTCATCTTCTCCAAAGCTAGAAACGCTTCGGCCCGTTCGGCGAACCAACCGACTTTTGTACTGGCCGTCATCTTGCTTCTTCAAGCCCCACAAGTTTCCCGAAACATAGTCCGCATAAAAGTAGATGCCCTTCAGTTCTGGGTACTTCGTGCCTCGATAAACGTTACCGCCGGTAATCGACAGTCCCCATTTGTGACTGTATTGGGCCACAGGAGGAATCGTCTTTTCAGTGCTGAGTTCCGTTTCTTTTCGAAAAACAGAATTCGCCTCGAAACGGTTCCATCCGTAGTTGCCGCCTCGGGTAACAATGTTGACTTCTTCAATCTCGCCCTGCCCTACGTCCGCTGCGAAGAGTTCGCCTGTGAGCCGATCAAACGAAAATCGCCATACGTTTCGTAGTCCAAACGCCCAAATTTCTGGCTTGATTTCTGACTTCGCGCCGTCGTCTTTGAAATCTTTGGTAACGAACGGGTTGTCCGCTGGGATGCCGTAATTACGTTCGTCAGACTTTGTATCGACGTCGATTCGCAAGATCGAACCGAGCATCGTCTTTAGGTTCTGGCCGTGTAAATGAGGATCGTTTGCTTTCCCGCCGTCCCCGAAAGAAATGTAAAGGAAACCATCGGGCCCAAACTCGATCGATCCGCCATTGTGGTTTCGATAGGGCTGTTTCTGCTGGAGCAAAATGACTTCAGAGTCACCGTTGGCAACATCGGGATCACTTTCGGACACGTTGAAGCGAGCGATCACGCCGTGCATGTCATTAATTTTTGATGAATAGTGAACGAAGAACTGGCCGTTGGTTTTGTAGTCCGGGTGGAACGCCAAACCAAGTAGCCCCTCTTCATTGCCAACGCGAGAAATTCGATCCGAAATATCCAAAAACACTCGGCTGGTTTTCGCGTCAGACGAGTTCTCAAAGACGCGAATCACGCCGGCCTGTTCAACCACAAAGATTCGATTCGAACCGTCACCCGCATTGGTCAACGAGACCGGTCGGTTAAACCGCAGCGTCGAAAAAGCTGGCTCGATTCCGACCGCCTGTTCATCGGCTTCTTGCCAAGCCAGGGTTGCGTTGGAAAGTATCAGCGAAAAAAACACCGCTGCAGAAAACAGAAGCATCCATCTTGGGTTCAAAATCAAATTCATAATTGCTTCAATTTCTTTCGAGCGTTTAAACGAGCTGGCTTTCCGAAGTCAAAGTCAAACAGCAAATTGGGCGACAGGCCTGTTGTCCTTGGAATCTTCGGTTTCGAATTTTAGCACAACTTGGTCGCGGCTAATTCGACGATTCAGTTTTCAATTCGAATCGACCATGTTCGCTGGCAAGGTGAATCGCCAAATAATACAGCTTGGCCGCCGAAGTGATTTTCTTAAAGTTAATTTTTGCGTGTAAATCTGATGGCTGATGGTAATCGGGGTGAAACCCGCCGAACAAAAATGCGACCGGCACGCCCAGTCGGAAAAAGTTGATTTGATCTGATCGAGAAAACACACGTTTTTCTTCGTCGAACTCAAATTCGAAACCGATCGATTTGTTGGCTTCGGCAATGAGTCCATGCAAGTCAGTGTCGCCCTTTTGACTGCCAACCAAGTGAATGTGGCCTTCGTTTTCTTCGGCCGTTTCGTCTTTGGTTTCCTCGTTTCGCCCGACCATATCGATATTAAACATGCAAATCATGTCTTCGACAGGTTTCGTAGGATTGTCACAGTAATGCTTGGATCCAATCAAACCAATCTCCTCAGCCGCAAACCAAATAAACAAAACGCTTCGCTTTGGCTTGACCGGGTTCATTGCCATCGCTTTGGCAATGCTTAAAACCGCCGTTGAACCGGAACCGTTATCGTCAGCGCCTGGGTAAACTTGACCACCACGAATGCCCAAGTGATCCAAGTGCGAACCAATGACCACGTATTCGTTTTTGAGTTTCGGATCGGTGCCTTCAAGCCAACCGACAACATTCGGAACGGCGGCAGATTCTTCGCGGTACCGCAAACGCAGCGTCACGTCCTTCTCAGTCGCTTCGACGATGGTGTCTTGTGGCATTGTGCTCAACGCGACGACGGACTTTTTTACGCCCATCGCTTCGGCAAGTTTTTCGGCGGCCGAGAGCGTGATCGTTCCTGAAATACTTGTGTTGCGGCGTCCGCGACTTCGTACCAGTTGGGAAATTGAATTGGGTTCGCCTTCGATAACTCGGATCGCCGCCAACGGACGCTTGCGAGCCAATTGGACCGGCGCCGATTTGACATCGGGTGAAGCAACATAGATGACAATTTTCTCTCGCAGCGAAAGCTCTTCGGGAAAACGTTTCGAAGGATCGGAAAAATTGACAAAAACAATTTCGCCTGTCGATTCTTGCTTGTCGGTAAAGCGTTCAAATCCCAAGTTTCCAACGGCTTTAATTTTTAACCCGTCCGGACCGCTCAACCAGCAATCCTGCAGTACAAGCTTGCGGCGTTGCATGGGTAGCATTTGAAAATAAGTGCCGTCGGTGCCGATCGGTTCAAGCCCGAATTCGGCAAGCTTCCCGCCCACCCAATGAGCCGCCTTGGTGTAGCCGACTTGCCCTGTTCCTCGACCTTCAAACTCAGGACCGGCCAAAACGCCCAACCACGCTTTGGCTTGGTCGGTTGTGATCGAGTCAAAGCCAAGTTTAAGCGAGTCCGCCGGTGGCGTGACTTCGGGTGAAAATTGGCCGTGAGCATGAGACGAAACCAAAGCAATCAAAAGTGCACAGCTCGCCAATAAACGTTTTGAAATCCGAAGAAGTGTCAAGTGGTTGCTCATAAAAGGAATTCTCCAAAGGTAAAACGCGTGTTGACTGATCAAGCTAAAAAATGCCTATCCCGAAACTCAAAATACCCGCTGCGTGCGATGTCGGATCACCAATTGTGGGATAAGTTCAAAGCTAAACACGGACTGCATCGAAACGAAAACTTGTGACAGTCCGTCAATAATTTGACCCTAATCTCTCTGGAAAGATAGAGCCAATAGTTTTTCGTCAAATCTGAACATCCACAGAGCCATCGTTGGTTTACTCACAGAGTAACCTCAAGACCCGGCGAGCCTTGGTTATTGTGTCAGTCGC
>CAZROJ010000155.1:0-2889 GCA_964601665.1 uncultured Pirellulaceae bacterium
GCCACATCACAACGCGGGATTCAGTCGGGTCGCTCGCCGTGCTCATCGACCTTCCAGCCATATTCGGCGGCTTGTTTTCGAACATATTCTCGCTCTAGCGATTGGTTGTGCTGAACCGAGTTTCCTGTTCGTTCAACCGGTTCATCTGAGATTCGATCGCCATGAATACTGATCGTCACCGAATCTCCCACATCAAGATCAAACGTGCCCCAACTGGGGTGCTTGCCATCGGTCGAGTCCAATCCACCTAGCTCAAGCCGAGTACTCTCGATTTCGTTTGGACCTTTATTGGTTCGATCGACAACAGATATAATTGCAGAAAGAACTCCGAACTCAGGCAATGACATGTTGATCGTCTGATTGCGGAACTGTACCAAAAGTCTTTTCATTTTTGTTACCCATCGTACTTCAAGTGTAAGATCGAGTATTTATTGCAACCGCTGCAGCCATGACAGAAACGAAAACCGACGAACGATTTCGGTTTCCTCAGCAACGCGAGCACTCGGCCGGGGCTTCTTTGCACCGCACTTAATGCACCGCATTTGAATGCATCGAACTTGAATCCAACGCATTTAGACATCCCCACAAAGTAATTCGAACCAAATTTTAACAGGCGTTTCTTAACCGATCGCGACACCGCCGGCGTCACTCTGCACAGCCTAGGGCGACTGGCAAAGCAGAACCGCTTCAAATGGGTCGAAATCGCCAAATTGTGCATGCACTTGGTAGGCAAATTTTACCATCGGGGTTGAGTCACCTCGCGGGTTCAGGTAATTGTCGGGGCAGATTTAGCGACTTGCTGAATCGCAACACTTTCGACCAGTCGCAGTGCAAGAATCGCGGGACTTTTGCATATCCCTCCCTCCTGGGGGCAGAGCAATTTGCTTTTTGATTCGGTTTCTGGGTCAATCGAACAAAAGGCGCTCACGACTGAGCTCGAGTCGACACTGGAATGGTTCGCCGTTCCAGTGTCAGATTTCAACTGGGCGTTGGCTTTTGCTTCTCGCAAGGGCCAACGCTTTTTTTGTCAACACGTGGCCTTAGGCGAAAGGCGATTGAGAAACTACCGGGCAATATGCCCAAGATTCGCGGTCGTTGCAAACATCAGCGGTAGAAATTCAACTGCCGATCGCCTTAAGCGGCTATCGATGTTCGATCAAACCCATTTATTGGAATTCGTAAAATGGAGCCGAGCGAAAATCGAAGTTCGTTCGTTTCTGTGGCGGTCGCAATCGCACTCGTCGCCGCTGTTCTAGGCGTGGCGAGCAAAAACATGATCGTGGACTTGGACCTATTCCACGAACTTTCGCTCGCCCGACAAATCGACCAAGAAGGTCGCATGCCGACGACGGACGCATTCGCCTATACCCCAACGATCGAAAAAGTGGTCCACCACGAATGGTTGACTGGCGTTTGTTTGTATTGGATCTGTGTCAAATGGGGCGGCGGCGCCATGGCACTGGTGGTGATGAAATACGTGCTGACCATCGGCATTACCGGCGGCTGTTTTTGGTACGCACGGCGAAACGGCGTTACCCTTTTCCAATTCGCAGCCCTCGCGCCGCTGGCGCTGCTGGTCGGCGGCTGGATCGCGTTTACGAATATCCGCGCGCAAGCGTTTACGCTTTTATTTCTGGTGATCACATTCCACTTGTTAGACTCCGACCGACGCGGTGGCCGCTGGTGGATCGCGGCTTGGCTGCCACTGGTTGTGATCTGGGCAAATTTCCACGGCGGCGTCGTCTCGGGGCTGGGGATTATTGGTTGCTATGGATTCGCGAAATTTCTAGAGACTTTCGTTAGAACTCGCTCCCTCACAAAAACCATCCGCGGGATTGGCTACTTGATTGCCACCGGCGTCGCCACGGCTGTCGCGATCAATGTGAGTCCCTACGGCGGTGACTATGTGCCTTATTTGATCCGAGCGATTCGTCTTCCGCGGCCACTGATCACCGAGTGGCAGCCGATCTGGGCTTTGGATAATCCGAGCGTCATCGGAATCTATTTGATCTCGGTCGGAGTTGCTTTTTTAGCCGCCTATGTTTATTGGTTCGGAAAATTAGCGACGAATTCAAGTTTTAAATATTCGGTGCTTCCGAAAGAGCGACCAACCATCGAGACGACGCACTCAGTTGACGCAAGTACTGATACTGCAAAATCTTTTCAGTCACTGCCTGCCCCAACAAGCCGTTGGGCGATCAACTTGTTTCCAATCATGGCGGTGATGCTGACGGCTTACTTGGCAGCGAAACATCAACGGCATGGTTCGTTGTTCGCGGTGACGTGGATTTGTTTGGTTCCGCCGATGCTAGTCGGCACTCCAATCGCTCAGGCACTCAACGAAATGTGGCACAAATACCAACGCCCGATTGCGATCGTGTCCGTGGCGTTTTCGATCATCGCGTTTGGGTTTTCGATCAACAATCGATTTTGGCAATTGGAATTGCCTGCCCAGACTCGATCGCAGGATCGCAGCACCGTTTTGTATCCCGTGGGGCCTTCGGAATTCCTTTCGCAAAATGAATTCTCCGGCAACTTGATGGCTCCATTTAACTACGCGGCATTCATATCTTGGAAAAACCCAACCACCAAAGTCAGCATCGACAGCCGCTACGAGGTGGCTTACCCGCCGGGCGCGGTGGAAGAAAGTGTCGCTTTCTACAACGCGGTTCCGGGCTGGCAGCAGAGGCTGACCCAATACCCAACCGACGCGATTTTAATTCCGCGACTGTTACCGCTGGCCAACGAACTGCCTTCCCTTCAAAACGTTGGTTGGGTCGAGCGTTACCGAGACCAATCATTTGTCTTGTTGTTTAGAGAGCAGTTAGCCGATTCGCTACCCAAAAGCGACCGAACTGAAGACGCAATCCGAGGCGTTTTCCCCTAACG
>CAZROJ010000155.1:2989-12026 GCA_964601665.1 uncultured Pirellulaceae bacterium
CCGTGACGCGTAAGCGGCCGGGCGTCATCATTCCACCGCAACTTCAAATTCTTTCGGCCACTCTCAATTTAGCCGAACGGCTTCTCGGGTTGGCATCCAATTCTTCGTCGCCTGCCATCACCGGCTTGCTGGTAATCACCCTCAGGCGATCATCTTTGGCAAACGCATGCTTGACCATTCGATCTTCCAACGAGTGGAAACTGATCACGACAAATCGCCCGCCCGGCGCTAAAGAATCGGGGAATCGGCGCAAAGCGTTGTCAAGCCACTTCAGTTCTTCGTTGACGTAAATTCGAAGCGCCTGAAAAGTTCGCGTTGCAGGATCGATTTTTTGTTTGTAGTTGCGAGGGTAACAAGACCTGACAATTCGAGCCAAATGGCTGGCGGTGTTGATTTTGGTTTCGTGCCGGAACTTCACAATTTTACGTGCGATCCTGCGGCTAAGCTTTTCTTCACCGTATTGGTACAAAACATCGGCCAAGTGTTTTTCGCCCATACGATTGACGACCTTCGACGCTGGCTCGCCCTGCATCATATTGAATCGCAAATCCAAAAATCCGTCGCTCTTAAAACTGAACCCACGATCGCGAGCCGAAAGTTGATCCGACGACAAACCTAAATCCAACAAAATCGAATCAACCGACTCGATCTCCAATTCCGGCAAAATCTCGGGTAGATCCGCATAGTTAGCCGCAATCAACGTTGCGTTTTCGTTTTCGATTCGTGTTTGCGTATCTTCGACGGCCAACGGATCACGATCCAAACCGATCAAGTGCCCCTCCGCACCGACGAGCTCCAGCAGCATCCTCGAATGCCCGCCGCCGCCCAGCGTTCCATCGACGACCGTTTGCCCGGGCTTGGGCTGCATGCCCTCGATAACTTCGGCAGGTAAAACTGGAATATGAATTGTCACGTTATTTGTACCCGTACCTAAACCCGCCATTGACTGGCAAAACTTGCCCCGAAATAAAACTCGATTCCGATCGGCACAAAAACCAAACTGCGTTCGCAATATCTTCGGGCACTCCCCAGCGATGCATCAACGATTCCTGTTTCGCTCGACCATCCCAATACTCTGAAGTCTGCTCGCCCCAAGAAGTTTGAATCCATCCCGGAGCGACGCAATTCACTCGAACGCCGGGTGCCAGCGTTTGCGCAAGGCTTTTTGACATCGCCATGATCGCCCCTTTGGTCGTCGCGAACAATTCACCGCTGTCGCCTTCCATCCCGTTTGCTGCCTGATCCCAACCGACGTTGACAATGGACAATCCGCCCACCGGATCGGCATCGCGTTGACCTTCATTCATTCGTTTTCCGACCAGTCGAGACAGCATCAGGGTCGACACGACGTCGGTTTTCCAAAGATAGGCCAACTTTTCTTGAAACGATTGCGAGCTTCGTTCGCCTGTCAGAACATCGCCACCCGCATTGTTGATCCAGCAATCGACGGTTCCAAACTGTGCCCACGCGTCGTCAACAAATTTTGGCCATTGGATATCCGAACTAAAGTCACCATAAATTTTCGCGACTCTCGCCTTCAATCCGCCCGATAAAGAGCTGGCCAAAATTTCTTGTTCGACCGAATCAAGTCGTTCCGAGGGCTTGCGGCCGTGCAACACCACATGCATGCCTGCTGCGGCCAGTCGGATCGCGATCGCTCGACCGATCCCGCTGGACGAACCCGTGACCACGGCAACTCGATTGTCCGTTTGAGCCATCTCGGTCATTCGTTTTCAGCCTTAGGATCCACCGGAGCATCGGCAACATCGGCATCGGTCTTCCGCGGGACCTGAGTCTCGGCGATCGCAGTGCCCTCGATCGGCAGTCGATAACAGGCCGCTTTTCTTTCGCTTCGCACCAGCAACAAGTCACCGTAGAGCGCGATCGTGTTCCAACAAAAACCGTCGATCGTCTTTATTTTCCCCAACTGCTGGTATTCATCGAAATTCACTTGCAGCATCGCCAACACGCCATCTTGGCCGTGCACCAAAATTTTATCGCCGACATTTAGAATTTGACCGTGCTTAAAACGAGTCCGCTCGCGCCATTTTTTTTCCAACCCCGGAGCCTCATCCAACAACGCAACACAACTCATGAATCCATCCGACAAAGCAAACGCATGGTTGTCGATCACCACCGGGTTGGTCATTTTTGTTTTTAAAAGTCGAGTGCTCTTGCCGATGCTTTTGACCGACCAAGACTCATTCGGTTGGCCCCTGTTTTCCGCAGCAACCTCCAGTAGTTCGCCGCCCAGTTGATAGCCTTTGGTAACCAGCAATTGATTCTCGGCAACGGCCGTCACTTGCGAGCAATTCGCTTCGCCGCTGCTTGAGCCCTTTCGTGCGAACGCCCACAGCTCCTTGCCCGTCTCAGGATCGTGGCCCACCGCGTGATCCTCCGCCATGATAACGATTTGTGGCTTGCCATCGATTGTCACCAAGTTCGGAGATCCATAAGAAATCTGTCGTCGTCCGCCTCGCCAAACCTCTTCCCCCGTTTTTTTATCGAACGCGATCAACGTACACGTCGGGTCGTTTTCAGAGACCGCATTTAAAGGGCCTCCCGCCGCGACGATGACGAGATTTTGGTAGACGAGCGGCGAGCAGCTCCGGCCCCACATCAAGGTCGAAGTTTCGGCCGCATAAGCGATCCCAAGACTGTTCGTTCTTGGGATCAGTTCGATTCCAACCAACGCCGGCACATCTTGGGACCAAAGCAACGACCCGTCGCGCGCGTCCAAGCAATCCAGTACGCCATTGCCTCCGGTCGTGTAAACGAACCCCTCGTTAATTGTCGGTGTAGCCCGAGGCCCGACCTTGCCCATGGCAAGTGCATCCTCGTGACGACGAGTGACCGCGTAAATCCATTTCAATTCGCCAGTGCGGACGTCGTAGCAAGTCACACATTCTTGGGCACCACGTTGCTCTTGAGTGATCGCGAACCCGTTCACCACCGAAAACCCAGACCAAGCATCGCCCACATCAATCTGCCAAATTTCCTGCGGCGGTTCGGCGTCCCAATCGGCCGCCAGTTTCACTTGATTTGTTCGAAGATCGCGGTTGGGGCCAAGGAACTCCGGAAAGTCGTAGACCGTCGTCGAAACCAGATCGAGCAACGGCTTGTCTTGATTTTCAACCGTCAGATAGTCGGCATTTTTCCAATCCCAATACCGCGGACGAAACGAAACCTCGCCGTCGCCACCAAAATCGATGTAAAACAGAGTCAGGAACAAAACTGGCACCAGCGTGATCAGCGTCGAAAACAAAACAGATTTTCGACTGAAGACAGCCCAGCCCATCCACATCATCCACGACACCGTGAAGCCAACGGCACCGACGATCGTTGGCATCGCCATGTCAACTTCAAATTGCTCGTTTAGACTTTCGATTCTTAGATAACAAAACCCCGTCAGACCAATCGCCACCATGGTGGCGATCAAAGATTTGACGGGGAATTTATTGTTGACAGAACCTTCAGCAGGTTGTTCGTTCATTCAATTAGGTTTGGACTCGATGGGATCAATTTTGAAACAACACGCCGATTACTGTTCGCGAGTCGTGCTTCCTTCTTTTACTTTGCCGATGCAAACTCGGGTCAATCGACCGGTTTCAGAAATTCCTCGGTTAATGGTTTGACGATTGATTGCCACACTGTACCCGGCCACAATTCCGCTGGTCGTATTGGCAACATAGCAAATCGAATTCGCCGGGGCTCGGTTACCGACGTTGCCGCCAGTAAAGAAGAAATTCCCAGCCGCCATCAAAAAGTCCGGCTTGCCTTTGGAAAGTTCAAGGTCGTTGGCAACATTGACGCCGTACACTCCTGCGACAGCACCGGTTCTTGGATTCATGACCCAGCACTGCAAGTTGCCAGACTCGTGATCCAACATCCACAGCCCTTCCACTTCGCTGGTGATTAAACCCGTCGCCATCGAAAGGCTATCGTTTTTGATCGCCGCTCCCGCGTTCAGGTCGATTGGATTCGATGCCGCCACTTTGCCGTTTTCGCCGTTTTCGGACCAGTGGTTTCCGACATAGGCTCCCACGCCGGACATGGCTCCGATCGCCAGCAGACCCGCCCCCGCAACAAGGCATTTGGTGAAAGTCGAAAATTGATTTTTACTCGAGCTACTCATTGGGTTCTCCATAGAGGATTAGGTCGTTTTTCAAACCACACCTATCACAGTCTTTGATCGAAAGCCTTCCGACAGTAGAAGACATTTTTAAAGTTGCGATGCGCCGATCTGAGCCCTGATTTTATCCGGTTCCAGCCCAAAGACAATCACCGCTTTTCAATCGTATCGCCAAGCCGCAGCAGAAAAACGGCGTCATTGGGCGACACTACCGGCCATAGCGAAAACAACGGCAAACCCGCTGCGGTAAACCACCCCCAATTTGAACGATATCGCACATCCATCTGGGGAAGCTATCCCCCGACGATCCCACCGATGATGTTTTGACTTGCTGATTGACGCCGGAACGTCTCCCTAAGCTTCCATAAAAAACACGGCTGCAATGGTTATCGCAGCCGCGTTTAAAATTAATCGTCTTCGAATTGAATCGAATCGCTCGGTCGTCAACCAAGCGAAAATTTTCCTTCGGCAGTATTCCAGCGATCGAGTTAAAAAATCATCGCCAGCAACCACCCGTCGCCTACTTGATGTGACGATCCAGCAATCGCTTGGCTGCATCGCGTCCGCCCCAACCAAAGGCAATCGCGATCGCGAATCCCAATCCGCCCAACAACGCGATGAAAGCGGTGTTGATGATTGTTGGCGAAACTCCAACATGCTGCAGAGCGAATCCGCCGGAGAACACGAGGATCGTTCCGCGGGCAACCGTCGCCAGCAGCTCGCCGTTTTCGACACCGGAGCTTTTGATTTGGTTGGCTGCCAAAGCTGACAGAAACATCCCTAGTCCAAAAATGACCAAGCCGACAAACAGCCGAACGGCGAACGCCGAGAACGTGTCCACATGAGCAGCTAAAGACCCAAGTTCCATCATCGGCAGGGCTTGGGTCAAGGCCATCAGAATGATACCGCCCAGAACCAGTTTGCCACCAATCTTTGAAGGAGTCTGCGTTGGGCTCATGTTCGCAACATTCAATCCCAGCGATTCGGGAACCTTGTCAAATCCAATCCCCGTCAGTAGCTCTTCGGCCAGATTTGAAACAATACGTCCGATAAAAACCGCCACGCCAATGATTGCCGCAGCCCCTAAGAAGTTCGGCAACAATCCCGACACACGTTTAATAATGTCTTTTGCGGGAGCGGAAATGGCTTCAATGCCCAACACGTCCAATGCCGAAACGGCCATTGTCGACAGGATCACAATGAAACTCAACAATCCAAGCAAATCGGAGATGCGACTGCCACCGGCTTCGCCCAAACCAATTTTGCTACCGACTCGATTGACGCCAAACGCGGCGGTCAAATTACTGACAACCTGACGTACTAGCTTGGCAACGAAATAGCCAGCCGCAGCGATGATTCCGGCACCAAGAATGTTCGGTAAGAAATCCAAAGCTTTAGCGAACATCTCTTCAACAGGCTCTTTCAAGCCCGGAATTTGCAACGCACCAATAATTGCCGGCAGAAACAAGGCAATAATTAACCAGTAAACCGCTTCCGGCAAAGTCTGGCTCAGCGATGTTGATTCCGCAGGGGCCGCCGCAGCGGGGGCCGCCAATGCGGGAGTAGAATCGTCAAGCTGCAGGCCACCGTCATCGCTAAAATCAACGTCTTCATCATCCGTACCAGCGATCGCTTGCGACGCTGAATCAAGAACGTTGTCGGCGGCTGAAGTCAATGCTTTAGCGCCTTTGCCAATATCTGAAATTCGACTGTCGATGTCGATCGCTTCGAGACCACCGCGAGTGATCTCTTTCAGCACGCGAGCCAAAACATAGCCGACGACACCAAGCCCAAGCGCACTCAACAGCCGAGGTGCATACGCAAAAACTGTTTCAAGGAAGCTGTCGAGCGGCTTGGAGACGATTGGTAGATTCAAGACATTGAAGAACGTGATCAACACAAACAGCATCAGTAAATAAAACACGCCTTTGCCGACGACTTTACTAGCGTCGACCGAGCCCTTGGGTGAAATCAGTTTGCTGACTTTAGCCCCCAAACCAGTTTTTCGCAGTGCTCTGCCAACGAGCATGGCAATAATTTTGGCCACGATCCAGCCAATGATCAGCACGGCCAAAGCAGACAGGATACTGGGCAAACTCGTCCCGACCTGTTGTGAAATTTTTTCTAGCATCGTCTCAAACATGGGTGAACTCGAATCTCTGTTAAAAAGAAAAAAAGGAAGTAGAAACGATCGAAAATGATTTCAGTCGTTACGGATGGAATCTAGGTGAATTCTGCATCGGTGCGACACATCCCGTGGCACCGTTATTTTCGGTCAAGCAGATGCCGTTGATCGGCTTCGCTGAATCGATCCAGTGTTAGCCGATACAGCTTCTTATCGGCGAAGTTGCGAAAGATAATCTCGTCGCCCTCCCAACGGACAAACGCCATCTTGGCGGGATTTCCCCGACTGGAAATGTACTTGCGAAAAACTTCGCCCCCTGGCTGCTGGCCCAATGAAAGCTGAGCCTTTGGTTTCTGATTCTGATTCGGTTTCTGATTCTCTTTGCTCAAAGCGACTTGAAGCTTTTTGTTTTGAGCGGCCAAGCTTTCGACCGCCTGCTGAGCGGCTTGCAATGCTGCCTCTTGCTGGGCCAAGTTGGCCGTCGCCGCTTGACTTTGCGCCGCTTGGTCTTGGGATCGCTTTGTCAGCTGGTCAACTTTCTGCAGGAGCGCCGCAATCTTTTGGTTTGCGGCTGCCAGTTTTTCGGTTTGTTTGTCATCGGCGGGTTGAACCGGTTTTGAATTTTCCTTGGCCGACTGAAGAGACTCAAGCTTTGCCAAAAGACTCTTGTTTTCTGCCTGCAACGAAGCATTTGTTTTCTTCAGCGACTCATTGTTCGATTGGATCTGACCGGTCTGAGACGTTAGCGCCTTGAACTCGCTGCTAACCGATTCAAATTTCTCTTGCCAAAGGTTCGAATCATTTTCGCTCTGCGTTGCATCCGAATCGGAATCAACCTTGGCGTCGGTCTCACGAACGGCGGATACTTTTGGGGTAGACTGCAGTTCGCCGGAAACCTCAACCTGGCTATTCTGCAGATTTTCATCCGCGGTCGCCACGGGAGCGACGGGTGCTGGATAGCGTGCCAGAAACAGGTGGCCGAGCAACCAAACTGGTAGCAAAAATCCCGCGATCAAAATGACCAACGTGTCTAAAATTTCTGCTTTGCGAGAAGTTCGGAAGCAGCGATTTATTGTTGAGTGACGGCGAAATTTGGTGGTTGGATTGTGACCTACGTCGATGTCTGAGTTTGTCATGAAAAGCAGGAGGGCGGTAAAACTAGCGGGCGCATTAGCCAAAAATAAGCGTTAGCCAAAAATGAGCTTTTGGCAAAACATATTCGCTTTGCGGTTGGCCACAGTCTAATCGCATGACTGTTAAATCTCAAACATAAACATGCCAGTTTTTGTAAATGCGGCATTTAGTGACGCCGCGCCGGCGCGGCACGACTTTTAGCTCGGCGAATGCTAGATTGCGATTCTGCTGAATCATTTATCGAAATTTGTGAATCAATCTGTACAAGACCAACGCCAAACCGCTCGGTGATTCGCAAGTACATTGACGCGTAACTTACATCGGTTGGAGCAAAATCTGACGCGAACGAAATGAATTGATTTCGCCGAGGCTTCTATCGTCCCTTCAGGACTGATGATGTTGTCGCAGCCTGACTGGTTAGCAACAGCCGCCGCTGTCGCAGCACGAGGTGTCGTTGTAATCAACTCCTTTTGACTCGCGTGGTAGACGGATTGCTGGTTGCGAACCATCAAATTCTTTCGCGTCTTGGATCGATACTTCGATTCGCGGAACAATCGGATAAAACGAATCTTTGAAGGGAGCTTTGTTCAACGACTGATAAGTGCGTTCACAAGTCGCCATTCGCACGCCTCGTTCAAACACATTGCCGTCATCGTCGACAACTTGTTTGAAAGGGCCACGATAAATGACGGCTTGATTGCAATCCAGACACGGCCCGGGATTCGATTTGTAGGCGATCACGGTGACCGAGCGAAATTCGATACCTTCGACGGTCTGCCATGGCTCGGACTCGCGTTTGACAATTTCCATTCCATGAAAACCAGCTCGTTCGAACTCCGCCAAAAATTCGTCTTCACGCCACGCACCCGAAATGCATCCCGACCATAACTTGTCATCGTTTTGCATATGAGCCGGAACGTCTTCATCAGCCACGATGTCACTGATCGCTGCGCGGCCACCATTTTTTAGGACGCGAAAAATTTCTTGAAACAGTTGCGTGCGATCTTGAGGGCGAACTAGATTGAGGACGCAGTTGGATACCACGCAATCAACCGATTCGCTCTCGATCATCGGCTGTTCGACTTCGAGCTTTTGTTCAAGGCGACGACGTTCCAAGATGTTGCCGATGCCCGTTTCAGGAATCGAGGCAAGCTGAGATTCGTAAAGTTCAAGATCCAAAGCGAGGTTTTGAATGATGCCACATCGGAATGAAACGTTATTAAAACCGATTTTCTGGGCCACTTCAGTTTGGTATTGTCTAGCCAGTCCCAACATTTCTTCATTGCAGTCAACGCCAATCACTTTGCCACTGGCTCCGACCACTTGGGCGGCAATGTAACAAAGTTTGCCGCCGCCGGAGCCGAGGTCCAGCACGGTTTCGCCTTCGTTCACGTAGGGCGATGGATCACCGCAGCCATAGTCTCGGTCAATAATTTCTTGCGGGATAACCTCGAGCAACTCAGGCCGATATTGTACCGGACAGCATAGTTCGACCTCGCGTTGGCCGGCGGCTTTGGAGTAACGGTCGGCGACGGCGTTTTCGTAGTTAATGGAAGACATTGAGCGATCAAATTGGTCTGAAGGTGGCGTAAGAATCTTGTCCGACAGGTTAACAAATTCGCCAGATATCGAAACCGGCGACGCTT
>CAZROJ010000156.1:0-11628 GCA_964601665.1 uncultured Pirellulaceae bacterium
AGGGCTTACTTTTTCGGGACCTACTTTTTCAGGGCTTACTTTTTCTTTTCGACGTGCGTCGTGTGCTTTCGCAGACGAGGCGAATACTTTTTGACCTTTAACTTCTCGCCTCCGCTCTTGCGACGCAAAGTGTAGTTGTAGTCACCGGATTCTTCGCAAACCAAGTGAACGATTTCGAGTTTCTTCTTCTTGCCGCCTGATGCCATCGGTTCAACCTTTGTCGGTCGTTATGTCAGTGATTTATTGCGAGTGCTCTACGTCTGGTGCTCGTCCGAAAATCGGTAGATTTCCCAAGGAAAGTATCCAAGCCACGAGGGCGGTTGGACGTTCGGCAAGCACCAAATTTGTGTCGCAGAGTATACCGTACCATTCGGCCTTGGATAAGGCTCGTTTTCAGGAAATTTGGCCCGTTTTTACTCAGTTTCACCAAATTCAACCGCCGTTTGACAGCTTTAGCCAAGAGACGGGCCCGCGACCGAGAAAAGCCGCTGCTCGCCAGTAAACTGCGAGCTCGTCGATGCATTCGTGTTTTTACGGTGATTCACCTAACGATTTCATCGAATTCGATTTGATTGACGGGCTCTGGCGACCGCCAAATTCGTGCTTGTTGGTTTGGTAAATCGGTTTGGCACCGTCGTCGGCTAACTCGTTGTGGAATCAGCGATATGCTTTAACGAGCCACCAAGGCTAAGCGTTTTCTGGTGTCGCGTTTTCCAGATAGGCCACGACTTCGTTGAGAAAGTGTTTGACGGAGGCCTCGGCGATTTTGGCCCCCATGACCGCATCGATGGTTTGCCCGACAATCCCCATCGGCGGTTCGTACTCGCCGCGAAATTCAAGCTGGGCTCGTTCGCCGATTGGGAATAGACGCAGCTGAGCAGTCATCGTTGGAAACAGGTACGCGGCGTCGGCTGCTTTCCATTGAAGGTCGATCACGGTCTGCTTTTCGGCTGCGGTATCGACGGAGCTCTGGTTTTTGATTTCGATTAAGACCTCGCGATGAAAATCGACGCCGGCAATTTTTGTATGCAGATCAGCAACGTTTTCATTCGCATGATTTTCCGCGGCATGAGTGGCATCATGAAAAATCGTTTTGTTGTCGGCAAGCAATACTTGGCAGACTGAGTCGTAAGGTCGATTGATTGGTTCTTGCCAGCGGACTTGCGTTTTAGCAGACATCTCTACTCCTGAAATTGGTGAACGGCTCAGCGGGAAATATCCCAACGGGTGCTCGATAAATGGGCGGCACACGAGCGCTGCCGGCGTTTTAAATCCGCTCAATTAAATCCGCTCGTTTAAAATCCGCTCGCTTGCGGACGAGGACGAGGTCGACAGCTTGCAATTCTCAGGCCAGTTCGACGTTAGCGATTGTCCGAGCGGAGTCTAGCTGAAAACCGCCCAAAGCTAACGTTTGGCGCGTTCGCAGCGGATTCGAGAAAATTGCTGAGCGAAAACGCGCGCCGCGGTGCACGTTATGATTGAGGTAAATGGCATGAGAGTTTGGCGTTTGCATTGATTTGTTGGCAGCGAAGGTTATTCGCCAAACTCAAGGGCATAAAAATGGTCTTTGCTTTCGCCGGGCCAATCGATCAGTTTTGGATCGACCATCGCCGCCACAGCGCCGATCACGGTGATCATTGGATTGCGGATCTCCAGCAAATCGACTTGGTCAGCCACGCCATGCAAAGTCGAATAAGTAACGCGTTGATCTTCAAAAGTCGCTCGTTCGATGCAGGCGACGGGCGTTTCGGGATTGCGGCCGGCAGCGATCATTTGTTCGGAGATCGATCGAAGGTTTTTGCGAGCCATCATCAGGACGACGGTGTCCGTTTTTGCCATGGCTTCGAAGTCGAGTTTGTTTTGTGCCAGTTCCGGTGCGGTCTGGCCGGTGACGACCATGAAAGATCGAGCGACCCCGCGACTGGTGACGGGAATGCCAGCCGCCGCCGGTCCCGCGATGGCGCTGCTAACGCCCGGGACCACGCGAACGGTAACCCCCGCCGCTTGGCAAGCTTCGATCTCTTCAGTGCCGCGTCCAAAGACAAACGGATCGCCACCTTTGAGTCGTACTACTGTTTTGCCGTCCAAGGCGTGTTCGACGATCAGGTCGTTGATGTCCGATTGGGAAACTCGATGATGTTCGGGAAACTTTCCCACGTCAATTTTTTCCGCGGTGGAACTGCACCACTGCAAGACTTCCAGCGGTATCAAGCGATCGTAAACGACCACGTCCGCTCGTTGCAAAAGTTTCATCCCGCGGACGGTTATCAGTTCCGGGTCGCCGGGACCTGCGCCGATCAGGTACACGCAACCGTCGGCCGGTTGAGCGGTAATTGTTCTTTGAACTCGACCGACCGAGCACCTTGCGAAACAATTTTTGCTGCATTTGTCGTCCGGCTGCCCGCAAGTTTTCCGGCACTGAGCCATCTCGGCGATGATATTGGGAAACTGATCAAACGTCGCCATCGGTCCATCGCAAATGACGATGCCGCTGCGGCCGTCGATTGTTCGGGCTTGGATCAAAGGAAACCGAATATCATTTCCACTTGGCAATCCGAACGCGGATGGGACGTCTTCGACCATGTGCGGGCCGCGACTGACGAGAAACGGCAGGATGATAATGTTGGGAGTCTGAATCGAATCAGCGACGCGTTCCAGTTCCGGGTCCTGATCCAAAAATCCAACTTTGATGTTCAGAGCCGGATGCAGATTGCTGAGCGCGTCAGCCAGAGCAAAGGTATTCGCGCCGCTGGTTGTGTTTCGACGAGTGCCGTGGCCAACGACGACGACGGTCGTTTGGCTGGTTGAAAGTTGGTGCTGGGCCAAATAATCCGTCAGCCGGCGGCTCATTTCCGTCGCGACAGCGGGATGCAATCCGGCCACTGGGCTGAATGAAATACGGAACTGGTCGTGGTTAGGGTTTTCGCGAAACTTGCCGGGCAGTTTTTTCAGGTAGTACCCATCGCTGGTCATCACTGGGACAACGATCGCTTCACCGGGCGGCAGGTCTCGCAGGACGTTTGACATCAACGGCTGGCCCAGCAGAAACGCTGGGGTCACGTTGTCAAACAGCCCGAGCGCGGCAACCTTGGCAGCCAGTTCGTGCAAAGGTTGATTCGATTCAGGTGAAGCCTCGGAGCCGTGAGCCGCTAAGATGACGCTAATTGGCGATGGCATCGTTTGCTTTCGTCAAAGGTTTCCAGCGGCGGAGAGCTTGTCCGTCAAAGCTCGGCTCAGCCGAGAGTTGGGCCAAGCTTGAAGGGCCGACGGCTGAATAATATCAACTGCTCAGCTGGATCAATTTAGGTTGCACTTCGTCAAAGGTAGGGACTTCTTTACCGGTGACGCGGCGACGGGTTTCGGTGCGTCCGAGCGTTCGTTGGTAAAAATCGCCCAGTCCTTCATCGCTGCTGCGGTGTTTGGCGTATTCGGTTAACAGCGGTGTTAGCATGTCGATCATGTCAGCGGCTTTAACGTCCGCCGCGTACAAATCCGCCATCCGATCGCCGGCCAGGCGACCGCCCACAAACACATGATAAACTTCCGGTCGTCGTCCAACAAACGCTAAATCGGCGGTGTAAGGCCGAGCACATCCGTTGGGGCAACCGGTCATGCGGATGGTCAATTTTGCATCCGCCAAGCCAAGTTCGGTAAGCTTGTTTTCGATTTCGGTGATCAAGGTTGGTGCGAAACGTTCGGATTCGGCGACGGCCAAACCGCAAGTTGGCATCGCCGGGCAAGCCATGGAGTAGCGCCGAGCGTTAGAAATTTCTTCGATCAGTTTGATGCCGTTTTCTTTGAGGATTTCTTTGACGCGTTCGACGCCGGCTTCGTCCAAGTCATTGAAAAGGATGCTCTGCTGAGCGGTCAAGGTCATCGGGCAGTTGAGTTCTTTGGCGATTTTCAAAAACGCCGTGCGGATTTTCAGATCACCGTCGTCTTTGATGCGTCCGTTTTCAACGAAGACACCGTAGAAGAATTTACCATCGCCTTGTTCGTGTTTGCCCATCCAGTCTTCGATTTTGACGGGCGGAATTTCTTTCCAGTCTTGAACGTCAAACTCGCAGCGTTTTTTGAATTCGGCAATGAAGGCTTCCACGCCCATCGTGTCGATCAAGTACTTTAGTCGGGCTTGTTTGCGATCGGCTCGGTTGCCGAAGTCGCGATAGATTGAGGCGACGATTCGCATGGCGGCGACGCCGTCTTTGATCGCGACGAATCCAATTTTGTCGGCGACTTGGGCGAAAGTGTTCGGCCGACCGTGGCTCATGCCAAGCCCGCCACCGGCGACAACGTTCCAGCCGACCAGTTCATCGTTTTCGACGACGCCAATCAGGCCTGCGTCGTAGCTGTAAACGTCGATTTGATTGTCGTTTTGGACCGTGACACCGACTTTGTATTTTCGCGGTAGGTACGTTTCGCCGTAGAACGGTTCTTCGTTTTGGGTGGTAACGGTGCGTTGGCCATCGATCCAGATCTCGTAGTAGGCTTTGGTTGCCGGGCGCAGATCCGCGGCGATCGCATGGGCGGTTTGACGGACGGTTTCGTGAACGGAGTCTTGGATGGGCGCGGCGGTTGCCATGACGTTGCGTAACACATCGCCACAAGCGGCCAAGGTCGTCATGAGCGAGTCGTTGATCTGTTTGAGCGTTTCTCGCAGGTCAGTTTTTAAAATGCCGTGGTATTGAATCGCTTGGCGCGTTGTGATTCGAATCGTTCCGTTGGCGAATTGATCGCACATGCGGTCGAGATCGATGTATTGCTGAGCGGTCAATTGTCCGGCCGGTAAGGCAATCCGCAGCATGAAGCTGTAGGCTTTGCCGAGGCCTTCGGCGCGACGAGGTTTGCGGAGGTCGCGGTCGTCCTGTTGGTAGGAGCCATGAAATTTGAGCAACTGCAGGTCGGATTCCTGGAAGTGATCGGCTTCGGGGTTTTTCAGCGTTTCGTCAATCGTGCCGCGCAGGTTTTGGCTGGCCACTTTGTAGCCTTCGACTTTTGACGGATCAGTTTTTTCTTTGGCCATGGTAATTAACTTTTTCTTTGGTCAAAGCCTTGTCGGCTTTCGGCGTATTGAGCCTCAGTTTGGAGGCCAGTGGCAATGTAAATATTAGGTGGTGACGAAGGCGGGGGTTAGATTTGGTAGTGCAGACCGCATTCGTCTTTGTCTGTATCAGACCACCGTCCACCGCGTGCATCGGATTCTGGCGACGAACCGGGCACGGGTTTGGTGCAATGGAAGCAACTCACGCTGGGGTAATTTTGCAGGTGTAATTGATTGAAGGGCACGTCGTGCTTTTGGATGTAGCTCCAGACGTCGGCGCGAGATAGGGTTACCAGCGGGCAAAATTTCAACAGCTGGTATCGCCAGTCCCAACCCATCACCGGCGTGCTGGCTCGGCTGGCCGTTTGGCTGCGGCGAACCGCTGTGATCCAAACGTCGTAGTTGATGACGTTTTCGGACATCGGCTGGACTTTGCGAATGTTGCAGCACAAATTCGGATTGTACTGCCACAAGTTGGGTCCGTAGGACTTGGCTTGTTGGGCGATGGAGACAGGAGTCTGCCAAGTGACAAAATCGAGATTGGTGTAGCGCTGGACCAGTTTCTTTTGCAGCTGTTTTGTTTCAGGGAAAAAGAAGCCTGTGTCGATGCAGGCGATCGTGAGCTTGGGCAAGTCGAGCTGGGCGATGGCTTTGCTGCACATGTCCATCAACATGCAGCCCTCCATGCCAAACGACGAAGTCATTACAACTCGGCGGTCGCTAAAGTGCTGCAGTCCCCACGCGACAAGCGCTTCGGGAGATTTCGATTCATCCATGCTTGAAACGGCTTGCACCGGTTCGGCGGCAGCAGGCGGTGAAGCGGTTGGGGTGACTGGCTTTTCCGGCGGCGGAGCCAAGTCGACCAGCGGCGTCAAGTTTTCGGGATTCGGGCGATTCATTGATTTGGCGGCCACGGTACTGTGGGCCGTAAAAAAACCGCAGGTTGCCCCGCGGTGATTGCAAATGCAGTCAAATTGCGGCTGGTTTCTTAGTAAGCGTTCTTACAGCAAATCGAGAGACTAGGGCAACAGGAGGTATTGAAAATCATCAGATTCGACCGCACTAATCGTTCAGCTGAAGTAACAGGGGGAATTCGCTGGGCCAAGGATAGACGCGATTCCCGCTAAAAACAAACCCAATAAGTTTGTGCAATGGTAGACGAGCAAGCAATGGCAGGCTTATGGTCATTTTCAATCCGTAAAGGCGTTTTGCCAGTTGTTTTTGGGGCCGATGTTGCAAAATCTTGCAGTGTGGGCCCGAGCTTTTTAAAAACAGATCTAGGAAAAGCCGACAAAGATGAAAAACGTCCAATCACAAGTGCCTTGCAAAATCGAGTTTCGACATGGAATACCCACTGCAGCTGAGCTTCAAAATCATGGCACTGGCCCCGCAAATTTATGTGCGTGATGCCAATGACGAAGTGGTTTGTTACGTGAAGCAAAAAATGTTCAAGCTAAAAGAGGCGGTCACGGTCTTTCGCGATCAGTCAAAACAACAGCAGCTGTGCGAAATCAAAGCGGATCGAATTATCGATTGGTCCGCGAACTATCACTTTTACGACGCCAGTGGCGAGTCATTTGGAAGCGTTCGTCGCAAGGGTATGAAGTCGATTTGGAAGGCACACTACGATGTCTTTGATGAAAGTGGAAATCATATTTCCAGCATCGCCGAAGAGAATCCAATGGCGAAAGTGATGGATAGCTTCTTGGGCGAAATTCCAGTTCTGGGGCTGTTCAGTGGCTATCTATTCCATCCAAAATATTTGCTGACCGCGGCTGCCGATGGGTCGCCAAAAATGCGTTTGACCAAACAGCCGGCGATGTGGGAAGGCAAGTACACGCTCGAGCGAATGTACGACTTCGATGATGTCGATGAACTTCGCGGTTTGATGGCGTTCATGATGATGGCGTTGCTCGAACGCGGCCGAGGGTAAAACCGCGATTCATCGGCTGCGCCAAATTCGTCAACAAGAACGCATCAAAAAACTTGGCTGGCCGTCCGCATTAAACGTCAAAGTCGTCCAGTTGGTCGACCAAATCGTCCAGTTCGTCTCGCTCGGTTTTTTCGCGTGATTCACTTCTCCGCGGAGCCACACCAACGGCTTCGCGACCGGCGGCGATCAATTGTTCGTCGCGTTCCAAAGCGGCAATTTCTTCGGCCGACTTGCCATCGGCGGGAGCACCAAACAGCTGCGACAAATCGATCTTTAAGCTGGCGGCCGCATCGGACGAACCGGCGATCGCAGGCGTTTTGTGCTGTGGGAACATGATCGCGTTTTCCGGGCAAACGCGACTGCAGGCCGGGCAGCCCTTGCGACAGTTGTCCGGCTGTTCGACCAGAATCTCATCCACCTTGTCCACGCCATAAACGCCGAACAAACAGAAGTCGATGCACTCCATACAATTGGTGCAGCGGCTGTAGTCGATCACGGGATACCAGCGGCGTCCGTTGGTGTTTTCAATGCGATTGACGATCGATGATTGAGCCAAGCCGTTACCGTTGGCGGCCAAAGCGGTGTCGTTGGTGGGGTTGTTGAATCGAGCGACTGCGTCTGGGGAAACGGAGCTAATTGAAGCCGAATTCGATGAAGCCGGATTCGTTGATGCGTTCGATTCTTTGTTCGGCGTGGCGACGAAAGGCTTGGCGTTCAAAACGTCGCCCAACCCGACGACCTTCACCGAGACTTCTTTTTGGATCCGTTTGGCTTCCTCGATGTATGCGTTGGCGTCGTTGGTTGTTTTCAGATCCAAACAATACAGTTTGCGGTTGGGCATTTTTCGATTGTCGATCACCCGCGGTTTTTTTTCAGTCGCCTCGGCCGCCGAAGCATCTTCTTCGGCCTCGTCCTGATCAAAGTCGTCTTCGTCTTCGTCTTCGTTTTGCAGCAAAATTTTGCCGACGTGCCCGTGAATGCCGTGGCGGTCCAAAATCCAATGGGCCGCTCGTTCGAACAACCACGAAATAACAATTGCATGGCCGTTGATTTGTTGCAGCGCCAGCATGCCCGTGCTATCGGGTTTGATGTCGTACAAGTTGGGCACGATCGTCACGTCGATCCCGTTTTCAAACAGCAAACCGGCAACGATATCTTCTTCCAGCTTCCGCTTGGCAGGGTTCTTACTGGGGCTCTGCGAAATGACGACCGAAATACGCATGGAAAACTGCTGGGTGGTTACTGATTGAGACTGAGACCGTCCGAAAGCGATGCGAACGCTGCCGACAAAAATAAAGCTTAGCGGAAATGGCGACAATTTCGAAGTCACTCGGCGAAGGCTCGCCGACCCTAGCCCGATCCTAGTGCTTTGTCAAAGGTAAAGATTGGGGATTCCACGTTTCCAATCCAGCATTTGAACTGGCGAAAATCAGCTCGAAACGCCATTCATGATTTACCCCCAATCCTAAAACTAAGCTTTGACAAAGCACTAGCTTAACTGACCTTTGATCGTTCGTTGAGTTTTCACCCAGACGTCTTCTAGAAATTCAACATAAGATTCGGGGGTTAAAAAATCGTTCATCGCTGCCGCATCGGCGGTTTGTATCTCAAATAACCAACCGTCGCCGTGTTTGTCGGTGTTGATCGCCGACGGGTCTGCCATCAAAACTTCGTTGAATTGAATCAATTGACCGTTGGAAGGCGAATACAGGGAACTTTCGGCCTTCTTACTTTCGATGCTGCCGATTTCTTGACCGGACTTGATGGCGGCGGGTGCGTCGAAATCCCAGTCCAAGAAATAAACGTCTTGGAGCAGTCGCACGGCATAGGCCGAAAAGCCAAACCGGAACAAACCCGATTGCTGATCGTCCTTGTCGGCCCACATGTGGTTCTTGCAATAGAGGCGGTCGGTCGGCAGCAATGCCTCGAATTCGCCCATCATAAATGTCAGATTTTCCATCGATGCCAATCTCGGTTCTACGATCCGTTACGTGTAGCGAATGCCTTGGCTGTCGGATTCGAAAAAGGCGGGAAGCAACCCATCGGCGTGCAAGAAACCTTGGCGCGTCAATTGGACGCGGTTTTCTTCCATCGTCAGCATGCCATCATCAGCGTGCTGGCTAAATTCTGCTTTCCACTTCTGCGTGATATCAACATCGAACTTGTTCTGGAAGTAATCGATTTCCAAATAACCACGTTTCAGTTGCAAGATCATTTCGCGGATCAGCAACTGATTCGGCGTCGGACGGAACGCTCGGCCCAGCGGCAACTGGTTTTTCTCCATCAAGTCCGATTGGTACTGAGCCATGTCGGCAATGTTTTGGTAGTGAACGCCAGAGACGTGTCCAAAACTGGCGATGCCGGTGGCCAGTAGGTCGGAACCCTCCCAAAGATTGTCGCGATAGCTGAAGTTAACTTTGTCTTCGCGATTGTCTTTGACCACGGTGTAGGCACTGCTGATCTTGTACCCGGCAGCCAAAAATTCGTCGTAGGCGTAATCCAACCACGCTCGTTTCAGCTCCCAATCGGCGACCGGAGTTTCAATTTTGTTGCCCAAAATGTCTTTGGAGTAGACCGTGTTGAACGGGAGTTCCATTTGGTAAATCGTGATCGATTCTGGCGACAGCTTGAGGGTTTCGGAAATGTTATATTTCCAGTTGTCCCAAGTTTCGCCCACCATCCCCGAGATCAAGTCGATGTTCACGTTGTCAAAACCCGCGGCCTTGATCCAGTCCCAAGCTTTATAAACTTCTTTGGAAAGGTGGGCTCGGCCGTTTTCTTCGAGTACCTTGTCGTCGAAATTTTCGATGCCTAGGCTCAAACGAGTGATGCCCAGTTCTTTCAGCGTTTTGACTTTGTTTTCCTGTAGCGTACCCGGTTCGCATTCGAACGTGACTTCTTCGGCTTTGTCCCAATTGATGTTGGCTCGTAGTCGATCGACCAGCGATGTGAGTTGTTTGGAGCTGAGATACGATGGCGTACCGCCGCCAAAATAAACGAAACGAAACGGGCGATCGCCCATCACGGGCAACTTGCTGACCAATTCAATTTCGCGGCAAAGCGCCGAAACGTAGGACTCGATGGCCTTGGCGTTTTGGTTGGTGAAAACCTTGAAGTAACAGAACTTACAACGCTTGCGACAGAACGGGATGTGCAGGTACAAGCCCAGCGGCGTGTCCGATTTCGGCGGAGCGTTTAGCGCGTCGGTCGCTTCGTTCAGCAAGTCGTGGCCCCACTGCGAAAACGGCGGGTAGTTGGAAATAAAATAGTTGCCAACTTCGGTTTTTGTTGTCGATTCGGACATGGGTTGTTTCAGTTTGACCGTTACTTTTTCTTACCCAGACAATAGACCACGCCGCGATCAGTCGCAATGACGAGTTTTTCAAAAGCGACTGCAGGCGAGCTAATTAGTGGGCCTTTCAGTTGCTTCACCCACAATTCTTCGCCATCGTCGAGTGAAAGGACGTACAAGCGACCGTCACCGCCGCCAACAAAAACGCGATCGCCGACGATGACCGGCGAGCTATCGATTTTGCCTTTCAAGGTGCGAGTCCATTGTTGTTTGCCGGTTTTCAAGTCGATCGAATAAACTTGGCGGTTACGCGCCCCGAAGATGACTTGGTTGCCTTTGACGGCAGCGGCGCCGCGAATCGATGCGGGGCCGTCTTCGTCCGCGAAGCCCCAATCGGCACTCACTTTTTTCAAGTCAATGCAAATAAACTCGGCCTGTTCGGTACCGACGACCGCCTTGCCGCCAGAAACCGCCGGGGTGCTGCAAGTCGGTGATCCCATTTCAACGCTGCCCGATTCGGTTCCCGTTTTTAAATCGATCAAGCGAAACCGGCCATCGCATCCGGCTAGGAACGCTTTGCCATCGCCGACGGTAATCGAAGATTGAATCTGATCCGAGGCTTCGAATTCCCAGATTTTAGAACCGTCGGTTCGCTTAAGAAAATATAGTTTGGCGTTTTCGCCGCCCAACAAAACGCCGTCGCCAAAGAAATTGGCCGAACCGATAAACGCGGTTTCGAGTTCTTTTTTCCAAACCAGTTTTCCGGATTCATCCAAGCACAAAAAATTCCCGTCGATGTCGCCAATGAAGATTTTTCCATCTTTGTAGGCGGGCGAAGCTTCGATCGAAATGCCAGCTTGGTAGTCCCAGTTTTTTTTGCCGGTTTCTAAATCGAACGAGTAAATTTTTCCGTCCAAATCCGCGATGTAGGCGGTTTCTTTTTTGTTGGTTTGGTTGCGGACGATGACGGCGGTGCTTTTAAAAGCCGAATTGCTGCCGGGAACTTTGTATTGCCAAAGTACTTCCAGATCCTCGGGCAAGCTCGATCGGGCGACGCCCGTGGACTCAGGGTCGCCGCGGAACAAAGGCCAGTCGTTGACGGGTTTGGCAGCTTTCGGCTTCGAGGTCGCGGGCCCATCGCCGGAGGTTTCTTGGGCTACCGAAACAGGCGCACAAACTGAAACGGCGATTACGAAAAAACTGGATAAGAATTTGAGCCAAGTCATGTTTTTTCCGCATCGAATATTTGCTGTTCGGAATTACGCCGCTGGACTTCGCCGAACGATGTTCGCTCAGTCGATCGAGAACCTAGTGCTTTGTCAAAGCTTAGTTTTAGGATTGGGGGTAAATCATGAATGGCGT
>CAZROJ010000157.1:0-7665 GCA_964601665.1 uncultured Pirellulaceae bacterium
TAAAACCGCCCTTAGCGCCGATCGTTCAAAGCGATTTAAACGCCGCCAACGCTCGTTGCCGGCCTTCGGAATAGTCCACCACAAAATCTGGATAATCCACGTCGTACTTTTGAATCGCGGCCGACAGTTTTTTTATATCGTGCAAAGCTTTGGCGGGAATCGGTTCCAGTTCCGGGCACATCTGTTTGATAAATTCGCCATCAGAATCAAAACGCTTGCTTTGGCTAAAGGGATTGAAGATGCGAAAATAAGGCACCGAATCAGTTCCCGTCGAAGCCGACCATTGCCAGCCGCCATTGTTGGCCGCCAAGTCACCATCGATTAATTTTTGCATGAAATAGCGTTCGCCCAACCGCCAGTCGATCAGCAAATTTTTGGTCAAGAACATCGCCGTCACCATCCGCAAGCGATTATGCATCCAACCCGTTTGGTTCAGCTGCCGCATGCCCGCGTCGACGATCGGATATCCCGTGCGGCCTTCTTTCCAAGCTTCAAAATCGTCTTGATTGGCTCGCCAGTCGATTCCGTTGGTCTTTTCTTTAAACGGCAAATGCTTGCTGACTCGAGGAAACCCAACCAACACATGGGCGTAGAAGTCTCGCCAAGTTAACTCGGAAACCCACACCGTGGCACCCTCGTTTTCACCCTCACTGGCTTTGATGGCCTTCTGGGCAAGTGCCAAACACTGACGCGGCGAAACAACGCCCGCGGCCAAATAAGCCGAAAGACTGCTCGTCCCCTCGACCGCCGGCAGGTCTCTGTTTTCGTTGTAACCATCGATTCGTTTTGCAAACGCCTTCAATCGCTTGTCCGCCTCGGCTTCGCCAGCAGGATAAAGGTCCGGCCGACCCGCCTGCAGATCAAAGCCATCGATTTGATCGGGCACCGATGACGATTCGATATCGCCCTGAGCCTGCTTTTTCGGTTTTGGCAAAACTTTGGCAAAGTCTTCGGCCTTGCGATCCCAGACTTTTCGATAGGGCGTAAAGACGCTGTAAAAATTTTCCTGCTTGGTTTTGATCTCTCGCGGCGGCACGACCACTCGATCATGGAAACGACTGACCTCGATTGACAGCGACCGGCAACGTTCAATCACCGCATCATCCCGAGCCACTTCATTGACCTCGTACTCGCGATTGAAAAAAACGTCGCCGCAGTCGAACGATTTGCAAACGCTTTCGATCACGTCTGGCACTTCGGCAAACGCATCACACACTTCAATCCGCAGCGGGATGTTGAGCTTTTGCAACTCCGCGGACAAGCATCGCAAATTCTCCATCCAAAACGCAACTTTGACGTCGGCATCATCATGCTGTTTCCATTGCTTGGGCGTGATAACGAACAGACCGACAACGTGACCGCCTGACCCCACCGACGCCGCAGCGCTGTGCAGCGCCTTGTTGTCGTGAACTCGAAGATCACGGCGAAACCAAACAAGAGAATTCATGGCGATTTAATTTCTAACGAGTGGAAGCATCAAAGCAGGTGAAAACATTTCTTTGGCGAAAGCTGAACAGGATTTTGAAACGTCAAAAACCGGTCGGCGAAATCGGATCGGTTTTTTCGATATAGGATCGGTTTTTCGAATGGCATACGGCTTGCCACTTCACGCTTTCGATTCGGAGAATCGAGCGACATTGATTGTTGCGGAAGCCCGATCCACCTTTACAGGCCTGCCAAGAACGCTTCGGCATTTTCCAAGTGGGTCTCGCGTTTGGCTGGATCCATTTTTTTGGCCATCGCACACATCATTGCCCACCGAGGGTTCTTGCCCAGTTCGTCAACGTGGTTCCAAATCCAACGCCAATATAAACCGTCCCAAACGTCACACCAATCCGCTTTCTTGTGGTGGCTCATCTTTCGAACGTACGACGAACCCGAAAAATAAGGCTTGGTCGTAATCAAACCGCCATCGGCATTTTGGCTCATCGCATACACATTGGGTACCATCACCCAATCGTAGCTGTCAATGAACATTTCCATGAACCAGCGATAGATATCTTTCGGATCGATCTCGCACACAAACATGAACCCGCCCAGCACCATCAATCGCTCGATGTGATGGCAATAACCCGTTTTGACCAAACGCTGAATCGTTTCATCCACGGGAAGAATCCCGGTTGAACCATCGTAAAAACTTGCCGGCAACTTGCGGTGATGATTCCAATGATTCGTCGTCCGCATCGCGACCCCCAAATCCTCGTAGGTCGCTCGGATAAACTCGCGCCAGCCGATCACCTGCCGCACGAACCCTTCGACTGAATTTAACGGCGATTCATTTTTCTTGGCGAACTTTAGCGTTTCGTCAACCACCATCTGCGGCGTCAACAGCCCCACGTTTAACATCGGCGTTAGAACGCTGTGCCACAACCATGATTCGTTTTCAACAATAGCATCTTCATAGGCACCGAAATTCTCCAATCGATGCTTCAGAAAGTGCCGCAGCCATTTTTTCGCCTGAACATGGCTCGTCGGGTAAAAGAGTTCGTCGAGCGTTCCCGGGTTAGCTTTAAAATTCTTTTCGACATGCTGCTTGGCGTCTTGATCCAAATCGTCGTGTTTGATTTTCAGAATATCCGGGATGTCGCCCAACAGCTTCTTCGGGACCTTCTTGCGATTGTCTTCGTCGAAACTCCACTTGCCGCCAACCGGATCGCCTGATTCGTCCACCAAAATCTGTTTACGCTTGCGTTGCCATTTGTAAAAATCTGCCATGAACCAGCGGTTCTTGCCTGCGCGATATTCTTGATTTTCGGTAGCGGTATTGATGAAACTGGGATTGGGCAAAAACTCAATCTCGATTCGCAGCTCATCAGCGATCGCGTTGAGTCGTTTTTCTAAAATAAAATCGACCGGATCAATCGTTGTGAATTTTTTTGACTTGTCGTTTTTCAGCAACCGCTTCAAACAACGCTTGAGCGATCCCGGTTTGCGGTCGTAATCCGCATAGGTCGTTTGAAAACCTTGATCCTGCAGCGACTGCTCATACCGTTTCATCGTGGCGCGATGCAGCCACAGTTTTTGCTTGTGAAATTCCGCCGGGTAATGATGATCGCCAAAAAACAGGCTATCTTCGATGATTGCGATATTGCTGGGCTTCAGGCGCAGTCCAGGGTGCTTTTCGAATAATTGGTTGGGAAAAACTAATAGCTGCACGCCGAGCTCCGTTCGGTTTTTTCAAGAGTAAGGAACTAAAACCGACTTTTCGTAAAACCCTTAACCCGCTGCGTTTTCATCAATCGGTCATCAATCGATTAGCACCCGACTCGCTAAACATATTCGCGGATACTGACCGAGCGGCCTTGGCCGAGCACGATGTGGTCCAGCACATCGATTCCGACCACCTTGCCGACTTCGGTCAGTCGATCGGTGACTTGAATATCTTCGCGGCTGGGCGTGGGATCGCCCGAGGGATGATTGTGGACCAAAATAATCGACGACGACGCATCGCGAATGGCCGCTCGAAAGACCTCTCGCGGATGCACCAAGCTTGCATCCAAAGTCCCCACCGTAATCTGATGAGAATCGATCACTTGATTCTTTGTGTCCAAACAGACGATGTGAAATTCTTCCTGTTTGCCACTGGCGATCAAACGCGAAAATCGTTGCTGGCAAAACGAAATTGCATCTTGCGAGGAACTAATTTTTTGCAGCGGCTGGTTTTCGGACACCGCCGCCACGCGACGCCCCAATTCAATGCCAGCCATAATTTCGCAGTAAGCGGTTTTCCCCACGGCCGCCGTGATCGACTTTAATTCCGCTCGGCCCGCGTCGGGAAGTTCCGCCAAACGCTGCCCATAAGCCCGAGCCACCTTTTGACCGCCCTGCACTGCGGACTCGCCCGGCCGACCACTGCGAATCAAAATCGCAATCAATTCCGCCGTCGAAAGTTGCTCGACTCCCACCGCCAACAATCGCTCACGAGGCCGATCTTGCTCGGGCGAATTCTTCACCTGAGACCCAAAAATTTTTCCGTCCAGCCATTTCGTAGTGGAAAATGGCTTGCCCGAATTCCACCGATACAATGACGCGTCAAGGTTTTCGCGAACAATGAACCCTTCTTTCTCAAGCGACCGAACAACACGCGTTACAAAAACTGGCTTTTCATCGGAAACCAACGCACTCTTGATTTCATCCAAAGCAAAATGGTCATTCGCAACCGCCCAGTCAATAATTCGTTTGTACCGAAAGTACTTGCGGTCGGATTCCGACAGCTTGGCAGATTCGTCGGCTTTTGGCCGGTCGTCAGTTTGTTGGTCGTCGACGTTGGGTAGGTTCATGACATTAAACGAAGCTGGAAAAGTTTTGATTCGCCTGAAAGGACTACTGGACGAATGACCATCCTACCCTCTTCGGCCTCCAATTACCAATACGCGTTCCCATCGATTGTTCGGCTTCTACTGACCCAAAATACCCCTGCTGGCTTGTCCGGCAGGAGCATACGTTTGACCTTAAGATACTACGCTTGTTTGATTGACGGACTGATCGCTCGCAGCAAAATGATCCGCGACAGAGCGATGCCGTCGGGCAACGGCGTTGCAACCGGGAATTTGCTGTACTTGGGAAAGAATTTAAACGATAATGATTACTTGAAGAAATCAAAGCAAACAGTGTTATCCGCCTCTGCTATTTTGAATCAGCAGGGTTACTTTATTTCTCGAATGTTAATGACTTCGATTGATCCTTTTTGATTCCAATCCGATGCCAGAACTTAAGCTCGCCACCCATCTCAGCAAAACGTTTTGCCACTGCCCGCGTTGCGGCAATAAAAATTCGCAGGTTGGCAACAATCCATTTGGCTGCGGCCACTGTGATTTCGTTTTTTACTTTAGCCCGGTTGCCGCCGTCGGCGGCATCATCGTCGATGCACAAAACCAAATTCTGTTCGTCGTCCGCGGGAAAAGCCCGGGCAAAGGAAAACTGGGCCTGCCGGGCGGATTCGCTGACGCCGGCGAAACTCTCGAAACCTCTTTGGCTCGAGAAGTTCTAGAAGAGACTTCGTTGGTCGTCGATTCGGTCAAATATCTCTGCTCGTTCCCCAACAGGTATGCCTATCGTGGCATCGCAGTTGACGTGCTGGATACGTTTTTTGTCTGCACGGTTAATTCGTTCGAAACGCTTTCGGCTCAAGCCGGAGAAATCGAATCGTTCTTGATCACAAAGCCCAGCGAGCAAGTCCTGGACAAACTCGCGTTCCCCAGCAATCGAAACGCGATCGAACGCTACCTTGAGAGCCTTTAAGGCTATTGTCGTTCGATTCAAGGAAATCCGGTTAACCGAAAAACCGATTCGGCCCGTTAAGCACTCGTTTTACGAATTTTGGTCATCGTGATCTGATTTCCCGATTCGTTATGGGCGACCGAGTCCATGAACGAGCGAATCAAAAACAGACCGCGACCGCTCACATTGTGCAGGTTTTCGTCGGCGGTTGGGTCGGCCAAACAATTGCAATCAAAACCGCTTCCATCATCGGAGACCTGAACGCAAATGTGGTCATCCGAAAACTCCGCTTCGACACGCACGCGGCGGTGGCAGAAAGGCGACTTCTGCTGTCGATCGCGAACTGTGTCGTAGTAGTCACGTTCATTTTCGCTGTTTCGCAATTCGGAATCCACTTCCAAATTCCCGTGGTGCATCGCGTTGACCAAGGCCTCGTCCATCGCCATCGCAAACTGCCAACGATCTTTTTCAGACCACCCTGGTAGGTTTTCTTGCATGTGTTCAATCGTCGGACCAATCAACGTCGAATCGTTTTCCAACACAAAAGCCACTTGTTTGGGCGCTGGCCGTTGCTGAGTATCATGCGTGTACCGCATGAAGGTTGCCATATCCAAAATTTGGCCGATCGTGCGTTTCAAATCCAAACGCAACATCGACTTGGGCGAATAACTGGTCGCGCCAGCCCGAAGCGCGTCAACCGCACATTGCTCGCTGCCCTGAGACGTGATCAACACCACGGGAATCCTTGGAAACGTTTGTCGCACGAACTTGACCAATCCCAGCCCATCCAATCGGGGCATTTGCAGATCCGTCACGACCACGTCCGGCAGCTCGGACTCGATCTTCGAATTCAAAAACTCGGTCGCTTCGTGACCATCTTCGGCAAATTCGATTCGCCAATCGGTTTCCTTCGCCAGCAGCGATCCAATCAGAGTCCGATCGACAGCAGAATCTTCTACAACCAATATTGTTGCCATCGCGACACCGCCACTGTATTCGAGTTCGGTCCAACCAAGAACGTGCAAACAACGCGTAAACCATTTACGCCGCTATTGTTTCGGATCGTTCATCCGCTGACAAGCAAATAACTCGCCTCGCCGGTAAATTTCCTGCTATCGCTCGGCTGGCTGGTCAGCGACGCCCGCTGCGGGCTCGGCTGGCAGCGAGGCGATGCGGCCCGGGATGGCTTTGTCATTTTGACCGTTTTCAAAAACTGAAAATTCGGCCCAGACCGGCAATCGCTGGGCAACCGCCGCCGCGTCGACCGGCTGCAGCCCGTATTGCTTGGCAAAGTCCAGACATCCGCCGCGGCCCGTAAACTCGGTTGTTGGATTCTCAGAAAAAACAATATTGTCGTACTGCCGGTCCCGCGCGACATTTGTGAAATGATGGGTCACCACCCAGCTCAACCCCGCTTCATTTCGAATCGCGTCCAGCCCTCGATCGTCGGCCTGGAAATCTCCAACCAAAATAACATCGTCCTCGCCACGACCATCATTTCGAATCGTCCGCATCAACAGACCGATCTGAGCCAGTTCTTTTCTTGGGTTCTGTTGGTCGATCTCCATGCAGACCATCGAAAACGTAAACGCCCTTTGCGGCGGAACGCCTCGCGATCGAAACCATGCCACCATCGGATCGTGCTTGAACATGTTGTCCGGATCGTCAACGACGTACCACTTGGACTGGTCCAGCTGAACCGTTTGTCGATTAAAAATAATCACCGTTTGCGTGGTACCCTCGCGTTGGCCGCGATCGGAGATTGCGATGTAGTCCGAACGAGGGCCACCTACCGCCAAACGGTGCTGTAATCCCACAGCCCCCAACTGATTCATTTGATCGGTGATCCGCTTGACCCAAGTCGTGTCGTTGCGATTCAAACACTGCAGCGCCACCACATCGTACTGACGGCAAATCTCGGCCATCAGCCGAACCGGTTCCGCATGGTTAATAAACGGTGCACTCGGGTTCAACTTAAACACGGCCAATCGGATCACGTTGGTCACGTTTTGACCCGCGGCAAGTCGAGCGGGAGCGCTGTTGCCGGGCGGCGAACTCTGGCTGGCGAAGGCTGGATTCGATTCATTGGAATAATTTTGCAACCGACCGGCTTCCTCAGGGGTACCGTAGGCCGAACCAGCCGCAAAATAGGCCGAACCGTCCAAGCCGCCGATGTTTTCGCTTTTGAAAATTTCACCAAGTTGCCGCTGGATTAACGCCAACGCGTCATCAGGCTTCGAGATTTTGTCTCGGTGCACGAGGACCCAAATGCCGCCGACAATAACCACAGCAAGCAGGATCGTTTTGACAAATTTCGATTTTTCCATGGATCGATTCAATGAATTGAAGATATCGGTACACGATCGCTATCGACGCGGCGATCAAACGATTCGAGTGACCGGAAAAAATTTCCAAATAACAGGGTATTGCCGACCGTGCTTGGCG
>CAZROJ010000157.1:7765-11621 GCA_964601665.1 uncultured Pirellulaceae bacterium
GACGGCTGGGTCTTTTTCGCGGTCTTGGGTCTGTCTTTAAAATGGACGGTGTCAAAACCGCAGGCGCTCGTGAACAGTTGGCTCGTGAAAAAATTAGCACCAGATAGCAACGATTAACAATCTTTGCGACAATAATTGGCTCCAGCCAACGAACTGACGACCGACACCGCTTGTAACTTTCACCCAACCATTAAAAAGCTCAATTCGCTTATGACTGACGCTCCCGCCATGGCCCCAGCAGCCACCTCGACCACGCCCCGCTCCAACGGTGACTTCGCGATCGAGACCAACAACCTTTGCAAAACCTATTCGCAGGGTTTGGTCTTTAAAAAGAAACACACGGCGTTGCAGAACGTATCGCTGACGGTTCGCCGCGGCGAGATCTTCGGCTTGCTGGGGCCCAACGGTGCCGGCAAAACCACGTTTTTGAAAATCATGCTGGGCATCATTCGCAAGACCAACGGTGACGCCTCGTTGCTGGGATTCCCCGCCGGCAGCCGGCAAGGACGGCAGTTGGTCGGCTACCTGCCCGAACACCTTCGCGTCCCCGCTCACCTGACCGGATATCAAGCACTCGAATTTTTTGGCAACCTGAGCAACGTGCCGACCAGCGTCGTGCGAGCCAAACGTGGCCCGCTTTTAGAAACCGTCGGACTGGCTCAACGTGCCAAAGATAACGTCCGACAATACTCCAAAGGAATGTTGCAACGGCTTGGTTTGGCTCAGGCCCTGCTGCACGAACCGGAACTCTTGGTGCTGGACGAACCCACCGATGGTTTGGACCCCAAAGCCCGAGCGGAAATGCGGCAAATCATTCGAACGCTTTCGGATCGAGGCGTCACGATCTTTTTGAATAGTCACTTGTTGCAAGAAGTCGAAATGATCTGCCAGCGCGTCGCGATTTTGGACAAAGGCATTCTTCGCTACTGTGGCTCGGTCGAGACGATCGGCGATTTTTTAAGCGAAACTTTGGCCGACAGCGGCGGCCATGTCGGAGCGACGGTTGAATTCCAACTGGCCGGTGACGAACAAGCGATC
Organism: uncultured Pirellulaceae bacterium; assembly: GCA_964601665.1. Lineage (GTDB taxonomy): Bacteria > Planctomycetota > Planctomycetia > Pirellulales > Pirellulaceae > Mariniblastus. The sequence continues at coordinate 8,804 of CAZROJ010000157.1, forward strand.
AAAAACTGTTTTGACAACGCCGCCAGCTTTCGCAAAGACCCAAACACCAACAATTTTATCGTTTCGATTCCCACGGCCAAACAGGCGGACGTCGACAAGATGGTCGATTCGCTACGCTCGATTGGCGTCAGCATTATCGGTGTCGCGCACCGGCGAGTGTCACTCGAAGATGCGTTCTTGGCGTTGGTCGACGAGTCATCCTTCAAGAATTAGCTGATTGTGAACTGTGATGCGCCCCGAATTTTGATTCGGCCCTCGTTTTCGCTCGCCCAGCCAACCCCGAAACATTTGGTCCAACCAACAGAAATATAGCCAGCCATGAGACCCTATCTCGCAGTCATCATCGATTCATTTCGCGCGGCCGTCGCTTCCCGCGTGTTGTACATCATGCTCTTGCTGATCACGATTTTATTTTTCTTGATCTGCCCTTGGAATATCAAAGAGACCACGGACTGGAAACTAAGCTCGCGGACTCATCTGCCCAAACCCGAAAAAGTCGTCGAACGCTTGATCGAGAAAGGTAAATCGGGCAAAACGAAATCAGCCAAAAAAGTCTGGAGCCTGCTCTCGCCCAAGCTGCAAAAGTCACTGGAAAAAGTCTACGGTCAAAACGAAAACGGCGACGATGCCCAAGACCAAGACCAAGACCAAGCCGACAACAATAGCGAGCGCGAAGATCGTCGGGTCTATCGCGATTTGGTTGACGAGCTAAACGACATCATCTGTCAGCCCGATTTTTATCAACCCGATGACTGGGGACGGTTTGCCATCACCGGCGAAGTAAAAGAGTTACTCAAAGACGGCCCTGAATCTTTATCCGAAGACCAATCCAGACGGCTCAACCGCTTGTTGGTCGGGAAAGCCATTCCAGCTTTGGGGAAACCAGACGGATCAACGGTAACGCTGTACTATTGGAGTTACAGCTATGATCCCTACTGGACTTTTCCGATCGGTCGCGCTGCGATTGCCAAAGGCGTTGCCGAAATCACAGCGTTCTTTTTCGACAAAATTTTAATGTCAGCTGGCATTTTGATTGGCATTCTGATCACCGCCAATATCGTGCCGCAAACCTTCGATCCGGGCTCTTTGAATTTGCTGCTGAGCAAACCGATCTCGCGATCGGGCCTCTACCTGTCTCGATTTTTTGGCGGCTGTTCGCAAGTCGCGATCTGTTCGGCCTATTTGTTTTTCGGTACATGGCTCTGGCTGGGACTGGCCATGGGGCTGTGGGATAGTGCTTTCCTCTGGAGCATTCCGATTTATACGCTGGTCTTCGCGATTTACTTTTCGGTGTCGGCCTTGGTTGGCCTGCTGTACCGCAGCCCGATTTTGTCCATCGTGATGGCGGTTGTATTCTGGGCAATCTGCTACGCCGTCGGAACAACGCATACTGTTTTTGACCGATCACTGCAGAACGAACGCAAATACGATCCGCTGGTGACTGACAAGGCTCTGGTTGCCATCGACGGTCTTGGAAACGGCGTGACATGGAGTGCCGATGCAAATGATTGGAAAATCGTTGGCCAACCCGAAGGTCCTGTTGGCCCAGAAGCCACGGGCATGGCGTTCAACCAATGGTTTATCAAGTTCAAAATGTTCCCCTATCAAATTCGCCCGACCCTTGGCCCGGACAATAAGATTCACTCTGGCCTCGCATTTGTATTTCCACCGGCTCCCAATGGAAGAGGCAGCCACGAAGCTTTCGTGCTCGACGGTGACAATGGCCAGATGAAGAAAGTGGGTGATTTCCCTCGCAGCACCATGACGATGTTTGCGGCCAAAGACGGCCTGGTCCTTGCCAATCGCTCGGGAAGTTTTGGACTTTGGGATCCAACCGAATCGGAAGCCCCCAAAACAAAATCACTTGGCCCCGAAGAACCCGTTCGGATCACGACGGCCTACTCCAGTGCCATGAACGCGATCAACGAAGAAATCGCGGTCCACAAGTTTGAAGACAACCAACACTCGATCGTCGTCTTCCGTCGCGAAGGCGACGCGTACGTTCGCGACCGCTCGAAAGCGATCGACATTGGTACGGGCAAAAAGATGAAGTGCTACTTGGCCTACGCCGGCGACACCATTTTGGTGGTTCCGGGCAACAATTCGATCGTTTCGCTCGATGCCAACACACTCGACGCCAAAACAACCGACCTGCAATGCGAGACCACCTGTGGCATCGACACCATCTCGGCCAGCCCCGACGGCCAATGGATCGCGTTGATGTACGCCAACCGAAAGCTTTGGCTAATGAATGTTGCCGAACAAACGGTGACCAAACCAATGATGACCGGCCAAGGCAACGTATCTTCGGTCGCGTTTGATCCCCAAAGCCGGCTGTGCGTTTTTGATCGCGAGAGCCGACTGAAGGTTTATGAAACGGATGGTCTTTCGACGATCGATACTTATTCACCAACCGATGGGCCGTTCGAAATTGCCTATCGTTATATGATCAGCCCGATTTACACCGTTTTCCCAAAGCCCGGCGAGTTCTACAAAGTGACGTCTTATTTGTCGGCCGCTCGCGATACCAGTGCGAACCCGGAGGTGGATTTGATCGGCGAACCAGCCATCGAACATCCACTGTTGCCTTTGTGGAGTGGCTTGGGTTTCATGGTTCTGATGCTAACGCTGTCCTGTGCCGTATTCCACTTCAAGGATTACTAACGCGGCATTTCAATTTTAGGTTGAGTGGCTTACCCGAGTACCTCGAGGCCAAACGCAATACGTGTCGCCCGAATAGGTTCTGAGAGACTCTCTTTATTAAGCCGACGGCGCTAGTGCCGGAAACCGGAATTGTGTACGAATTTAAGATGCCAGC
>CAZROJ010000158.1:0-11597 GCA_964601665.1 uncultured Pirellulaceae bacterium
TCTGAAGTCTGAAGTCTGAAGTCTGAAGTCTGAAGTCTGAAGTCTGAAGTCTGAAATCGACCGCTATCGCGTCACGACTCATCAGCCAGTAACAGAGTTTACCCAATATCCAAGTCCACTCCCACCGGAAAACTTCCGAACTTCAAACCCAAAATCTCCGGTCAAGCCAATGCTCGTCAGGTCGTGACTTTACGCTCACACCAAAACCGAGCCAAAACCAAGCCAACCGTTCTTGAAAAACGCGATGATTTCCCAGAAACGACTCACCTATCCAGAAACGACTCACCCGCAGAAAAACGACTCACCCGCAGAAAAACGACTCACCCGCAGAAAAACGGTTCACCAAAAAGCCGGCCGCCGACGCATCTCGGCGAGCCGGCAGAACCCAGAAAACGTTCCCTGACTCACTTCAACCGTTTTTTGGCTACACCGGCGTTGGATCGCGAACTTTACTGCTCGGCTTGTCGTCTTGCTAATTTATCCGTCCTGCCAATTTATTGGCAATTTGCTAACATGTCGGCCCCTGAAAACACCGATCATCAAGCCTCACCCGCTGGTGCTCCAACCTATAAAAATCTAAAAGGACACGAACGTGCCCAAATACAATCCGGCAGAAATTGAACCTCGTTGGCAGCGATACTGGGACGAGAACAAGACCTTCAAAACGCCCAGCGAACTGACCGGGCCAAAGCTGTACGCGCTGGACATGTTTCCTTACCCCAGCGGTGAAGGCCTGCACGTCGGCCACCCCGAAGGCTACACCGCAACCGATATCGTCTCGAGGCACGCCCGCATGAACGGCAAAACCGTCCTGCACCCGATGGGTTTTGACGCCTTTGGTTTGCCCGCCGAAGAGCACGCGATCAAGCACAACGCCTCGCCTCGCCAGTTCACCGAAAAGAATATCAAGACCTTCGTCCGCCAACTCAAAGACCTCGGCTTTAGCTACGATTGGGATCGCCAAATTTCGACCACGGATGTCGAGTACGTTAAATGGACGCAGTGGATCTTCTTGGTCCTGTTCGATACTTGGTTTGATGCCGAACAACAAACAGGCCGGCCCATCAGCGAGCTGCCGATTCCAGTCGAGGTCACCGAGCAGGGCGACGAAGCCATTCGCGAATACCAAGACAGCTTTCGCTTGGCTTACGAATCTTTTGCCCCCGTCAATTGGTGTCCAGCACTTGGAACCGTCTTGGCCAACGAAGAAGTCGTTGACGGGCTCTCCGATGTCGGCGGTCACCCAGTCCAACGCGTGCCGATGCGGCAATGGATGCTTCGTATCACGGCCTACGCAGACCGCTTGGGCTCCGACCTGGACAGCGTTAACTGGCCCGAAGGCATCAAAAAACTTCAACGCGACTGGATCGGTCGCAGCGTCGGCGCAGAAGTCGACTTCTATATCGGCGGCCAAGATTCCTTTGAAGCGTGGAGCCAAACGAGAACTCAAACGGGTTTTCCGGCAGAACAATCCGCCGACGCGCTGCGCGTTTATACGACTCGGCCAGACACACTCTACGGCGCCACCTATATGGTAATCTCGCCCGAACACGATCTGGTCGAATCATTAACAACGGACGAACAGGCCGCCGTGGTAAAAAAGTACCGCGACGATGCGGGCATGAAAAGCGAACGCGACCGGCAAGACGACCGCACGAAGAAAACAGGCGTGTTCTCGGGCAGCTGCGCCATCAATCCGGTCAATGGAAAACCGATTCCCATCTGGATCGCCGATTATGTTTTGGCCAGCTACGGAACCGGAGCCATCATGGCCGTTCCAGCTCACGATACGCGCGACTTTATCTTTGCCAAAACTTACGACTTGGAAATCACACCGGTCGTACAACCAACAGCCGGCGCGAAGGATGTCGATTTTGAAAAAGTCAAATCGGGCCTAGCCTGCTTTTCTGGCTTCGGCACCGCGATCAATAGCGAATCGTTCGACGGGCTGGAGACCAGCGAGTTTAAAACCAAGATCATCCAAACACTGACCGACAACGGCTGCGGGGCGGCGGCGGTCAATTACAAACTGCGGGACTGGCTGTTCAGCCGTCAACGATTCTGGGGCGAACCGTTTCCGATTTTGCATGAACTGGACGCAGCCGGAAACAAAACCGGTCGTTTGCGTCCCGTCCCCGAACAATCGCTGCCTGTCGAACTCCCAGAACTGGAGGACTTCCAACCTCACGGCCGCATGGAACCGCCGCTGGAAAAAGCCGACGACGCTTGGCTGTACCCAGTCATCGACGGAGTCAAATACAAACGCGAAACCAACACCATGCCGCAGTGGGCCGGTTCGTGCTGGTACTACCTCCGCTTTATCGACCCTAACAACAGCGAACGCTTTATCGACCCCCAGCTCGAAAAAGCATGGATGCCAGTCGACCTGTACATCGGTGGCGCCGAACACGCAGTCCTGCACTTGCTCTACGCTCGTTTCTGGCACAAAGTCCTATTCGATCGTGGGCACTTGAGCAGCGCCGAGCCATTCCAACGGCTTGTCAATCAAGGCATGATCCTGGGCGATGTCGAATTCACGGGCTACCGTGATTCGGACGAACAATGGATTAGCGCCGACCAAGTCACCGAAAACGACGAAAAGAAACCGATTCTTAAATCCGATGGATCCCCGGTTCAAGCCGTCAAATTGGATCCCGAACAATGCGAAAAGTCGACGGCCAAGAACGCGTCAACTTCCTTTGTGCTGCAATCGGATCCTTCGATTGGTGTCGACAGTCGCGCCCACAAGATGTCCAAAAGCCGCGGCAACGTGGTCAACCCCGACGTGATCGTCGCCGAATACGGCGCTGATGCTTTGCGACTTTACGAGATGTTCATGGGCCCGCTGGAACAATCTAAACCGTGGTCCATGTCGGGCGTCAATGGAGTTCGCGGGTTCCTTGACCGAGCATGGCGAATGATCGTGGACCAAGAATCCGACGAAATCGCTTTGAACCCAGCGATCGGCGATCATCCGCCGACCGACAAACAGCTGCAGGTTTTGCATCGCACGATCAAAGCCGTTTCGCAGGACATCGAAAACCTCTCCTTCAACACGTCGATTTCGCGGTTGATGGAGTTCGTCAACTTTTTTACCAAAGAAAACCATCGCCCGAAACAAATCATGGAGCAGTTCTCGCTACTGTTGGCACCGCTGGCGCCGCACTTGAGCGAGGAACTGTGGCGAATTCTGGGCAACGAAAAAACCTTGGCCTACGAGTCATGGCCGCAGTTTGAAGAAGCCCTGACGGTTGACGCTTCGGTAGAAATTCCGATCCAGATCATGGGCAAGATCCGTTCCAAAATCGTGGTCCCGCGTGGCACGGCAAAAGACGAATTGCTTACCCTGGCCAAAGCCGATCCCAAGATCGCGGAACTGATCGATGGTAAAAACATCATCAAAGAGATCGCCGTTCCCGACCGCTTGGTCAATATCGTTGCCAAGTAAAGACTGCTTGTTTGACTTAGCGCTTATCCCACAACGAGTGAGCCGACGGCGTTAACCGCGGGCATTTTGATCCGCGAGTTTTGAGTTTCGAAGTTAAGGACTCAACAACGCAGCAGACCGTAACACCAGAAACACTTCATGACCGACGAACAACCCGAACGCCAATGGACCTCGCTCCGCTACACCGATCGCCGAGTGGCAGGCGCGTTGATTGAGAAATCAAAAACGACGCCTGACAGCTATCCGCTGACCCTGAATTCCCTGCAAAACGCTTGCAACCAAAAGAACAATCGTTTCCCGCAGTTGCAAATGTCGGTCGACGAGGTTTTCGAATCGCTCGAACGCTTGCAGTCGTGCGGCGCAATTCGCGAATCCGATGGCGACAGTCGCGCGCCCAAGTATCGCCATCAGCTTTACGATTGGCTGGCAGTGGACAAAGTCGAAATCGCGGTGATGGGTGAACTCCTGCTTCGCGGAGCGCAAACGCTGGGCGAACTTCGCGGTCGAGCCGCTCGTATGGAACCGATCTCCGGTTTGGCCGAGTTACGTCCCGTCATCGATCGACTGTACGCAAAAGGTTTGATCGTTTACTTAACCGCGCCCGGTCGCGGCTGCATTGTGACGCATGCTTTGTATGAGCAAGCGGAACTGGAAAAATTAAAAGCCGAACACGGCGGTCAAAATTTCGAGCCCCCAACGCCCAAGCCACTCGCTGACGCACAGCCGATCGCTACGCAAACCGATCCCGGCATCACTCGACCGGATGAGCCTTCGGTCAAAGACGAAATTGCACAACTGCGACAGGAAGTAGCCGAGCTTCGCGAGATCGTGGAATCATTACAAGCAAACGCAGATTCGGAGCAACCTGAATCGCCAAACCGGCCCGACTGATTTCGAGTTTTAATTCCGCTCTGCTGCACCAACGTTATGCTCGCCCTCGAATCCAAAATCAAGTTCCAGCGTCGTTTACTTAACTGGTTTGACGAAAACCAACGCGACCTGCCGTGGCGGAAAAATAAAACGCCATACCGTATTTGGATCAGCGAGATCATGTTGCAACAAACTCAAGTTGCAACCGTCATCGATTACTACACGCGTTTCATGAAACAGTTTCCCTCTGTCAAAAAATTGGCAGCGGCAAACGAAGCCCAAGTTTTAAAACTCTGGGAAGGGCTGGGTTACTACCGCCGAGCCCGCCAATTACACGCGGCGGCCAAGATTGTCGCCGATAAACACGCAGGGCGATTCCCAACCACCTTCAACGAAGTCTTAGCGCTGCCTGGAATCGGGCGATACACCGCGGGCGCGATCCTGTCTATCTCGCAAGACCAACCGCTGCCGATCCTAGAGGGTAATACGATCCGTTTATTCGCTCGACTGATGCAAATGAAAGTCGACCCTAAACTATCAGCCAGCCAAAAAGCGTTGTGGGAGTTTTCAGAAAACCTGCTCCCCAAAAAACGCTGTGGCGACTTCAACCAAGCCTTGATGGAAGTCGGCAATCAGATTTGCTCGCCGAAAAACCCGCGATGCCTCATCTGCCCCATCCATGAACTCTGCCCGACGGCCATCAAGGGCCTTCAATTGCAGATCCCGGTCGCTTCGAAAAAAATGAAATACGAGGACCTGCACGAGGCCGTAATTTTGGTCCAGCGAAAAAACAAATTTTTGATTCGCCAATGCGGCCCCGGCGAACGCTGGGAAAATTTATGGGACTTCCCGCGGTTGGAAATCGCAACGGCCGCCGATCCAGCCAAACCCAAACGTGGCCAACCGCAATCGGCTAAAACTAAACTGGAAATCACGAATTCGCTCAGCCAATCGCTGCACGAACTAACCGGCCTGCAAGCCGATTTGATCCAAACGGATATCCGTCTCAAGCATGCCGTAACCCGATTTCGCATCACTTTGGATTGTTATCGAACCGAGAATTTGACAGGTCGAATTAAAAACATGAAGACCGCCATTCGCTGGGCGACCCTGGAAGAAATTTCTGACATCCCGATGAGCACCACCGGTCGAAAAATCGCCAACAAGCTTTAAAATAACGAACTTCTGACCAAACATACGCCTGCGCGTTGACAAAACCACCGCAACGCAACAAACAAGATCCCCACAAACCGAAGGTAGCCCCGTGTCTGAACGTAAAGTTGATGTTGTCGTCATTGGAACCGGCCCGGGCGGCGAGGGCGCCGCGATGCAGTTGGCCAAAGCGGGCAAAAAAGTCGTCGTGATTGAACGCTACGACAAAATCGGCGGCGGATGCACGCACTGGGGAACCATCCCCAGCAAGGCACTGCGTTATGCCATCTACCGACTAACCGAAGCGTTAAACAATCCGCTGCTTCAGGCGTGTGGCGTAAACGCAAAACCAAGCGTCGTTGAACTGACCAAGTCCGCTCAAGAGGTCATCGCCAGCCAAGAATCCATGCGTCACATGTTCTACATGCGAAACAACGTGGAAGTCATTTCGGGCCACGCTCGACTCGATGGCCCCAACACCGTCACCGTGAACAACGAGGAACGTATTCAATGTGAAAACATTGTGATGGCGGTTGGATCACGCCCCTACCGCCCAGCCGGAATCGACTTTGATCATCCAAGAATCTTTGATAGCGATTCCATTCTCAGCCTCGACCATCGCCCGGCATCCATGACGATTTTGGGGGCGGGCGTGATCGGTTGCGAGTACGCGTCGATGTTTCGCAACTTGGCGGTCAAAATAAACTTGGTCAACGGCCGCAGCGAATTGCTTGATTTCTTGGACAGCGAAATCAGCGATGCGCTCAGCTATCACATGCGTGAGCGAGGAGTTTTAATTCGGCACGACGAATCGTTTGAAAAAATTGAACCCTGCGAAGATGGTGTGATTGCTCATTTAAAAAGTGGCAAGCAACTCAAAACCGATTGCCTCCTATGGGCTACCGGACGGACCGGCAACTCCAGCGACCTTGGCCTGGACACCGTCGGCATCGAACCCGACAGCCGAGGGTACATCCAAACGAATGAATGTTTCCAAACGGTTGTTGAAAACGTTTACGCCGTTGGCGACGTGGTCGGATTCCCTTCACTGGCCAGCGCGGCGTACACGCAGGGCAGGGCGGCCGCGATGAGCATTCTCGGGACGGCTGATGTGGCCTGCAGCATGGCGAAAGATATCCCCTCGGGAATTTATACGACGCCCGAAATTTCGTGCATCGGGAAAACAGAAAAGGAACTAACCGAAGCCAAAGTTCCCTACGAAGTCGGTGTGGCTCAATTTAAGAACTTGGCCCGCGCCCAGATCATTGGGCAGAGCATCGGGATGTTGAAAATTTTGTTTCACCGAGAAACGCTGCAAGTTTTGGGCATCCATTGCTTCGGCCCAAGTGCTTCGGAAATCATTCACATCGGCCAAGCGGTGATGGACGGTCAAGCGGCTTCGAACAGCTTGAAATATTTCACCGAAACCACGTTTAATTACCCGACCATGGCCGAAGCTTATCGAGTGGCAGCACTCAACGGCATGAACCGTTTGTTCTAAATTGTTCGGAGCACTAACCCGAATCGTCGTCGCAAAATCTGAAGGCAAATCAATGAATCGAATGAGCAGTTTTGGCGTTTTGTTGGTTTGCTGCTTTGTCGTAAACCAAGGGCATCTCCTTTACGGCCAAGCGGACGATCGCCAACAAGAAACAGCCGAAGCCAAAGATTCGAAACTGGCTCTACTGCGACCTCCCGCACCGGCCGTGGTTTCCTCGGGCGACCTGGAATCTTCGATGGCTCGCGGAGTAAAACATTTGGTCGATTCGCAACGCAAAGACGGTGCTTGGGGCGGACCGCAATGGACCGGCGGAGTCGACAACGATCCCGTGCCGGGGTCTTACCGAGCGTTCGATGTGGCGGTGACGGCGATGTGCTTGGAATCGCTGATGGACGTGACGCAGTCCGAATCCGTTCGAAATGCCAACGCCAAAGCTTACGAATTCCTGCTGGCTCGAACTGACAAAATCCGTCGCGCCGGCGCGAACGACCTGCCGCATATCTGGGCTCATTGCTATTGCATTCAAACCTTTACCAAGATGCTTCGGCGAACGGACCAGCCATCAAAAAAGCAAGAACTCGAAATCGCGATTCGCACCCACATGAAGGGACTCGATCGCTGGCAGTCGATTCACGGTGGCTGGTTTTATTACGGCAGCGGAATGGCCAAACCGATCAATCCTTCCTGCAGTTTTGTCAACTCGGCGGTTCTGGTGGCCTTGGCCCAAGCCCGTGACGCCGGCATCGACTGCGACAAGAAAATGCTGGACAAAGCACTTCGAGCCACCAAAATGATGCGCCAGCCCGACGGAACCTTTCTGTATTCGGCTCGTATCAAATCTGATCGTTCCCGTGGAGCCGCTGCCATCAATCGTCCCATGGGTAGCCTCGGCCGTTCGCAAGCTGGCAATGCGGCGTTGCGAATGTGGAACGACGAAAAAATCACGGATACCGTCATCCAAGTTTGGCTCGACCGACTCATTTCACGGCATGGTTGGCTGGACATGGGCCGCAAAAAACCGATTCCGCACGAATCGTTCGCCCAAGTCGCCGGATACTTTTATTACTTTGGTGTCTACTACGGAGCAGTTTGCATTGATCAACTGCCGGCCAACGAGCGACCGTTTTACCAGCACCACGTCGCCAGGCTGATCATCGACCGGCAAGAAAAAGACGGTTCATGGTTTGACTATCCGCTGTACAGCTATCACAAACCCTACGGTACCGCCTTCGCTCTGTTAACGCTCCAACGATGCCGGATCGATTTGTCAAAGGGGGCAAAGGCGGCATCAAAATAGTAAAAACTGCCGCTCAGTCAGTTACGTTTTTATCACAATATTCAGTCAATCGTAACGAATGGATGGCTGAAACGACTACATGGGCCGCTAACAGGAACCTTCTTGCCGGAACAACCGAACGCTTCTCGAAATCGATTTGTTTCGATTCTGCCATCATTCAGATAGCAAGTTCGGCAGATCAAGATTCAAATTCGCCACTGCGTCGGCTAGGCTCTCTATTGAGACGCGACGGCGTTCTGACGAACGATCGGAGACTTAACCAGTTTCGTAAAACGGGAAACATGAACAACATCGATCATCGCGAAAATTCCGACGACCCCAATCAACCCAATTCAGTTTCGAACAAAGCGAAAACTGAAATGGCGGATTCGGCAGAGTGGCTGGCCAAACCGATGTTCGGCCTGTCGATCGTGTTCTTGATGCTACTGGCCGGATTGGTCGTGGCTTGGGTTGACATCTTACCGGACACGCCAGCAGAAACCCTAGAAGCATCGTCGGTCTCAAATAATTCATCGTCGATCGAAAACGATTGGCAACAGCCAGCGCTCCAATCGGGTTACTTAATCCTTCAGACGCTAATCGCGATCTGGCCGCTGTTCTTACTTGAACCGCTTTACTTTTGCTGGATGGCCAGCCGAGGCAATTGCTCGTTCAAACTATCGAAAGCGGATTGGTGGTGTGCACTATGTCCGCCGCTTCGATTGGGCAAAGCTATCGCGGCAAAAAACAATAAAATCTGGCTGCCGGGCATGGGCTGGCGAACCCCTGGCAAGACGTTCCAAAATCAGCTCGAGCGAGTTTTCAGCAAACCGATGTTGGTGATCGCCATGATGATCTTGCCAGTGCTGGTCATCGAGTTTTGCTTTCAAGATATGCTCAAGTCGACCGCTTGGCTGAAGCTATTGCTAAGCATCAGCATGGGATTGATTTGGTGTGCCTTCACGATCGAATTTATCTTGATGGTCAGCGCGACTCACAAGAAACTCGCCTACGTCAAAAAAAACTGGATCGACCTCGCAATTATTTTGCTACCGCTCATTTCGTTTTTGCGATCGCTGCGAATTGTCCGGGCCGCCAAGGTCGCGAAATTTGCAAAAGTTCAACAGTTGACCAAAATGGGCCGCGTCTATCGAATGCGAGGGCTCATCGCCAAAACGGTTCGAGCGTTCCTTGTCTTGGAGCTCGTGCACCGAATTTTGCGGACTTCACCGGAAAAGCGGCTGGAAAAACTGCTAACTCAAGTGGAAGAAAAGGAAGAAGAATTGCGGGAGCTGCAGCAGCAAGTGGCAACCGTTCGAGCCAAAATTCAACAGCAGGACGACCACCCCAGCGATGGCTCGCCCCCCGAAAAAGAAGTCTCGACGACCTTATTTGACGGTTCACCGCGTTCCGAAGTCGCCTAATCCGAGAGTATTCTGTTCCCAAATCGTAAAACTGCTATCACGAATGAACTTGAGCAGAAACCAAAATTTCGCTAATTAAAGCGTTGAAAATTTTTCTCGGACGGCAGTTGGCCCCTACAAATTAAAGCCAAACTGCCGACCGTCAATCGCATCAAGGATGATCCGCGATGGCCACCCGCTACACGTTTGCCACCATTTTGCTCCGCGTTACTGGAATGTTCGCGATCGCCTGCTTGTTCGCCGCCGCACCGTCGACGACTTCAGCCGACGATTCAATCAACTTTCCTTACCAAGGAATCGTCGCCAAAAAAGAATCGATGGTCCGAAGCGGCCCCGGGAAAGTCCATTATGCCACTCAGAAACTGAGCCCCGGCGACGTCGTCGAAGTCTATCGTCACGACCCAGGCGGGTGGTGTGCGATCCGCCCCACGAAGTCTAGCTTCTGTATCATTCCCGAATCGACGGTTGAAATCATCGACGAAGGCATTGGCAAAATAACCAGCGACGGAACCACTCCGTTCATCGGCACCGAACTGGGATCGGTCAGCAAACCGCTTTGGCAAGTCAAACTCCGCGAGGACGAAAACGTCGCCGTGCTGGGCCAACTCTCTTGGCCCAACCCCGAAGGGCACAGCACCATTTGGTACCAGATCAAACCACCCGCTGGCGAATTTCGCTGGATCCACATTTCCGACATCCAGTCGCTGGACCAACCTAACATTGCCAGCTCAACGTCAACCCGTGAACCGACCAAGCCCGACCAAAATCCATCGCTGGCCTCTCGTCCGCAATCGACTGCCGCCGCTTTGCCACCGGTCGACTCAGTAACTCAAACTCGCATGGACACAGTCGTTTCGCCCCCAACCAACAACGACACGAACTCGCTTACCCAGCCAAAGCGGCCGAGCGGCTTCGCATTTTACTCGGGCGTGCAGCAGCCAGTGGTAACCTATCCCGATGCCGCGCCAGTCGTAAGAAGTGATCCGAACGTTCAACAGGCCAGCTACATCGCACCGGCCCAACAAGCTGAGCCGCCAATCCAAAACACCGGCAGCGGCTGGCGCAAAGCGACTCGGCCAATCCCCAACAGCCGAGACTTCGCCAACGGCCGCGACTTTGCACGCAATAATAACTCGGCCGACACGAATTTCTCAAACTCCCAACGACCACCAGCCTCCTTTGGCAACCGTTTCCCAGTACGCTCGAACCAGCAGCCGAGCTACCCAGCTCAAATTCGAATCGCCGATGCGAGCCCGAACGATCGTCGGTTCGCGGAACAATTGTCGGCGACGCGGCAATTCGGCGGTGTCTCATTGACGGCCGATTCTGACCAACCAATCAGCCCTGACGCCATTGGGTCGCTCAACAACCGACTGACCCAAGAAATGCTTAAAGCCCCAGCAACCTGGGACCTTGTACCACTCGAAGCGGCCACACAGCAATTTTTGCTGACCGCAACACCCGCCCAGCGGATCCAAGGCCAGCAGTTTCTGACCAAGCTTGCAAACTGCAGAAAGATCGCCGACCGGTACCGTGCCCCCACCCCATCTGCCAACTTTCTGAGTACCACCCCGACGTCCGCTCAACTATCGACCCGAACCAACCATTCACTTGCCGCCTCCGATCAATTTTCAACTTCGAATCAACTTTCGGAATCGCAGTTCGACGCGTCAGGTTGGCTGAACGAATTAAAGCAAGCCGGTGGTACGTCGCCATCGACTTATGTTTTACAAGATGCCGCTGGAAAAATCATTTTCCATGTGACGCCGATACCGGGTTTGAATATCAACCGGTACCTGAAAAAGAAAGTCGGCATCAAGGGCCAACGCGGCTTTAACCAGCGTCTGAAACTAAACCACGTTGCGGCTGAACGCGTGTTTGCGTTGTAATTAAAGTTAGGCCGATTGCGATTCGTTGATTTAGTGA
>CAZROJ010000159.1:0-11577 GCA_964601665.1 uncultured Pirellulaceae bacterium
TTGGTAAAGGTGCTGGCACGAAGAACCACACGGAATTGAGATTCACAGCACTAGTTTGGCGTGGCCCTTCAGTAGTGCGGGGGCGCTGGCGTAAATCAATTCGCGTTTTTTGCCGATCCATTTGATTGATTCTTCCGGCATCAAATCAAGCTGAAGCCGGCCGAGCACTTTATTCATTCGATACCGCACGCCTCCGTCTTTCAGGTAATCGAACAGATAACGAACTTTCAAAAATCGACCGATTTCCGGCGCCAGTTTGTCGGTTGGCTTGGTAGCAAACTGATTGATCGATGATTGGATTTTTTCGGCGTCCAGTTTTGCCAACCAAACGTACATCGCTTCCATCGCTCCCGGAAACTTTGATTCCAGCCACGCGTCCAAGAGCATCTCGATCACAATGTGGCCGATCAAACTCGCCCGCATCGTCTGCGTGTTGCCAAATTTTTCTCGGTACTCGACCGCCATCAACATGTTCATTCGAGTGAACTCGGCCGACCCATGAAACCAGTAGTCGTCTTCATGATGCTGAACCACACCTCGGGCCACGGAACGCATGACAGGATCGTCGTCGTCAACCCAATTAGCCGCTCGTTTCTTTCGGGCTCGACAACGCCGATCGCAAGCCGTCAGCCAGTCGGGCACGCAAGCGCCGGCGGCGAAATAGGGATCGTCAAAAAACGCAAGCGCGTGCGAGAAACTGTTCATGGGCAATTAGCCAAAGACTTCGGTATACATTTCATCGTTGAAGCCCACGACCATAGTTTTCCCGACCAGCAACGTTGGTGCTCGCAGGTTACCAGTCGGCCCCAAAATCAATTTCAATAGTTCTTCTTCGGCGGGCGCGTCTTTCTTGAGATCCAAATCCACCCGCTTCTTGCCTTTGGCCACCCGTAGCTTGGATACCTTGGCAACCAATTTCAATGCGCCTTCGCTTTGATAAGTTTCTTTCTTTGCATTGACTTCTGTTTTGGCTTCCACCCCCGCTGCCGCAAGAAACTCTTGCGTTTTGACACATGTCTTTCAGCCCGGTCGGTGGTAGCTCCAATCTAATTTCGCCATGATGTCGGTCTCTCGATTGATAAAAAAAGTTTTGGAAAATTGGCTTGTCGGCCCAAGGAAACGGTAAACAAGTCGCTGCGTTCAACGAATAACCCCAAGGCCAGTCGCTTTCTATCGGGGCAGCTGCGAATCGGCTCAAACCTTGCCCCGCCGAAAAAAGTTCCGACTTGGGTCGGCTACTTTTCCTTCCAACCGATTGTCCCCAGACACGCTTAGGCCTTGCGATCCAACTGCAGTTTTTTACGATACTCGCAGGCCGAAAGTTCGTCCCCGGTTCGATCTGATCAACTTAAACGAAAACCAAGTTTCCATGAAGCCGTCGAACGAAGAAGTCACGCTTTACGATGAAAACCCATCGATGTTCAGGAATCGGCCGGTTGAATTCATCGTTACCGCACTTTTGTGCATTGTCTTGGTCGGATTCATCATTTTTTTCGTCTGGTGGCTGCGTTGCAAAGGCACTCAGCTGACGATCACGAGCGAGCGGACTCGGCTGCGCAAAGGGATACTTTCCAAGTCGATCACCGAGGTCTGGCATCAGGATGTTCGCAACGTTCAACTAAATCAAACTTTTTTCCAGCGACTGCTGGGAGTCGGTTCGCTTGGGATTTCGAGTGCCGGTCAGTCTGGTTTGGAGATTAGCGTCGCCGGCATTCCAGATCCCGAACGCGTCAAAGACTTGATCGATCGCCATCGGCGACGTTGAGCCATGACAGGTTAGCGCCCGGTACTGACCGACATGATCAACCTGACCAATCGAACAAAGAAGACCGCCACAGACTCCAGCTAATCAGATCGAGAAACATCCAACACGCGGACCACAACCGCATCGGCTTGATCGTGATCCAGTTCGACCGTGCTTCCATCTGATAGACGGACTTGCCAAATTCTTCCTTGATCGAGTCGCGGTCCCATTTGGACCTTATGCCCACTGCGAAGTGCCAAACTATCAGCGGCCGGCCCAACGCGAATGATCTCCGCTTGATCGCCGTCACGCAACGTACTACACAAGACTTTGCCAGCAGCAGCTGCCCGGTCGACCGGAATTTCCGAACCGTGCGGGTCAGCCAGCGGATGGCCCAGCTTGTCGTCTAAATAGTCAACCGTCGCGCGGTCGCTAATGTGCTCCAGTTGGTGAGCTTTTTCGTGGAGTTCAACTGGAGACATCCCTGTTTGTTCAAGGTAGGTTTCCCACAATCGATGGGCCCGCACCAACCGATTGGCCTCGATCCGTCCGTCATCGGTCAACGTCACATGTTCGCCGTCGATTTCCAAAAGGTCTTGTCGAGCCAACATGCCGATCGCGCGGCGAATTTTCATATTTGGCGACGTCACATTCGATTCGATATTGGAAATTGCCACGCGTTCCCCCGGCGACCGCAGGATCGAGCCTAAAACGTCTTCCATGACCTCTTGGGGGACTGAGCTCGATTTGCGAATCCAGTCTGCCAGCAATCCATAGCGAGGTGCCAATAGCAATGCCGTCAGAAACAATCCGGTCATCGTCACAACCACCGCCGGCCCCGGCGCGCCGCCCGAAGCGATCGCCAACGCAAATCCGCCCCAAAACCCCAACACCGACACGCCAACCGCCGTCCAAATCATTCGGCTAAGTCGATCGGTCAACAGATAGGCCGTGGCCGCAGGCGAAATAATCAAAGCCACGACCAAAATCACTCCGACGATCTGAACGCCGCTCACCACGACCAACGACGTGCAAACCGTCAGCAAGTATTCAACGGCCAATACGGGTATCCCAATCGACGCAGCCATGACAGGATCAAAACTGGTCAACTGCAGCGGACGAAAGAACAAAATCACGACACCCACCACGACCGACGTGACAATAGCCAGCAACCAAAGCTGTTCATCAGGCACGGTCAACACGTTACCCACAACGTAATGGTAAATATCAATGTGAATCCGCCGACTGAAATAGTCCAGCGAAATGACGAAAGCCCCCAGAGCAAAAATGCCGGTGTACATGATCCCGATTGCCGTGTCTTGTTTGATTCGCGAAAACCGCGTGACAAACCCGACCAACGCCACCGTCGCAATCCCGGCCAGCAGTGCTCCAATCAGCATCGCGGCCAGCGGAGCGTCGCCACCCAAAACCATTTTGGTCAGCAGGTAACCGGCGATCACGCCTGAAAACATCGAATGTGCAATCGCGTCGGCCAAAAACGACATCCGTCGTAAAATAATGAAACAACCGATAACGCTACAAACGATTGCCACCAAGGTCCCGGCAATCAGCGGCCGAATAAAGTGGCCGTAGTCCAACTGTAGTTCAACCAAAAAATCGTACACTAGTTCGATTCTCCAAACGTCCCGATCGATGACTTGTCAGCGCCAGCGGGAACGTTCGCCAGTTCGGCGAACACTTTCATGTTGCCTTCGTAAACGTCGGCCAATAGTTGAGGATCGAGAATCTGTGCTGGCTCCCCAAACCCGAACAGGCGCTGTTTGAGCAGCAGCAGATAATCAAAATATTCAGCCGCGGTTGCCAAATCGTGATGCACCACCACAACCGTTTTCCCAGACGCTTTCGTTTCTTGCAACACATCCAAGATCGCTCGTTCGGTCGCCGCGTCAACTCCAGCAAAGGGTTCATCCAGCAACAGGATGTCAGCGTTCTGCGTTAACGCTCGAGCCATAAAGACACGCTGTTGCTGACCGCCAGAAAGCTGACCGATCTGTCGGTTGGCAAATTCGCTCATCCGCACCTTGGCCAGTGCCTCGTCGGCCAGCTTAAAATCTCTTTTGGTCAAATCCTGCCACCAACGGCGTTTACCGTAGCGCCCCATCGCCGCGACCTCCCGAACGGTCACCGGGAAATCCCAATCCACCGTTCCTCGTTGCGGCACGTAGGCGACTCGGCCCTTGATCTGCGACACGTCTTGACCAAAAACTTCGACCGAACCGACATCCGCTCGAACGAAACCAAGCACGCTTTTGATCAGTGTCGATTTTCCCGACCCATTCGGACCGATGATCCCAATCAACTTCCCCTGCGGAATCTCGACCGTGATATCCAGCAATGCCGGCACCGGGCCATAGCTGACCGTCAAATGATTAATTTTGACCGCTGCGGGGACAGCCAAACCATTCGGATTTGCGCTTGCGACGGGCTTTGGATTCTCGGCGGCATCAGTGTTCATGGTCGCTCTCTTGTGCATCGTCGACATGAAACAAAACGGTCCCAGTGACCATTTCCAGACCAGGTTCAGCCGTAATCGTCTGGGTTTTGATCGGGATATCGTTCCAGAGCACCGTCGTTTTGATCGCCGCCAACCCTTCGGACAAAAAATCTCGATTGGCAACGACCAGAATTTCGTTATCGCCTAGCTCGACACCTTCATCGATCGCAAACCGAACTTCGACGTCTACAGGCAGGCGTTCTTTTGAAACGAAAACCGGTTCGCCTTTCAAACGAACTTCAATCGCGTTGACCTCGGCAATCTCAAAAGGCACACACTCAAAGCTTCGTTCGACCAACACTTCAAATTTCCCGCTGGCGTAGTCAACCGAAAAGTCCTGCGACTCGCGTTGAATGCTTTTGGCGAAATTGATGTAGCTGCCCATGCCAGCCATCAAGCCGATGACGATCAAGAGAGTCAAAAATGGACGCATGGGGGAAGCTCCCGGCCGATGCCTAAACGATTGGTTTTACTTAAGACTATTGACGATCGTCAAAACGTTCTCGCGGACCATTCCGATGTAGGTTTCACCAGCAGTTCCTGGAGCACCCATCGCGTCCGAGTAAAGCGATCCGCCAATTTTAATACCCGTTTCTTCGGCGATACTTTTTAGTGTTTCCGTCTCGGTCGACGTCTCCACAAAAATGCTCTTCACGCCAAGCTTGCGAATCTGATCGACGACCTGTTGTCGCTGGCCAATCGAAATCCCTGTCAGCTCGCCCGTCGTCCAACCAACTGGACTTTCCGCTTGGAAACCGTTGGCTCGAGCAAAATACCCGAACGCATCGTGGTGCGTCACCAAGATTCGTCGCTCTTTTGGAATCGCGTTCACTTCGGATGCGACCCATTGCTTCAAAACCCTCAGTTGCAGCAAATACAGTTTCGCTCGAGCGTTGTATTCGTCGGCATGATCTGGATCCAAATCGCGGATCGCATTGCGAATGTTCGTCACATAAATCATTGCATTGTCGATGTCGAACCAAGCATGAGGATCATTGACGGCTTCCGTTGATTCTTCGCCCGATGGCTCTTGGACGATCAACGGCTTAACGCCCTGAACGCACGTTACCAATGGCTTGTTTTGGTTGCGGGCTTGCGTCCCCATCCAGTCGTGGCCTTCGAGATTCCAACCGTTTTGAACGCAAAGGTCCGCTCGTTTGATCTGTTCGATATCCGCCGGCGTGATGTCGTAAGTGTGCGGATCTTCCGCTGCCGACAGAACACAAACGACTTCCCAGCGGTCGCCGACAATCTGCCTGGCGAAGTCCGCGGTCTGGGTCGTCGAGCAAACAACAACCTTGCGTCGGTCGTCGTCTTGCGCATGCAAGCTTGCCCCCCCAGCCAAAATGGAGACGACCAAGATCGCTGCCATCCATGCCCAAGCGAAGCGAGCCGGCGGCAAACGCCAGTTAAAAAAACATCGGTGCACGGGTTGAGCCTTCTGACCAGTATAAGCGTTCGCGAGATTGACCTGTAGCATCGGCTACGGATTCCATTGTCCAGCGAAAACGCCTTTTTGTCAATGACTCAAGCCGGAGCCGCGGCAGCTCCACGTCGAACTCGTTTAGTGGCGGAAGTGTCGGTTGCCTGCGAAGACCATCGGGATGCCGTGCTGATTGCAGGCGTCAATGACCTCCTGGTCTCGCATGCTTCCACCCGGCTGGATAATCGCTGCGACGCCGGCTTTTGCGGCGAACTCGATCGAGTCCGCGAATGGGAAAAAGGCGTCCGATGACAGGACTGAACCGGCGGCTCGATCGGCCGCCTTTTTGATCGACATCTCCACCGAATCGACTCGGCTCATCTGTCCTGCCCCCACGCCCACCAAGGCCAGTTCCTTCGACAGGCAGATTGCGTTGGACTTGATGTAGCGAACCATCGACCAACCAAATTTCAATTCGGCCATCAATTCATCGCTGGGCTGAACTTCGGTTGCAACCGTCCAAGTCGAACAATCGTCCGGCTGATTGTCCAGCTCTTGAACTAACATACCGCCCAGCAAAAACCGGTACTCCCAAGTTGGTTTGGCAGCGGCCAAGTTTCCGACCTTGAGCAACCGAACGTTCTTTTTCCATTTTGGCTTCGTGGTCAAAATCGATTGTGCTTCGGACGAAAAATCTGGAGCGACGATCGCTTCGACAAAGAAATCTCCGCTGGCCAAAAAGTCAGCCGTCTCTGCATCGATTTCTCGATTAACACCAATCACGCTTCCGAAGGCACTGACAGGGTCACCGGCAAAACCTTTGCGACAAGCTTCGATCAAATTATCGGCAATCGCCGCGCCACACGGGTTATTGTGCTTAATAACCGCACACGCTGGTTGATCTTGCAGTCGCACAATCGAAAGCGCGCTGTCCAAGTCCAGCAGATTGTTGTAGGAAAGAGCTTTTCCGTTCAGCTGCCTTGCGTCGACCAAATTCGCGTCACGACAATCGCCGGTACTGTACAACGCGGCCTCTTGATGGCTGTTTTCGCCGTACCGCAGCGTGTCTTTTCGATTCAGAATCAAACGCTTGGTCGTTGGGAAAGTTTCGCCTTCGGTCTGACCCGAAAAATATTCGGCGATCGTTTTATCGTAGTTGGCGGTATGCTGAAAAGCATGAGCCATCAGGCTGCGACGAGTCTGAGCGGTGGTTGCTCCGTCGGCCGAAATTTCATCCAGCACGCAGCTGTATTGTTCGGGGCTGCAAACGACCGTCACAAAATCGCAATTTTTAGCCGCCGCTCGAATCAAACTGGGACCGCCGATGTCGATCTGTTCGACCGCTTCGTGCTGCAAAATACCCGGCCGAGCGATCGTGGCGGCGAAGGGGTACAAGTTTACAACGACCACGTCGAAAGTGCTGATGTCGTGTTCTGCCAGCGATTGCATGTCGCTTTCGTTATTGCGGCGGCTCAGAATGCCCGCGAAAATTTTCGGGTGCAACGTTTTGACTCGGCCGTCCATCATTTCGGGAAACTGTGTGTAGTCCGAAACGTCCCGCACTTCGATATTTGCCTGCTCGAGGTGCCGCCGGGTTCCGCCCGTGCTGTAAATTTCGAAACCGGCAGTCACCAATCCTTTGGCAAAGTCGACGACGCCCAGCTTGTTGCTAACGCTAATCAGGGCTCGTTTTGTATTTTGAGAATCCATTAAATTTCCAAGAAGTCAAGCGCCAGCCCGGACAAGTCTAAATCGTAAAAGTTGGGCGGCCGGCGAGCATAAATGCGGTATGAACAAAGCGGCTATTGTCGGAATCCAACGCCATCCCGCAACCACTCCGATGTGAGTTTTACCGCAAAATCAAACAACGCCAACCGATTCAGCCGCCGGCCGAGCCACACTGCCACCAACCGCCAGCGTCGCCAACGAAGCCTAGTTTTTTTCCAGCATTTCGTCGGGCTGAAAGGAATGGTGGATGCAAATCGATCCGCCAACCAACAGCATCACACCAAAGAAACCGCAAACGAAGGTTTCCGTTGGAATACCGACCGACTCAAGCTCAAAGCTGGCCACGCGAGCCGCAAACGCTTCGGCCGTTTTGACAGCGGAATAGTATTTATCCACACCAATCAAAATGCAAAACAGCCCGCACACGACAATGAAGATCCCCATCGATCGTAACTTATTCATGAGTTACTTCGCTTTGGTGTGGGATTTGTCGGCCGCTTCGTTATTGTCGCTCGCGTCAGAATCCGCTTGATCCGAATACGAAAACGAAAGCTTGATCTTGTCTTTGGGCCAAACTTTGCCATCGACTTCCACGTGCGGATACACAAAGTAGTTCAAGGGCTCAGATTCGCTGGCCGGCACGAGCTTGATATCGCGGCCGGTTGAAAACGTGACCCTGTCCTTCGTCAGATTTCCGCAGTAATACTTTTTCATCTGAGGATGCTTGTCCGCTTCGGAGATATCAACTGGCAGCCACCCTTGGCCGTCGACATGGAACCAAGCCCAGCAATGATAACCGCCGACGCTGCCGCTGGCCTTGTCGGGAGCAATCGGAAAACCAATTTGAAACCGAGCCGGGATATTTTGGCTGCGAGCCAGCGAAATAAACAGACTGTGAAAATCGGTGCAGTTTCCCGTTTTGCTATCACAAGCCCAAATCGAATCGCCGTTGCCGTAACCGGGTTTTGACTTGTCGTACTTCATGTGGCTTTCGACGACTTCGTAAAGCAGTTCGCCTGCCGCCTTGGCATCCTTGGGAACCGATTGATCAGCCAGCAATTCAATTGGCTTGCCCGACTTAGGCACCAACCGATTGGCGTCCAAAAATTTCTTCGCCGCGGTTTCGTCCAAGGTCAATTCAGAACTGTCCAAACCGGCTTCATTGCGGGTAACGTCGTATTCCACGGAAAACGCAATCGGCTGGCCTGCAGCAGACTGGCTGACCTCGAAAAATCCAATTTGGTTGGCGTAGACGGCATCGCGATTAAGCTTCAAATCGCCCGGGATTTTTTTGTTGGCGATTTCCACTTTTTGCTGAGGACTATCTTCGGCGATGGGCATCCAGATTTTCACCTTCGAATCGGCGGGCACATCGGCGAGTTCGGCGGCATAGACAAACCGAAACTGTCGCTCGACCGCTGCCTGTGCTTCAGACGGATCCGCGACCGCTGGTTCACTCGTCGGTTGCTCATCTGCCGATTGGCCCGTTTCCTTGTCTGGGTAACACCCCGCCAGCACCAAGGCGGCCAAGCAGAGGCTAATGAATAGTTTGTGCATGAAAATCTCGGGCTTCGCGGTTATTTAGGAATTCGGGAATCGTGTTCTAAAGAAGTCACATCAACAATACTTTAACGCTAAATCTGACCAGCGAAAACCGACGAGCCCAAGATAGAGCCGAATCTCGAGCCCAACCGGCAGAGCAATCCTAACTTGATCGAATCTATTTTGTTCGGTTCCAAACAAACTCTTGGTGACGCCAGCGGTAATGATTGGACCTATGACGAATTCAGGTAACTGATAAACTTCTGGCAGCTAACTTTCACTCTATTTTCAACGAGAAAAACGCGACCATGGAAATTCAAAGTTCGGAGCAACTGACAACCAAAAAATGCGTACCTTGCGAAGGCGGCGTCGATCCTTGCCCGCTGGACTTCACTCAGATGCAATTGGAAAAGCTCGACGGCTGGTACTTAACCAACGAAAACCAACGCATCCGCAAGGATTGGACAATGAAGAATTTCGTCCAAGGGCTTGAGTTTTTCGAAAAGGTCGGCCAAGTTGCCGAAGCCGAGGCTCATCATCCGGACCTTCACTTGGTTAGCTACAAAAACTTGTCCATCGAAATTTGGACGCATGCGATCGGCGGGCTGAGCGAAAACGATTTTATTTTGGCTGCCAAAATCGATCAAATTGACGCTTCATAAAGCCGACGTATTTGAAACTTGACTTTCCAGAAAATCGCTTGCGAGGTTGACATCATCCTGTCGCAAGTCGGTTGCTAATTTTGGCTCGACCATGGCCTCGTTCGAGCCACCATCTTTCATCGCTTCCCAGCGAACTAAATTTATGACTCTTATTTCTGTCAAAGAACTCGGAATTGGTTTCCGAGGACCGGCGTTGCTGGACGGTGTTAATTTTCAAATTGAACCCGGGCAGCGTATCGGCTTGCTGGGTCGAAACGGCGCGGGCAAGACCACGCTGATGAAATTGCTGTCCGGACAAATGGATCCTGATTCCGGCCAGATTCAAGTGCACGCCGGTGTGCACGTTGCGATGCTCAAACAGGATGTGCCGCGAGACATCCAATCCTCAATTTTCGATGTCGTTCACGAAGGCCTCAGGCCCGACGAAGATGCCGAAGCGGAACCCTGGAAAGCCCAAAACGAGGTCGAACAGATTTTATCGCGAATGAACTTGGACGGGGCAGGGCGGTTCGAAGAGTTGTCGTCGGGAATGAAGCGACGCGTTTTATTGGCTCAGGCTCTGGTCTCCAAACCGGACCTGTTGCTGCTGGACGAACCCACCAACCACTTGGATATCGATTCAATTGATTGGCTGGAAGGGTTTCTCCTGAAGACTCGAGCCTCGTTTTTGTTTGTCACGCACGACCGCGTTTTCCTGCGAAAGCTGGCGACGCGAATTTTAGAAATCGATCGCGGACGCTTGTTCGACTGGACCTGCGACTACGAGACCTTTCTGAAACGCAAACAAGACGCGCTGTCGGCCGAAGAAAAACAAAACGCGCTCTTCGATAAACGATTGGCCGAAGAGGAAGCGTGGATTCGCAAAGGCATCAAGGCCCGACGAACAAGAAACGAAGGCCGAGTCCGAGCACTCAAGGCGATGCGAGACGAACGGTCGGGGCGACGCGAGAAAGTTGGCACGTCCAACCTGAAAATCCAAGAGGCTTCGAAGTCCGGTAATTTGGTGGTCGAGGCCGAAGGGGTTTCGTTTAGCTACGGTGACCATCACGTATTTTCTGATTTTTCAACGACGATCATGCGGGAGGACAAGGTTGGTATTATCGGACGTAACGGGGCCGGTAAGTCCACGCTGCTCAAAACGCTGCTGGGCCAACTGGAACCCAAAACGGGGAAGGTCAAAGTCGGAACGAATCTGCAAATCGCCTACTTCGATCAGCTTCGCCAGCAGTTGGACGAAGAAGCGACGGTCCAACAAAACGTCGGCCAAGGTTCTGATTCGGTCGTGATCAACGGCGCAAAAAAACATGTGCTGGGCTACCTGCAGGATTTTTTGTTCGCTCCCGATCGAGCCAGAACGCAGGTGAAGTTTTTGTCGGGTGGCGAGAAAAACCGAATTTTACTGGCCAAGCTGTTTGCTCAACCCGCCAACGTGATCGTGCTGGACGAACCGACAAACGACCTGGACGCCGAAACGCTGGAACTGCTGGAAGAAAAATTGGTGCAGTTTTCAGGCACGGTTTTAATGGTCAGTCACGACCGAGAGTTCTTGAACAACGTGGTCACCAGCACGATTGTTTTTGAAGAAGACGGACTGCGCGAATACGTCGGCGGTTACGACGATTGGCAGCGACAAGTGGCCGCACGAAAGTCTGCCGACCAGCCCAGCTTGAGCGATTCCAAAGGGAAGTCGAAAAAGAAACGCGACCGCAAGGAAGACAACAAACCCAAAAAAATGTCTTTCAAAGAAAAACGCGAACTCGAAAAACTCCCCGAATCCATCGAATCACTCGAGACCGAAATCGAATCGCTGACCCAAGTGATGGCCGATCCAGATTTTTACCAAGGCCCCAAAGAAACGATCGCCGAGGTGCAAAAGAAAATGACCCAGCTAAACTCTGACCTGCAGTCCGCTTACGCTCGCTGGGAAGAACTCGAGGCGATGGTCGGCTAGGACCGACTTAGC
>CAZROJ010000160.1:0-2458 GCA_964601665.1 uncultured Pirellulaceae bacterium
AATTGAGATTCACAGCGCTAGCCGCGGGCCTAGCGATGTTGATGTAATATAGGCCCGTGGTTAACACTGTCGGCTCTTCAGAATCGCGAATCTGCTGTGCACCGGGCTGAAACCATTTACTGGCCACAAACTCCGCGCTGGCTTAAACGATAGCATCGGTTTTTTTTAACAAGGCTTGAACATACGGAGTACCCAGTTCGTAAAACCGGTCGCTTGCGTCTGTTTTCAAATCGTTTTTGGAACTGCAACTCAAGTTCGAAACAAACCGAGTGGTATGTTTCGTCGTGACCCAGAGAGGTTCAAACCAACATCCAATGTTGGCGAAATTCTTTGGACCACAAGCCTTCGCGATTCAACGGAATGTCTCTGCGTTTTCTGCAAACGTCATGTCATCGGTTGCTAGCAATTCGAATTTTTCGAATTGCAAGCTCAAAGCAGCCAACATGAAGACGGATAAGCTTTGCGGAATTTAACAATTTAAACGCATGCACTTACTGATCGACCTAAGGCGTCAATCGGGGTGCCAATGATAAAAGTGCGACCGAAGCACTTCATAGGAGACAATCGATGCCCAAATACTACATTCAATCAGGAAACGTTTCTTTCATCGTCAGCGCTTGCGACGCAGAAGGAGCGGCTCTCTGGGCCATGCACCGGATGATGGATGAAAAGATCTGCGATTTCGAGGACAACATCATGGACTCGGTCGCCGACCCCTGCTCGCTGCCGGTCGATCAGTCCGAAATCGAAGGCGTCCCGGCCGCGATCCCCTACGAAGCCATGCTCAACGGCTTGGCCATGTTTGAAGAATTCATCTGTGTCAGCGAACGCGGCCATGGCCGTACCGACGCCGGCCAGCTGCAAACCGAAGACATCTTCCACCAATGGCGGCAGCTCATGCAAGCCGTCGATCGTTTACACGACGGCCTGAAATAACATCGCCCGCCACCCAACCACAACAAAATTCCTTCCTGTTCTCTCCCCGCCTTACCTTCTTTTCGCGTGACCACGCAGTCGCCGGCCTTGGGGGGCACCTGACTCCCGACAACGCGCGTCGCCACACCGCAACTGGCCGACGCCTATCAAAACTGGAAAGCCCGCAAATTTGCGGCTAGCTGAATTCTACCTCTAGTTCAGCACCCATTTCGCCGGTTTCGAATTTCGAGACCGGCGATTTTTTCGTGCCTAGTTTTCTTGCCCATCGCCTCGTCATCGGGCTCCATTGGCCGCTGGGGACAATCAGAACCCAACCAATAGCGGGTCGAGCTCCTATCGAGTTCCCATTTTCAGGCATTTTTGAATTTTTAAACTTTTGCCAAAAATTCTTTTGGGGATATCTTGATCGTTGGCGACTCTGATGGTGTGCGAATCCTGTCCCGTCAAGATTAATTCAAACCAAAAGAACCGAGTCACAACGCACTCGTTCCTCAGCGATGACATCCAACCCCGACACTGCCATCGATTGGTCGTGGCAACTCGAGCAAAACCGCTCGTGGTTGACCAAGGTCTTGCGTGCGCGGATCGGGAATTCTCACGACGTCGAGGACGTGTTTCAAGAGCTCGCTTTGTCGGTCCTGAAACAAGTTGAAAAGCTTCGCCAACCAATCAAAAACGAGCCTGAAAATGAAACGCCAAATGAAACACCAATCGAAAGTCAAAGCCAAGGTCAAAGCCAGCACGCTTTAGCCGTACCTGTCGACCCCGACAAAGTGGCCCCTTGGCTCTACCGTTTGGCCGTTCGGCACTGCGTTAATTTTTACCGCAAAAGCAATCGCCTAACCCATGCCAAGCCATCCGCAGATCTCGAACCCCAAGCGGAAACGTTTGAACCGTTGGACTGGATCATGCGGAACGAACGGCGACACCTTTTTCAAGACGCATTCAAGCAATTACCAGCCGAGGATCGCGAAATCTTATCTTTGAAGTATTCAGAAAACTGGACCTACCAACAGTTGGCCCAAAAGCTTGGAGCAACGGTTCGCAACATCGAATACCGATTATTAACCGCTCGCAAACGACTGCGAAAGTTGCTCAGCAGTTAAACCTACAACTTATCAATTGAGCCCTTAAACGACTCAGTGGTGAAACCAATGAAACCTGTCGACCCTCTACAATTACAACGCCTGACCGACGGCGAATTATCGATCGATCAAATTAAATTGGTCATCGAAGATGCCGAAGCAAACCCCGATCAATGGCCCACGATCGCCAAAGCCCTCATCGAAGACAAACTTTGGCAGCGTCAGTTGCTGCCCTCGACTCGACCGAAAACGGAATCCGATTCGTTAGCCTTGGCGACGTCCGATCGCCGCCAAAACCAATTCTCATGGTCGCAATGGCTGTCCGTCGCAGCGGCTCTGATGGTGGCCACGGTCGGAGGCTACTTGGCTGCCGGAGCTGGAACCAACGTCGCCCCTTCGGCTATCAACGCTCCTCAATTAGCAAATTCAAATTTGGC
>CAZROJ010000160.1:2558-5660 GCA_964601665.1 uncultured Pirellulaceae bacterium
GACCCCAATCCAGCTTCGGCGGTTTCCCCGGCCAGTTTCACGCCAGACTTTCACCTGAAATTTTCCGACAACGAAAACCTCGCGCGACAAGGCTTTTCCCCGAACGGACAAGTGCCGCTGTACTCGATCAATAACGCAGATCAGCTTCGTCAGTTTCAAAAACGACAGGCCTTCGAACCGGTCAGTCGCCAGCTGATGGAAAAACTCACCGCAGCCGGATATCGAGTCAACAACAAAATTGAACTGATCTCTGGCGACTTTAACGGCCAACAAAAATTCGTTGTGCCCGTTCGCACGATCTGTTTAGAGCCGAGCCAGTAATTCTTAGTGCTTATCCCAAAACGCAAAATGCCGGCAGCTAGGGCCGTCGGCTCATTAGTTGTGGGGCAAGCTCTTCGTCACTCCACTGGCTCGACTTCCATTTTTAAAAACGATAATCGGCTGGCCGCGGCAAGAATCAATTCCCTCGGTCCAACCGAACCAACCAACTTATTAACAATTGTTAACTGGAGAAAACCAAATGAAAACGCTTTTAAATCGAATCCTGTTCGGATTGGCATTCGCGATCAGTTCGAGCACCTTCGTCGTTGCTCAAAACCTCGAAATCGAAATCGTCAATCCAAACGGCGACAAAGTCGGGCCTCAGGTTGTCGCTCCCGTTCAATCCGATGAAGACTTGATCGACGACGACGTCACGATTATCTCTCCGGATGGTTCCAGTCAGCCACTGCCCTTCACCGGCGGCCAAAGCGTCATCATCAGCCGTTCGATGAAAACCGTGAATGAAAACGGCCAGCAGAGGACGGAGTCCAGCGGCAAGGCGATCATTATCGGCCCCGATGGCAAGCGCCAAGAAATCGAACTCGATGGCGACTCGGACTTTAGCGGACTCGGGTTGGATGGATTCTTGGGACGCGGCACCGCGGTCAAAGCAGGAAAATTTATGATTGGCGTTCACTGCGAACCCATACACCCCGCCGTTGCCGCTCAACTGGATCTGGAGAAAGGTTTGATGATCAAACAAATTGCCTCCGATTCTCCTGCATCCAAAGCTGGCTTGCAAAAACACGATGTATTACTATTTGCCAATGACAAGCAACTCGCTAACACCGCTGACCTGACCCAAGCCGTACAGAAAACTGGGGAATCGAAATCGGCCCTTTCGTTGACGTTGATCCGACGTGGCAAAGAAACCACCGTCGAAGTTCGGCCGACCGAACGTCCGCCTTCGGCCATCGGCCAAGATCTATTTCCAAACGACATGAACTTTCAGTTTCGACAGTTTGGGCCCGGTGCCGTGATCGGGGGTGACTTGGATGCATCGTTCCAACAGCAAATGGAACAAATGCGTGATCGCATGCGACAGATGGAGCAACGAATTCAACAACGGATGCAAGACTTTCAACTGCAGCAAAACTTCGAACCTCAACCGTCTGCTGACATTGACGACCAATAGAATCTCGATAACTTTTTCGGCTCGTGCTTTGCCACTACTAAAAGCTTAGTGCTTACCCCAAAATTCAAAATGCCCGCGATGCTCGCGGCTAGCGGCTGCGGCTCACTAGTTGTGGAATAAGCTCTATCACACACCGGATATCTCAATGATTCACATTTCAAAACATTTTCTGGCGATCGCCATCACGGCCGTCTTGGCATTTAATTGCCAATCGACAGACGCCCAAGAAGATGGCACGCCAGAAACTACGACTGGCGAATCTGCTACGTTGATAGCAGTTGACGATGGTGGTGGCCCATCGATTTTCTTTTCCAGTAGCGCCGGCGAAATGTCGACGCCGCTCATATCAGGAATCTCGGGCCGGCCTTTTTCAATGCCGGCTCCTGATCCGTGGAACATGATCGGAAACCCCAGCGTTCAAATGGACTTGGATTTGGTAGACGATCAAAAAGAAAAAATTCAAAACTTGAAAGAAGACATGTCCTCGGAGATGCGTGGCCTCATGGCTGAACTTCAAGGCGGTAAAATTAACTTAGATGCTGTTGATCGTCTGAAGTCAGCTCAATCAGCCTACAAAGATAAAATGATGGATCTGCTGTTGCCCAGCCAACAGAATCGTCTGAAGCAAATCGCACTGCAAATGCACATGAAGAGTGCGGGCACGACCACGGCCATTACCAACAAAGCGATTGCCGAAGCGCTGGAGATTACGCCCGAGCAAACCGAAAAATTGCAAGCCAAATCCAAGGAGCTCCAAAAGAAACTGGCCGAGCAAATCGAGCAGCTTAAAGAGAAAATGAAAAACGAATTGCTCGCCGAATTGACTCCCGCACAACGAGAAAAACTCAAAGAACTGAGGGGCGACAACTACGAATCGAAAAAATCTGATTGGTCCGATCGCTTCGAAGAGATTCGAAATCGCAGAAAAGCTCAAGGAAATTAGCTTTGCCCAAATCGAAGGCCGCTGTTGCTCGTGCAGCCGTTGATTGCATGGCGGCGGTTTGTACCGGTAACCAACTGCCGGGCGATTTTTTGCTAAGAGCTTATCCCACAACCAGTGAGCCGACGGCGCTCGCCGCGGGCAGTTTGAGTTTTGGGATAAGCACTCAATCTCTATCGAACCATTTTCCTTTTCAGCCACGATTCCGACCGACATGAAATCAGTTTTGTTTGTGTGTCTAGGCAACATCTGCCGCTCGCCCACCGGCGAAGGCGTATTCCAACACTTCGTCGAACAAACGGGGCGAGCCCACGATATCAAAATCGATTCCGCCGGCACGATTGACTACCACACCGGCAATCCAGCGGACTCGCGAATGATCCAGCATGCCTCGCGTCGCGGCTACCAACTGACCAGCCGCTCGCGCAAGGTCAACACAAACGACCTGCAAGAATTTGATTTGGTGATTGCGATGGACCGTAACAATCATCGCGACTTGTTGGCGATCGAAAACCAGCCATCGGCTGAACTAAAATTATTGAGCCACTTTCTTGACGACCAATTTCCCGTCGACGTTCCCGATCCTTACTACGGCGGACCGGCTGGCTTTGAAACCGTTTTGGACATGATCGAGGCGGCATGCCCCTCGATCTTAAAACACTTGGATACGAAACGTGCTTAAACTCGAAACGTGCTTAAACTCGAA
>CAZROJ010000160.1:5760-11538 GCA_964601665.1 uncultured Pirellulaceae bacterium
TAAACTAACGCCGACTTTTTCGTTATCGCTCGCTCGTTGCAAACACCGTCGCCACTCCGTCAACATCGATCTCGACCGAGATCAAATGAGGGTGTCAACAAACCGAACAGTCTTGGACAAATTGCTGACGTTCGCCTTCGTGGTGATCCAACATCAAAACAATTTCCTCGCCGCAATGATCACAAACAAACGAAGGCGCATCCGAATGCTCGTCTTCGCTTAAATCATCAAAGTCGGAATCGTCGAAGTACATCTGCGGCGAACTCAACGGCACAATTAAAAAAGCCCAAGGCGGAAATCTCCGGCTTGGGCCAAAATGACTTTACCAGTTGTATCCAACTGACGTGATCGTTCTACTAAATCTCGGCGTCACGTCAAGTCAAAATCGCTTTGCTGGCAAAACCATGATTTTGCTCTTAAATTGAATTCAGTTCCTCAGGCCGACGACTTGCTAGCCAACATTTCAGTGGGTCGGCAATTCCGCGATAATCCGCGAATGAGGTCGCTCTGAATCGCCCAAATAAAACCCGCTCGTTTCACTCTTGCGAGGAAAACGCAAAACGTTCACTTCGTTGAATCGCCATTTTTAGCTTATCATATTGACTTTGCTGACTGCCTGCACAAATTCTTCCCGTACGAATTTGCAAATGCAAATTTACATCAGGCGGGCACTTGTTAAAAAGAAACGATGTAAGGAAGTTTATTTTTCGGCGTCTGCACTCGCCATTCGAAATTTTCGTCACTGTCACTCGATTCATGTCTCCACCTTCAATTCAAAAAACTAGCAACTCGACTGCTCAAATTTCCGAATCACCAGAAGAACGGGTTTTGGAGCCGCAACTTTGGATTGAAGCCTATGGCGATTATCTGTTCCGCTATGCCAACGCCCGACTTCGCGACGCGAACGCGGCTGAAGAGGTTGTTCAGGATACTTTTTTGAACGGCATCAAATACCAACAGCAATATTCGGGCGCTGGAACGGAACGAGCTTGGCTGCTGGGAATACTAAAGCGAAAAATCATCGACTACGTTCGCAAGCGAAATCGACAAGCAAAAGTCGACCAGTACGAAGACGATCACGACCCCACGAATCAGTTGTTCGATGCCAAAGGCAACTGGAACAAAAAGTCGATCCCTTGGTCGATCGCTCCCGACCAAAAGATTGAGTCATCTGAATTATGGAACATCGTTCGCGGCTGCTTGAGCCATTTGCCGTCCGGCCAAGCGGATGTGTTTACGCTGAGCGTCATGGAGGGCATGGACTCGGATGAAGTCTGCGAAACTTTAGAAATTACGCCTTCGAATATGTGGGTCCGCATGCATCGCGCTCGACTGGGCCTGGCAAAATGTGTCGGTGGAAAATGGTTTGGAAAAGACGAAGGAAACGCAGATGTTAAATAGCCGCGAAGCCTCTGAATTAATCTCAAAGTCAATGCTGGGTTCCCTCACCCATGACGAACAAGCAATCGTTAACCAACACCTTCAAAATGATCCCGCAGCTCGAGCATTCGCTGAACTCTCGCAAGCCATCAACCAGTCGGTCATCGACGTGGGTGCCTCGGCAACGGATCCAGCCGGCCCCGGGCTCAGCGACGAAGCTAAATCGCGGATGAAAGATTCGGTTTTATCGGCCATCAGCAATTCCAGAATCCAGCTGCCAGTTGACAACGATGCACTCAAGACCCTCGATCAAAAAACCGATGACACGGCTGATGAAATAGGCCCCGACGGATCGCAGCCTGCCAACCCGTCTACAAGCTTTGAACTGGCAACACCCGAAGACCCGAAAAGCAACCGCCGCGAATCCAAATCGCGTTTTACTTTGCTTCGCGAACTTGGCAGCGGTGGGCTAGGCCGAGTGTGGCTCGCCCGCGACGAAAAGCTCAATCGCAACGTGGCGCTCAAGGAAATGAACCAAACCGCCTTGCAATTGCCTCAGGCTTGGAAACGCTTCAACCGCGAAGCCGAAATCACCGGCCAATTGGAACACCCCAACGTCGTTTCGTTATATCAATACGGCAACGAATCCAAATCCAGCGAACCGTTTTATGCCATGCGTTTCGTCGGCAAACGCACCTTGGCCGACGCCATCAATGAATACCACGAACAATGCAAAACCAGTCGCGGCAATGCATTGTCGTTGCATCGACTTGTGACGGCGTTCTTAGACGTTTGCCAAGCGGTCGCCTACGCTCACTCGCGCGGCGTTATCCACCGTGACCTCAAACCCGAAAATGTAGCGCTCGACAATTACGGCCAAACCATCGTGCTCGACTGGGGACTCGCCAAAATCACCGACGACGCCGAACTGGGCGTTCGATTGTCTGGCGATAACAATTTGTCCGACGAAATGCTGGCCCAAACCGTCGACGGCGAAGTCATCGGCACGCCGCTTTACATGGCACCCGAACAAGCCGCCGGCCGGCTCGACGAAATTGATAGACAAACTGACGTTTACGGTTTGGGTGGAATTTTGTTTGCGATTTTGACCGGGGAAGCACCGCACAATAAAACCCATTCAACGACCGCCGGCAGCAAAGTTGGCGTCAAAGATATGCTCAACGCCATCGCCGAAAACGAAACCGTTGGGCCGCGCGAATTTCGTTCGTCCGTGTCATTAGAATTGGATCGTATCTGTCGCGAAGCCATGGCCGTTAAAAAGTACGCTCGATATCAATCCGTGGTCGATCTGTCCAGCGACGTCGAGCGTTGGATGGTGGACCAAGGCAGTCGCCAGTCCAAGTATGAAAACCTCCGGCTGGAAGGACGCGAACTTCGCAACAACGTGCAGTCGGTCGTCCGAGACTTGGAAACCAATGTGCGTTTCATGTCCAAACTGCCACCGATTCAAGAATTGATTCGAGTGGAAAACGAAGAAGATTTCGGCATCTGGCGAGAACGATTGTCGACGATTTTTAGTGGCTTGCTGAACGCCAAATCTGATTTCCGAAGCGTCATTTACAGTCGAATCGATGGCGATCAATTCACAGAAATGGTTCGTGTCGAACGCCACAGTAAGGTTCATTCGAACATTCGAGCCATCCCGCGAAGCCGTTTGCGTTCGGGTAAAATCGGCGAATTTGCTAAAGCGACGATTGTTCATGAACCCGATGAGGTGCACACTTCGCTTTCATGCAGCCCGCTGTGCAGTGCCGCCGAAAAACCTCGCAAAGGCGACCGCATGTCAATCGTGGCCGGCGTTCCCGTTTTTGACGATCAGACCGAAGAACTGTTTGGAGTCGTCTTGGTTGAATGCGATTTAGAACGAGTGCTGCTCGAGCAATTGAATCGTCGCTTCTCGGCGAAAAACATCGTCGTCGCCTGCGATACCTATCAAGTCGTCGTACATTCAAACGAACAAGATGGCGTCATCGAAGAAAATACCGGCCGCGAATTGCTGGACATCCTCCCTCAGTTTGAAAGTGCCCATCAGGCATTACAAAGCAAACTGGAATTCATCGATGAAACCGATCGAACGATCTACGGCACCCGTCTTTGGCTGGTCAAACACAAGCATGGTCTAATGTTCATGTTGAACCAGTAACTTACTTCTCTTCGTACGTTTCAAATTCGTGGTAGAAAGTCGCCCGATCGCCGCCGGGGCGACGAGCGTAAATGCGGACAGATTTCAGCTGGTTGTACTGCAGCTTGAAATTGTGACCGAACCGAGTCACAAACTTGCTGAGCTGAAACATTTTTTTCGTGCCGGCGGGAATGGGTTCGATGTCATAAGTTTGGTACCACCAGTTGATCTGGATATTCAAATGCGACCAATCGACATCGCTGTCGTTGTGGACGACCAAGAAACCGCCTTCGAATTCGGGTCGTTCGTAGTATTCGGCTTGATAGAACTCGGGGCCGGGTAATCCGTCTGTCGTGACCGACGCCACCAATTCGCCTTCAAACGTCGCCGGTAGAAAAGTCCACAGCGCTCCGATCGTCAAGATCGGCATCATCGCCATCGCGATCAACAATCCAGTTAGCGTTTTGCTGGACAACCGAGGAGACGCCTTTTGCCATGTACTTTGTCGGTTATCAACGACCGCCGCCGAGCCAGGATGAACTTCTTCTGCAATCACAAAAATGCCTCTGAGGGTTTGACGAATCGTGCGTCAAGAATTGTTCCAGCAGCCAATCGCTGCATTTATGCCTGTATTGAACTGTTAGACTCGCGGTTCGTAAACCGAGAATTTTCGGCTCGAGCCCATTTGGGCGTGATTTGGCGCTGATTAAGTTTTAATTTAATCCAATGGCGAGTTGGAATGCCATCACTTTTGACAGGAAAACATTTGGGATCACCATCCATCTGTTGATCGTCACTAACGTTCCCCTCTTGCGACTTTCCATCATTTGATCGATTAACAATCAATGAAAACGATTCGAGAATTTGATTCCAACTACTCCTATGCCAATGCTCGCTGGTTGCTAAAACTGCGATGGGTGGCAGTCATTGGCCAGCTGGTCACTATTTTGTGTTCCGTTTGGCTGTTCAATATCGAAATTCCCATGGCGTGGGCCATGGCCAGCGTGATCGCGGTAACACTCTTATCCAATCTAGCCCTCGCGTTTTGGATTGCGCGTTGGATTGGTCAAGAACCCGCGAGCGATTTCAACCACATCGACCCAATTCGCCCATGGAATCTCACGCTGGGCTTCGTTTTGATTATGGATATTTTTTCGCTGACGACTTTATTATTCGCCACCGGCGGCCCCAACAATCCGTTCTGCCTGTTTTTCTTTGTCAATCTAAGTCTGTCAGCACTGCTGCTAAATCGATACTGGGCATGGGGCATCAACTTGCTTACGTTCTGCTGCTTTGCTTTTTTACAATTTGAACACCACGACATTCCGCAATTGAATTCTGGCTTGGAATCCATCCGCAGCACCGGCGTAATCTCAATCTTGCACATGGGATTGCTGGTTGCATTTGGAACGTGCTCGAGCGTCATCGTTTACTTCATGACTCGGCTGACCGACGAACTGCACGAGCAACAAAAACAAATCCGAACCGTGCAGCAACTTCAAGCCAACAGTGATAAAGTCGAAGCACTTGGAACCTTGGCCGCCGGGACCGCTCATGAACTTGCCACGCCGCTGAGCACGATTGCGATTGTCGCGCGGGATGTCGAACAGGCCTTTGAACAGCATCCTCCCGATTTCCCCGGTGCCGAAGACGTTATCGATGACGTTCATCTGATTCGTCGCGAACTCGATCGCTGCCGAAGCATTATCGATCGAATGTCCTCGCACGCGGGCGAATCGATCGGGGCTTCGATTGAAAAAATTTCGATCGACGATATTTCCCGAATCGCTATCGAAGGCGTTGTTGAACAGGGTCGCATCAAATTAACCTTGCCATCGGACGCGGACAAACAATTTTTGTCCGTTCCCTGCGATGCATTATGTCAAGCAATCCGAGCCCTGATCCAAAATGGACTCGATTCCGACAACCAAGGCCATACCGTCTCGATGGATGTTTCTTTGGAAAAAGGTTTTTGGCAATGGCTAATCCGCGACCAAGGAACAGGCATGTCGAACGAACAATTGAAACGAGTCAGCGAGCCATTTTTCACGACCAAGCCCCCGGGCAAAGGCATGGGCCTGGGCGTGTTTTTGGCAAAAAACGTAGTTGGCCGACTCGGCGGTCGAATCGAATTTGAAACTCGAATCGGAAAAGGAACCACCGTAACGGTCCTACTTCCAAAATCCGAATAACAAGACTTGAAGACCGACTTGGACTTGGTTAAGCGCTTATCCCACAACCAGTGAGCCGACGGC
>CAZROJ010000161.1:0-11447 GCA_964601665.1 uncultured Pirellulaceae bacterium
AAAGAGAGCCCCGCACAAGAGTACCCCGCTTAGAGCTGCTCCATGTTTCAGGCCTGACCCGATTCACGGCTCCCCCTCGCGAGGCTCACTTTTGACCAGTCGACGACTGTAACCCTCAGTCTACACCAAAAACTGCCAAGGCGTCAAACGGCAATCGAAATGATTCTGTTACTTCTACTTTGATAGCGACCAGCTTTTTATTTGTTTGTCATTTCGAATAATGATGCTGCCGTTAGCAAACGCTGGATGCGACCAACAAACGCCACCTCGCTGACGCAACTGACTGGTCGTCGGCTCGATGATTTTGTTCCTCGAAATTTCTTCGAACCCTTCCGCCGTCAATTTACCCAGCATTAATTCTCCACGCTCGTTAAACATCCAAATGGCCGCGTCAGGTTCCTTGCCGTTCTTTACAAAATGAATCGTGCTCCAACGAGCCCGCGGCACCGCGTCTAGATTCTCCCAAACACGCTCCCCCGTGCCGGCCTCCAAACAACGCAACTGCCCGTAGCTATCCACGCCGTAAATATAATCACCGATCCAAATTGGCGTGCTAATAATCGACTGCAACGATTTCGTCGCTCGCTCGTTCGGGCCGACAGCTGACCAAACTTTTTCGACCGCCGCTCCGTCATCACTGACTTTCAGCATTAGCGATCCATCATAAAACGAAGTCACAAAAATTTGGTCGCCTTGAATGATCGGCGTCGCGACACCGATCGGCATGTTGCGAGGTCTAAATTCGTAACGCCAAAGTACGGTTCCGTCATCCGGCTTTAATGCCGCCACAGAATCACCCGTCCAACAAACAATCGACTGTCGTCCGTTTTGCTCCATCAGAACCGGAGCAGAATACTGAGCTCGATCGTCGAGTGCTCGCCACGTTTCTTCTCCAGTTTTTCGGTCCAGCGCGACCACGCAGGCTCCGTCACTTCCGCCGACATGAAAGAC
Source organism: uncultured Pirellulaceae bacterium (assembly GCA_964601665.1). Taxonomy (GTDB): domain Bacteria; phylum Planctomycetota; class Planctomycetia; order Pirellulales; family Pirellulaceae; genus Mariniblastus. Next base: position 952 of record CAZROJ010000161.1, read on the forward strand.
CACATTTTCACCGGCCACCAACGGGCTACCGGCAATCCCCCAAATCGGCATTCGCTTGTTCGCCAAAATCGAATACTCGGCGTTAAAATCTTTTTGCCATACAATTTTTCCACTGGCGGCGTCAAAACAAAACGCGTGCCCCATCGATCCAATCGAGTAAGCCTTGCCTTCGAACAGGGTCACCGACGCTCGCGGTCCAGCCGTGTAGCCAATGCCTTTGTAAACGGCATCGTATTGATACATCCAAATCGGTACACCCGTTTTTTCGTCCAAGCAGTGGACCCGCTCGATTTGCTTGGGCTCGTCAACCCGGTCCATAAAATAAACTCGGCCCTTGGCGACGGTCGGGCCGCTGTAGCCTGCCGCGATATCGCTGGACCAATTTAACTTTGGCGGATCGACGACTTGCTTGATCGCCGGAACCAGAACACCGTCCCGCTCGCCGCCACGCCACTGCGGCCAATCTTGACCGGCTGACGGCTGCAGATTGATGCCGCCCAAGAACACTAGAATTAATACAACTTGAACAAAACGCAAACAAGCAATCATAAGACATCCGCCGTTAAGAAATTGAGAAGCCCAAAGTCTAACAAATCAAACTCGACAAGCGCACTCCTGCTCTCATTTGATCGCCATCGAATTAAATTACGACTGCCAACACTCCGGCCCCCAGTTCCAAACCCAAAAGCCAATCCGCTAACGCGCGTTCAATGCTACTGGGCTCGGCGACACCCTTGACCGGCCGGGACTTCGAAGCTTTTCGATCTGGCTTTCGATTGTCTTAATTTTGGCTTTCTTTTCCGCGGCCGTCCGTTCGGCTTTTTTCAACGCCTCAGCCGCCTCTTCCAAACCAGCCTTCGCCGCCTGAACAATCGGTTCGTGCTCTCCCAGTTTTTGCTGGGCCGTCGACTTCTGAGCCTCCAACTGACGCAAGGCCTGAATAAATTGTCGCTCGTCAGTCCACCGAACGACCTGCTGCTGCCAGCGAACTTGTTCTTGCTTGGCTTTGGTACTCGCAGCCTGCTGCTTGCCAAGCGTCGCCTGACTGGCAGCGATCTGCTTATTTATCGCTTGTCGTTGACGAACGAGCTTTGCTTTGTTGTCGACCGCAGCCCTCCATTGCCGACGGGCCGAATCCAAACTTGCTGACAAACGAACACTTTCTCGCTGCCAAAAATGCAATTGATCGGGCAGCGAATTTTTCTTTGCGTTGGCCATGGCAATTTTTTCAGCCAAATGCCGTTTTGAATTGCCCAGCACTTGGTCGCCCGGCAAAGCCCCCACTGCCTGATCTACCGCCGCCAACGCTTGATTCAGTTTGGCCAGCTGTTCGTGATCCTCTCGCAGGCCCGCGATGCGTTGCCACTGAGCCGTCGCATTTTCCCGAACTTGCGTCCGCAGCCAAACGCTCCGTTTTTTCACGTTCGCAATCTGCTGGTTAACTTTTTTCGCTGTCACGGCATTCGTTTGCAACGCCTTTGTCAACGAAACAATCGAGGCCGCAGTGGCTTGGGTGGTTTCGTCAGTCGCCTTCAACCGCGCCTTCGCCTTGCCAAGGCTTGCATTCGCCGTTTCGAGCCGTTGATCGATCGTCGGCGGGTTCGCAGACAAAGTTTTAATGGGTTTGTCGCTGGCAACATTCCAAGCCAGCATCTTGCCCGTCCAGTCCGCTGCAAAAATTCGATCTGTTTCGTCGCACGCAGCAGCCGCGACAGCAATATCGCTCAGCCCCTTAAAGGTGCGAATGCCCTTTCCATCTGACCTCCACAACTTGACCAGCCGATCACGTCCGGCCGAAAAAATGGTTCCATCGCGACGATAGCCCGCCGTGAGCGCGCCGCCGCCGTGTGCCCCCCAAGACTTGACTGCCTTGGGCTGATCAGGGTTCCAAATTTTCAGCGCGCCGTCTTCGCCAGACGAAACAAAAAACTGGCTGTCCGATCGCCATGAAATTGAAGTAATAGCCTTCGGGTGGCCGTCGAGTTTTTGGATAAACGCCCCCGAGCCGGCTTCCCAAATGAGCAGTCCGCCGTTTCGGTCGGCAGTGGCAAGGAATTTCCCGTCAGGGCTAAATTGCAACGCCGTTACCCAACCCGTGTGACGTTTCAGTTGTTGTTTCGATTCGTCCGTCAAAGACAATAAATTGACCAGCTTTGAAGGTCCGCCAATCGCGACGGTTGCTTGATTGGGAGACAAATCAGCCGCCAAAACCGTGTCTCGTTCGTCACCCAACGTCGATTTCAATTCGCCCGTGCGAACATCGAACAACAGCGACGCCCCCGATTCGCCATCTCGCCCGCCACCAGCAATCAAAAACTGACCATTGCGACTAAACATCATGGATCTAGCAATCGCAGCCGGGTTTTCAAGAACACCTGCCAACTCAAGACGGTCAGTTCGGTACAACAAAATTTGCTTGGGCGTGGACACCGCCAACAACGGTGCCCAGGGGTTGGCAACCATCGCCGCTACCGAACCGACTTGGGGCGTGATGACCGGTTGCAATGGCATCCGCATGGGCATCGGTGTCGTTGCGGGGCGAGCCGTGGGTGCCGCAGCCAAAGTTAAGTTGACTTTGGGCTTACCCTTGGCCGCTTTACTACTCGCTGTTTCCAGCAATCCGCCATTGATCCAGTCTGCAATCAGTTTGATCTCGTTGGCCGGAATTTTGTTTCCACTCGGTGGCATTTCAGGCGAGTCCTCATGCGTGACCAAGGCATACAAATAGCTGCTCGCCACGTCCTTGGGCTCGAGCACCGTCCCCGAACCACCGCCCTGCATCAAATTAATATAGCTGGTTACATCAAGATCACCTTCGCGACGATTGGAGTTGTGACACGAACTACAACGACGATTCAAAAGTGATTTGATGTGGTCGTCAAAGTTGATTTTTTGATTCGGAGACTGAGCCTCAGCCACGCCTTGAGCGGCCAGTGAAAAAACTAGCCCCAGCGAAACCAGTCGAATCGTTTTTTGAATTGCAGATAACATGATGATACTTCAGAGTTTTCGCAACTCGCGGAACCGAGCAAAAAAAATGGCTGATCAGCGCCCGCGGCTACCAAAATCAAAATCTTTTAATGATTAAAAACAAACTCGCGAGAATTGAGAATCGCCCAAAAAACATCTTCCAGCGCCAGCTTTCGATTTTCTTCAAGCTTGATTTGAGCGACCAAAACCTCGATTTCTTCTGCGGTCGGTTGGCGAGCCAGACAGGTCAAGTACAAACGGTTCAGAATATCGCGGTCGGATAGTTTCTGACCGACGAGCTTTTCAATGACCTTACCTGCGATAATCTTACGATGCACGGTATCGCCGTTTAGCAAATGCAGAGCCTGCGACAGGCTTGGCTCCATTTTGACTTCGCACGAACAAACGGTTTCTCGACTGGACCGGCCGAACGTCTTCAAGAAATAGTTGCTGGTGTTCCCGTCTGCGATTTCAACCGCACGCGCCCCCAACGGCAGGCCTCTAAATTTGTTTTTTGTTTCCGTGACCTGGCTAATCGCGTCCAATAAAACCTCAGCTCGAATTCGACGGTAACTCGCATGCGAAAAATTGGTCAAATCCGCTCGGTTGGAATCATTCGGCTGCGTGCTCATCTGGTAAGTATTCGAATTGCAAATATCGCGAACCAAATCTTTAAAATCGTATTTCGACTCAATCAGTTTCGCCGCCAAACGATCTAGCAATTGCTCGTTCACCGGCGGATTGCTGACCCGCACATCGTCAACTTCGTCAATGATCCCCTGCCCCAAAAAATGAGCCCAAACGATGTTGGCCAAGTTCTTGGCAAAGTAAGGATTTTCTGGCGATGTGATCCACTCCGCCACGATTGCACGCCGGTCTGCCTCCCGAGCAATTTCTGGCTCGATGCCGCCGAGAAACTTCGGTTTCACGTTTTTATTAGTAACCGGATGCTTCGCTTCGCCGTTTCGTCGATTGTAAATAATTTGCTCGCGCGGATCGTCAGAAACCTTGCGGCCCACCTGAGCAAAAAACGCATTGAAGCCGTAGTAGTCGTCCATCGTCCACCGATCAAACGGATGGTTGTGGCACTGGGCACACTGAATTCGCATGCCGAGGAAAACCTGAGCAACGTTTTCCGACATTTTTTTATTGTCGGGTTCGGCGTGATAAAAGTTCGCTTCAGGCGTCGACATGGTACCGCCAGTCGCCCCCAATAACTCCCGCACCATTTGGTCGATGGGGACATTATTTGACAGCTTTGTTTTCAACCAGTCATAGTAATACAAAGTCGCCTTGTAGCTAACCAAACGAGTCGAACGAACCTGCAACAATTCAGACCATTTCATCACCCACATCTCAGTGAATTCTTCACGGTCGAGCAGTCGGTCGATACACTCGGATCGTTTGTCCGGCGATGAATCCGCCACGAAATCCTGAACCTCTTCCGCCGTCGGTAGCAGCCCACAAATATCGAGATAGGCTCGCCGAATAAATTCGCTGTCAGAACAAATCTCCGACGGTTGAATTCGCAACCGTTTAAGTTTTTCATAGATTGCATCGTCAACGTAGTTCGCCGGTTGAACATCCTGCCATTGGAATTGATCCTGATCCGGCAGCACGATAAAGCGACGGCCCACCGTGTGCGTATCAAAGCGACTCATCACAAAGGCTTCACCGCGATCACCAGCTTTGACTTGGCCCGTTTGACTAACCGCAGCAACGTTGTCGCGGTTCGTCGAAAAATAGGCCAGCGACGTGACGTCGCGATCGGTACCATCGGCGTAGTGAGCAATGACCGAGAGCGTTTGTTCGGAACCTTTCCCACGAAGCACTGCCGAATCGGGAAACAATTCAATCGACGTGACTTGAGGCGGCGCGGCTGCGTCATACTTGGCCCCCGTTTCCAACCACTGCAGCAACGTCTGATAATACTCCGAATCCTTCGTCATCAACTCGCCACCGCTATGCGGGACAGCTCCGGTGGCTTTTGCCATTAACAAACAATCTTCCGGCACCGCCAAATCAACTCGCCGGCCCGGAAGCTCGCGAGTCAATCGCTGGTAATCGCCCAGAGCATCAAAACCATACAGCGACAGCTGAAAACCATCCTTGCCCCGCGCGGCGCCGTGACAGCTGCCCGCGTTGCAACCGGTTTTTGAAAAGACGGGCATCACATCGTTGATGAAACTAACGCCGGGAATCTTTTCGTAATCGGAAACACTGACCGGAATCGTTTTTTTGAATTCGCCGTGGCTAAGATTTAGCTTCGTTTCTCCGTTGGCAAGCGGTTGCCAATAGCCGTTTTCAAACTTCACGATCGAGTCTTTCGGGCTAGCCTGGATCTGGTTCGTGACATCAACGGTCGCTTGATTTGAAAACACCAGCTGAGCCACCATGGACTGGCGATCGATGCCACTGGTCAACGAAATACGACTGGGCCAAACCTTCAAATCCACTGGATAAGGTTGGCCAGTTTCGCGGATTGCCGTTTCAGTTTTCTTAGCTTTGCCGTCGGCCGTCACCCCGGTCTTGACCGCCCCGGCCTTGAACGCCCCGGTCTTGACCGACCCGGTGTTAGTCGATTCGGTGTCATCACGAGGTTCGTCCAGCCCAGCAGCGAAGGCGTTCAAATTGGTTCGCAGATTTTCTGCCGACGAACCCACCTCTGTCGTATCCAACGCCGCCAGCAGCATTGCGATCACGCAGCTTGCCACCGCCAACGGAACGACGGAAGTATCTTTGAGTCGAAGCATCATCCAATTCATGGTGTTTCCTTACTCACAACTTGCTTGTTTTTTTGAACCACCGGTTTAATCAAAATTGTGGCATTGGCAGCACGAGAAACCATTTGCTGGCCATTGAGCGGCACTAGCACTTGGCAAAACAACGATGCGTGCTTGCCGACCGGACTTTTATCCGTCGTCACGACTTTGAATCTCAGCTCTTTGGTGTCCTTGGTAAACTTCTTTTCCGACTCGATCGTGACATTCGGCGGACCGTTCAAAATTCGTGCCGTGGCTTGACCTTCGAACGGACTCAAATGTGCAAGCGAGCAAATAAGCTCGCCCGACTGACCACGTTCAAGGCTTAACCGCTGAATCTTTGCCGTCACGTACGGCTCGCCCACCTCTAACGTTTTTAAATTGCTGGCCGTCCAAGCCGGTCCTTTAAGGTTAGCCGAAGCGATGAAGCAGATCGGCCATTCCCCTAGCAAGGCTTTGGAGTTGGCGTTGATCGCGTACACACCCGAAGATTTCCCTTTTGGAATCGTCACGTAGCCTCGGGCACCGATACCCGCTGGTCGATACGGGAATTCGACACGAATCGGAGCATCGAAACCCTCGTCGCGATTAACCACGATCGGGATCTGCATCTGACCATTTCGCACCAGCGGAACTTTGGGCTCTTCCAAGTCAACAGAGAAGGGCAGGCGTTCGACGACCGCCATGGCTAATTTGTCGACCCGTCCGCTGTAATAAACCGCGTTATTGGGCGGCCCGAGCGACAGGTCCGCATGGTTGCGAAACTGGCCTACGACCGAATTCTCATCGTCGATCTTTCCCTCGGCTTTAAACTCCACCAACTGGCCGCCCAGCTTCGCGTTTTCATCGACTTCAAAAACAACCGGCATTCGATTGATGCCTCGCCGCATCGGCTGAGCCTGTAGCGCCAGCCCCAACGGCAAATTTCCTGACACCAACGTGACCTCGCCGTCGTACGCCTGTTTCTGAAAATCCATCAGCACCGCATACCTGCCTCCGCGCGGCACTGCGATCGTCTGGCGCTGCTGGCTGTAACGGTCCACTCGTTTGATCCCGAACGCCAATTCCGGCTGGCGTTCGGTTATTTCAATTCGATAAACAAAATTCTGCTGGCCGCGTCCCAAATGATCCGTCACCCGAACATAATAATCACCGCCCGCAGAAGCCGTAAAATCCAGCTGACAATCTGCCTTCCGGCTCACATCATCGCTGTAGCGAATAAACTTTTTATCGGGGCCATAAACGTGATTGACGGGATCCAAACCTGAACCCAACTCCCGAGCATAAGTATGCACGCGATACGTTTTGCCCTTTTTGGCTTTGAATTTATAAAAATCGATATCGCCGGGCGCCTCGATTCGACCGTTGAGTGCAATCGGGGCCGCTGGTGGGTTTTTGATTTCCGTGAAGCCTTGATTTTTAGGTTGCTCAAACGCATTCTCCAGATCATTAATCCGGAACTTCAAAGGCGTTGGGCTGGTCAAATTCTCGGGCAGTCCCAGCAAGCGGTCACCCGGATTTCCGGGCAGCGTCACCTCGTGTTTTGCCACCGCAAACGCCGGCCCTTGGTCGGCCAAAAATTCAAGCTCCACCTTTTGCCCCGGTTGGCCGCCCAGCGGAAAAACGATGGCCGGCCGAAAAAAATCACCAACATGCAGCCGGTAGCGTGTTGCCCCACTGCCACCAAATTCTACGTCGCGAACAAGCACAAAATACTTTCCGCTCTCGGGCACCGTCACGCTAAAAAAACCATCTTGCTTACCCAAGGCACTATCGTCCGACCAAGCGATTCGTTTTTTAGCGGCATCGTACAATTCGATCGTCGAATCAAAAAACTGCCCCAACCGCATTGCTTGGACTTCACATGACAGCCGCTGCCCCTGCTTGGCGACAAACGAAAAAACATCCACGTCGCCGGAGGTGATCAAGCCATCAATGGTTACATTTTGCTCGATCGGCTGAGCCGTTTCGAAATCGTTATTGGATTCCTTTTCGGCAATGCTCGGCAAATGGCCGATGTGAAAACTGCGGTAATCTGAGACGCCATGTTTCGTTCGCAGCTGAACAAAATGTTCGCCAAGCCGGCAATCCGCATCGACCTTGATTTTGACCTGAACTTTTTTGTCGTTGATCGCTTTGATTTCCAGAGCCGTCATTCCGTCGTCATAGAAAAACACCTCTTCAGTCGTCGACAGCCGGTCGCCCACAAATTCGATCGTGTGCTCATGCCCCCGCTGGACACCGCGCGGGAGGATCACCGACAACCGCGGCGTCGAAGCCTCAACGACACTTGCCTCGAATGCGGCGAATAAACACAACGCAACGAAGCAGCCGCAAAAGAAAACAGGATGTTGATAGTTGCGCAGCATTTTGGTTCTCAATTTCATCCCATCGCTTGCTTTTTTAAAATAACCCGGAAACGATTTGGATCAGACCAACAGGTCATGACAAACGCTGCCGCCATCCACGATTTCGATCGGCCGAGCCCCCGGAGCCATCAATTCTTTTTCGCCATTGATGCCGATGCAGTGGTAGATCGTTTTCGCCCAGTCCTCGACCGTCAAAGGGTTCTCTTCGGGTTCCGAAGCGGTCGCGTTGGACGAACCATAAACCAAACCTCGTTTTACCCCGCCGCCGGCCATCAAAGTGCTGAACACCTTGGGCCAATGATCACGGCCACCCGTCTGATTAATTTTGGGGGTCCGACCAAATTCCGAACACAAACAAACAAGCGTTGAATCCAACAGCCCACGCTGATCCAAGTCATTGATCAGCGCCGCGTAAGCTTTATCCAAACTAGGTGCCGACGCACGAAAGCCGCGATCAATATTGTCGTGATGATCCCAGCCACCATAAGTCAGCGTTACAAACCGAACGCCCGATTCCACCAACCGCCGCGCCAGCAACATCCGCGAGCCCGCTTGATTTCGTCCGTAGGTATCGCGAACCGCTTTCGGTTCTTTGTCGATATTGAAAGCCTCACGAGCCTTTTCCGAACCGATCAAACTGTAGGCCCGCTGATAAAAAGTATCCAACGATTCAATGGCGTCCGTCTGCTCTCGCTGTCGAAAATGATTATTTACCACGTCCAACAGTTTTTGACGTTTGGCAAAACGTTCCGCCGTCACGCCCGCCGGCAGCTCCAAGTCGCGGACACGAAATCCTTTTTGAGCCGGATCCGAACCCAAGCTAAAACCCGCAAACGACGAACTCAGATAGCCCGTGCCTTGATAGGGATTGGTTTGGTTGGGAATCAAAACGTAGGGCGGCAAATTATTCCGCGGCCCGTACTCGTGCGAGACAACGCTGCCCATGCTCGGGTACTGCAGAGCCGGACTCGGCCGGTAGCCAGTAAACATGTTGTGCACGCCACGTTCATGAGCCGCTTCGCCGTGGGTCATCGATCGAATGATTGAGATCTTGTCGGTAATCTTAGCCGTCTGCGGAAACCATTGGCCAATTTGTTCGCCCGCAATTTTGGTCGGGATACTTCGCAGTGGCCCACGAAACTCTAACGGCGCATACGGTTTGGGATCGAAAGATTCTTGCTGAGCCATACCGCCGGGCAGGAAAATAAAGATCACCGACTTAGCGGTGCCTTGGCGATTCGGAAAATCCTTTTGGTCAGCCTGAGCTTTTTTCAACCGAAAAAAATCAGTCAGCGTCAAACCGATGCCGCCGATCGCTCCAACGGTCAACAGATTCCTGCGACTAAGTCGATGGTCGCTACATTTCATAACTTCGATTCCGTGTTTGAGCCGTTGCTTGCGTACTTTTACGTCGAGTTCCGGTTGCGTGCCGTTCCGATTACATAAATTTTAACGGATCCAACAGGCCGCAGAGACTTTTGGGCCGCCGCAATTGGCTGGATGACGAAAAAAAGGCCATTATTACAGGCAAATAACAATAAACCGCCCAATTCGGGCTACAAACGAACGAACCGAGCCACGAACTTTAGGCGATCGCTGGCTTGGACCCTCGAGTGCCATGGCAATCAATTCCGGTTAGGAAAACCGCGACTGACGTAACTATTTTTAAGATCATTCGAATCGTAGTGGACGATAACAAACGCGTACGTCCGCCGAATTTGTTGAGCCTTGAAATGTTACGAATAACACTCTTGTTGCTGTTGTTAGCGACGCTCGTTCCAGCGACAGCGTTTGCTCAAAACGAGTCCGAAGAATCGCGACCACAGTTTGAAGCCGAAACTTTAAACGACGCACTGTCCGAAACTTTAGACGGCGATTCAGATGACCAAGCGGACGACGAAAATGGATCTGAAGACGACGCCACGGCCAATCCGAACCCGCGACAAGACACGCTCTCCAACTGGCCAACAAGAACCATCGGCGACGTCAACATCAGCCTTGCCGAAAGCGGTCGTACTCCTGATGATCGCTCCGCACTGCTTTCCAAATTTGGTCGCAGTGGCATGCCAGTCGGTGCGACTTACAAAGTATTTGCTTGGCAAGCTCCCGACATCAGGTACCAGCCGCTGTACTTTGAAGACGTCGCGTTGGAGCGTTACGGCCAAACTCTGCCAGCCTATCGCCAGACACTTCGTTCGGCATGGCACATGACCAAGTCATTTGCTGGCCTGGGTTTCCAAATGTTGGAAACACCGCCTCGAAGCTGCGACTATCCGCTGGGCTTTTGCCGCCCAGGAACCTGCGTCCCCCAAACAACGCAGCGTCACTTTTTTGGCAGCTTGAGCCCAACATCGCTCAACCGCTAAAAGCGAATCGCCTCTCCGAGGTGCAATCC